>JAVYVJ010000002.1:337963-488503 GCA_038727705.1 Zestosphaera sp. | reverse complement strand
GGCATGCTACTAGGTGTTTGTTGCCGGCGTCCTCTAGGGTTGGTTCTTCCTTCCGGCATTTGTCCGTGGTGTACGGGCATCTCGGGTGGAATCTACACCCTTTAGGCGGGTTGATTGGGCTCGGCGGCTCGCCAACCACCTCCACCCTCTTCCTGCCCCTCAACCTTGGATTCGGTAACGGTATTGAGGAGAGCAGCGTTGCCGTGTATGGATGTCTTGGGTGGTTGAAGATGTCGTGCGTCTCCGCATACTCAAGCACCTTACCTAGATACATCACCATTATCGCGTCGCTTACGTGTTTGGCGGTGAGTAGGTCATGCGTTATGAAGATGTACGCCAGTTCGTGCCTGCTCTGTAGCTCCAGAAGTAGGTTGAGGATCTGGGCCTGCACTGAGACGTCTAGCGATGAGGTGGGCTCGTCAAGCACTACTAGTTGCGGCCTAAGTATTATGGCGCGAGCGATGGCCACTCTCTGCTGCTGCCCTCCGGAGAGTTCGTGGGGGTACCTCGTCAGATGCTCCGCACTCAGGCCCACCTCCTCCAACGCCCTCACTACAGTGTTCAGGCGCTCCTCGCCGTCACCTGCCTTATGTATCTTCAGGGGCCTCTCAAGTATCTCCCTGACCCTCATTCTAGGGTTTAGGGACGAGTACGGGTCCTGGAAGACGATGCCTGTTAACTTCCTGAACTCCCTCAACATGTTTTTAGGGAGTTGCGTGACGTTGGTGTTGCCGAAGATCACCTCCCCGGAGGTGGGCTCCAGCAACCTAAGCACCGTCAAGCCTAACGTGGTTTTACCCGAGCCCGACTCGCCGACCACCCCTAACGTGACCCCCTTAGGTAAGGAGAAGCTCACGTCATCCACTGCGTGAACATACTGCGTCTTTGAAAGCAACCCTTTCCTGAACTTGAAGTACTTCCTTAACCCCCTGACTGTGAGCAGCTCCACACGCATCACCTAACCCGCCCGTAGTTGTGGCATGCTACTAGGTGTTTGTTGCCGGCGTCCTCTAGGGTTGGTTCTTCCTTCCGGCATTTGTCCGTGGTGTACGGGCATCTCGGGTGGAATCTACACCCTTTAGGCGGGTTGATTGGGCTCGGCGGCGTCCCGGGGATCTGATTCAACCTGGCCTTAGACTTCCTCCTAGACACTACGCACTCAATCAAACCTTTAGTGTAGGGATGGTGGGGCGCCTCAAAGACCTCGTTAACGTCAGCTACCTCGACCAGCCTTCCAGCATACATGACGCCCACCCTATCGCACACCTCAGCCACTATGCCGAAGTTGTGGGTTATCAGGAGTAGCGTAAGGCCGTACTCCGCCTTAAGCGCTTGAAGCAGCTTAAGTATCTGCGCCTGTATCGTGACGTCAAGGGCAGTCGTCGGCTCGTCGGCTATCAGCAGACTGGGGTTGCACGTGGTCATCATTGCTATCATGGACCTCTGCCTCATGCCGCCGCTGTATGTGTGGGGGTAGTCCCTGGACCTCACCTCAGGGTCGGGGATCCCGACCTTGGTGAGTTGCCTCACAGCCGCTTTAAACGCTTCACTCCAGGGGGTTTTAGAGTGGGTGACCGGGACTTCAGCCACCTGGTACCACACCCTGTAAACAGGGTTCAGGGAGGTCATCGGATTCTGGAAAACTACGGCTATGTCCCGACCTCTAATCTTCTGGAGCTCCTCATCACCTAACCCCAGCAGATCCACACCTCTAAACAGGACCTTACCGCTCAATATCCTGGCGTTCGGGGGGAGTAATCTTGGTATGGTCAGCGCCAACGTGCTCTTACCGCAGCCTGTCTCCCCGACTAGGCAGAAGGACTCGCCTTCAAACACTGTCAGGTCGACGCCCTTCACCGCGCTTACGCAACCCCTGCTGGTCTCGTAGCACACGTCCAGGTCCCGGATGTCCAGCATGGCGTTAGGCACCCTGATCACCCTAACCTCAACTTGGGGTCGAGGACGTCCCTCAACGCGTCGCCCAGGAGGTTGAAACTCAGCGCCGTAAGTGTGATGAAGAGCCCTGGAAATATGGAGTTCCACGGGGCTTTGAATATGTAGTCCTTGCCCTCGTTAAGCATAGCCCCCCAGTCAGGCGTCGGTGGTTGAGCGCCGAAGCCTAAGAAGCTGAGCGCCGTCGTGTAGAGTATGGCCGACGGTATGGTGAGGGTGGCCAGCACTATGACCGACATAAGGGTGTTCGGCAGGACATATCTGAACATTATACTCAAGTCAGTTTCGCCTATAGCTCTGGCGGCCGTTATGAACTCCCTGCCCACTATGGACTGCGTCTTAGCCCGAACCACCCGCGTGTAAGGGGCCCAGCTAACCACTGACACGGCCACGACCACGTTAGTCAGGCCGGGACCCAGTATCGCGACTATGGCCAACGCTAGTATTATAGGGGGGAAGGCCCACATCATATCCGCAACCGCGGATATGAGCTTATCCGTCGGCCCGCCGTAGTAACCGGCCATCAACCCCAGAGTGACCCCTATCCCCGCCTCAATCACCACCACCAAAAAACCGACCCACAACGCTATTCGCGCACCGTAAACCACTCTGCTAAAAACGTCCCTCCCAAGATGGTCCGTCCCGAACAGGTGGTTTAATGAAGGTGGCTGAAGTCTTGAGGATGGATCCACCTCGTCGTACCTCGTCGGCGCTATGAACTCCGCCGTCAATGCCATGAACACTATGATCGACAGCAAGACCAAGCCGGCGGTGCCTCTCCCATGCTTGAGGAAGAGCTTCAGGGTCTCGCTCCTGCGGATCGAGCTGAACCTACCTACTAGAGTCTTCATCAAGGAGCTCACACCCCCTCACCCCTCTCCACCCGTATCCGCGGGTCCAGCGCCGCCACCACTAAATCCCCAACCGTGTTGAAGACGACCGTAAGCACCGTTATAATCAGAACTACCCCCTGAACAACCGCGTAGTCCTGCCTTATTATGGATACGTACAGCAACCTCCCCATACCTGGTAGGGCGAACAGGGTTTCGATCACCACCGCACCCCCTATGAGCCAAGGTATGTCCAGGAAGAACATCACGACCACCGGCAGCACAGCGTTCCTGAGGGCATGCACCATCAAAACCCTCCTGCCGGGAAGTCCCTTCGCCCACGCCGTTCTCACGTAATCCTCGTTAAGGACTTCAATCATCTCAGCCCTCATAAGCCTCATCGCCGAGGCTGAGGAGGGCAACGCCAGCGACAACGCCGGGAGGATTAGGGACTGCACCCCCTCGTAGCCTGATATAGGTAGGACTCTGAGGTAGTAGCCGAAGGCAAGCATCAACATAAGCCCGAACCAGAAGCCAGGTATTGAATAGAGGGCGATGCTGGCGATTGATAAAACACCGTCTAGGATGCCGCCTCTTTTCAGCGCTGCAGCGATGCCTGCCGTCACCCCGATAGTGTAGGACAGGATGGTTGAGACCAGCATCAGTGATAAGGTGTACGGTAGCCTCTGACCTATCAAGTATGAGACGGACTCCTTAGTAACTATGGAGACCCCTAAATCCCCCCTAACCACGTGTGAGAGCCAGTAGAAGTACTGCACGTAGACTGGCTGGTCCAACCCCCACGCCCTGCGCAGTTCCTCAATCCTCTCGGGAGTCACCCTCTCGCCAGCGAGCAGTAATCTTATCGGATCTCCCGGCAGCGTGTACATTATGTAGAAAAGTATTATTGTAACGCCAAAAACGACAGGTATCCCTACTATTAGTTTCTTCGCAGCGTAGCTGAGCAGACCCATCGTGGCTACCTACTTCTGCTCTATCCGGACGTCGTTGATGAACATGGTGCCGTAGGGCGGTATGACATGCAGTCCCTTAACGTTCTTGCTGACGGCGGTGTATTCCTTAAGCACGAAGAGCGGTATGAGCGGGAGGTCCTTCAGTAGGATCTCCTGCGCTCTGGCGTACACCTCCGACCTCTTGCTCATGTCCGCAACCGATCGACCTAGCTCAAGCAGCCTGTCGACCTCGGGGTTCGAGTACGTGTAGTTTCCGTAGACGCTGTGAACTAAGTATATCAGTATGTCCGGATCCGCCCAGGAGAACCTCCTCAGAGCTAGTTCGAAGCTCCACTCGCGGGTCAGTTCCCTTATGTAGTCGTACGTGTACTCCTTAATCTCCACCTTAATACCTACTTTAGCCAGCTGTGCCTGTATCAGCGGCGCGGACTTCTTGAGCGCCGGGTCGTCTGTCGGCGAGAGTAGCGTGAGCTTCAGCGGGACGCCGCCCTTATCCACCACCCCATCACCGTCGGTGTCAACCCAGCCTGCCTCCTTAAGCAGGGCCTTCGCCCTCTCAACGTTGTTGGGGTATTTAGACTCAGCCAGCTCCTCCACGGACTTGTTGTAGCATATCTGCGACGGTGAGAGGAACGAATACCAGGGGACGACGTTGTTGTCGAGTATTGAGGCTATCTCACCCCTGTTCAACGCGATCATTATAGCTTCGCGGACCCTGACGTCGTTCAGCGGCTCCTTCTTAAGGTTGACCATTACGTAGTGGATGCCGGGTGACAGCGTCTCGTACAACTGTATGTTCGGGTTCTCCTTCAACCTCTTAACCTCATCTAGAGGAACCCCTCTAACGATGTCCACGTTCCCCGCCTCGAGCTCGGCAATTCTCGTCAGGTCTTCTGGGATGAACCTTACGATGACCTCATCCACGTAGGGGTTGGGGCCCTTATTACTCACGAACGGGATGTTAGTCCTGTAATACTCGTTCCTAACTAGGACTACGTGCGATCCCCTGACCCATTCCTTAACCCTGTAGGGACCGCTTCCGACAGGTTCTCTGTTAAACGTATCATCACCTACCTTCCCAGCAACCCCGGCGTTGACAGGTGCCCCGTAATTCGTCACCAGCACTGACCAGAGGTAGGGGGCTGGGCGGCTTAGAACGAGCTTCAGTGTTTTATTATCCACGACCACCATGTCGTCCACGAGCGCGAAGTCCTCGGCGTAGGGGGATATGCTCCTGTACCGCTCTATGGACTTCTTAACAGCTTCTGCGGTGAGGGGGTCCCCGTTCGAGAACTTGGCGTCCTCGGGTATGTGGAACGTGATGACCGTACCGTCGTTCGACACCTCCCAGCTTAAGGCTAGGTCAGGCACTATGTTCATCCCGGCGTCCAGCACGACCAACGGCTGGAATATCAGGTCGTGTACTTCGTTAGACCACGTGACCTGCTGAACATCCAGACCCATGGGTTCCTCGGGTATGGCTATGACTAAGGTCCTCTTGAGTTTGGGCGTCGTCGGTGATGTAGGCGTCGGCGATGCGGTGGGCGATGTGGTGGGTGTGGTAGGTCTCGCCGGGGGTGACACGGCTATGTAAGTTGCTACTAAAGCTATAGCCACGATTAAAACCAACATAGCTGTAACTGTTTTGGACACAGCCATCCGGTTGACCATAGTTTGTCACCGGTTCTACTGTGTGTGGAATGGGTTAATAAATATTATCATAATGGATTTTGTCAGGTCTGTTAATTGAATTCAGTTAAAAATTGCGTTCGCTGTATTTTTTACTTGCACTGAACTGTTGTAATTAAAGCTTTTTAACGCTTCCTGAAGAAATTCAGGGCGTGATCGGATGAGTGATTACGATTTGATCGTCAGGGGTGGTGTGGTGGTTGACGGGTCCGGTGCCCCGCCTTTCAGGAAGGACATCGGCGTGATCGGGGACACCATCGTCAAGATAGGTGATCTGTCAGGACGTGCTGCTGAGGAGGTTGTGGATGCTGAGGGCCTGGCGGTCGCCCCGGGATTCGTAGATATTCATAATCACAGTGACGGCGATCTATTCTTGCTGCCTACAGCCGACAACTACGTCACGCAGGGAGTCACTACGGTGGTGGTTGGGAACTGCGGTTATTCCTTAGCACCCCTGACCGAGAGGAACAGGGAGTTCATGGAACTCAGTGAGGCGGAGTTCGTCAGGGAGTTCGGCCGCATCCCGTGGCGTTCCTTCAGAGAGTATCTGGACTTACTTGACGGGCTTGAGAAGAGCTTGAACGTAGCTACGCTGGTGGGGCACGGAACTGTTAGGGGTGCAGTGCTAGGCACTGAGGACGTGAGGCCATCGGAAAAACAGCTCGGCGAGATGAGGGAGTTGGTTGAGGAGGCTCTGAGGGATGGGGCCTTCGGCATGTCTTCAGGACTCATCTACGTGCCGGGAGTGTTCTCCGAGATCTCAGAGCTCGCGGAGCTGGCTAAGGCTGTGGCTGCGTACGGCGGCGTCTACGCTACACACATGAGGAACGAGGGCGTCGGGCTTATGGATGCAGTCATTGAGGCCGTGGAGGTGGGTTTGAGGAGCGGCGTCAGTCTTGAGATCTCTCACGTGAAGGCGGCCGGCACGCCGGCTTGGGGTGGTGTTGAGAAGGTCTTAAGCATTATAGAGGAGTATGCTGGGAGGGGTTACGATATCAGCGCTGATGCCTACCCGTATGCAGCCAGCTCAACAGGGTTGGAGGCGTTGCTACCTTCGTGGGTTAGGGACGGAGGCCTGGGTAAGATGGTACAAAGACTAAGCAACCCCACCACTCTAGAAGTGTTGCAGAAGGAGCTGAACAGGTACGGCATCCCTGAAGAGGGGCACACTGACTGGGATAAGATAAGGATATCGTATTCAGGCAGTCATCCTGAGGTGTTGGGTAGGAGTATAGAGGAGGTCTCCAGGATGTGGGATGCGGACCCCGTTCAGACTATAGCTAAGCTGTTGGTGGGTGACGGGGGCTCCACTAGGGTGATCATTCACACGATGAGTGAGGACGACGTGTCCAGGGCGGTGGCCCACCCCCTCGTGGCAATAGGGAGTGACGGCGCTGTGCACAAGCCAGGCAACAGCATGCCGCACCCGAGGAGCTACGGCACCTTCCCAAGGGTCATCGCTAAGTATGTGAGGGAGACCAAGACCCTCAGTCTAGCGGAAGCCATCAGGAAGATGACCTCACTCCCTGCGAGGAAGCTGGGGCTGTGGGACAGGGGCTTAATCAGGCCAGGACTCAAAGCAGACCTAGTAATATTCAGCCACAACACGATAAAAGATAGGGCTACGTACGAGGATCCCTGCACGCACTCCTCAGGCGTCGAGTACTTGATAATCAACGGGGGGTTAGTGATTAGGGACGGGGAGCTAACGCGAGCGAGGCCTGGAAGGCTCTTAAGAAGGAGGGCTTGAGGGATGATGCCATCGTAGGCTGTTCAATAATCCGGCAAACCTAGAAGTTTCTTCAGGGTATACGCGGGCAGGAGGCTGGAGGGGTCCGGCAGTAGTTTATCGTAATTCAGCAGTCTGAGGTCCTTCAGCCCTGGCCTGGTTATTGACTTAACCAGCTTATAGTAACCCCCCAGCCTGCAAATCACGTCCAGCATCCTGTGCTGGGAGTTGATGAGTCTTAGGATCCCGCGGTACCTGAAGTTGAATACGTCGACGTTGAGACCATCGCTCCTTACTGAGTCGCCTAGGGCCCGCACCTCCTCGACCAACGGGTACAGCCCGCCCTTAGTTATTGGTTTGGTGAGCGATGCGGCGTCCCCCACCACCAAGTACTTCCTGCTGACGAGATTCTTGCAGGGCCTGTCGGCGGGGACGGTCCCTCCGAAAAACCTCTCAACAACTGCCTCGTACGAATGTCTGGCGATCTTGCGTATGAGATACCTGAGCATGTTGCCAGCCATTCTGGAGCTCGTCAGCAGGCCGACTATCGCCCGCCTGTCGTCAACGGGGATCACCCACCCAAAGCCTTCTGAACCAAAGATTGGGGAGACCATCACTTCAACGGTCTCGGGGGCCCTGCCTAACCTGACTAAGGCCTGAGGTCCTACCAACGATTTCCCCCCGACGCACAGTCCGGCCTCGCTGACCAGACTCCTCGCAGCGCCTTCGCTGATGATCAGCAGGTCGCCCCTCCGCCAGCCCTGCCTAGTCTTCACGGCGGCTTGCTCCGTGTTCAAGTCGGTAATGCGGGATCTGAGGACCAGCCTGCCGCCGCAACTCTCAACGACCTCGCTCAGCGAGGCCTCGAACTCAACTCTGTCCACCAAGTATACGGGCTCCCTGAACCTTAACGTCGAAGCGTCGTGGATGAGCCCGTCCTCGAGCGTCCTCACCCTGTATTCGTTGAATTTACTCAGAACGTGGGGTTTGGCGAGAGAGCCCAGCGTCCTGACGACATACTCACTGACAAGCCCGCTACAGTGTCTCGGAAGACCTACTCTATCGTGTTCTTCATGAACTTCAGTCCTGAAGCCCTTCCTGAGGAGGGCGTATGAGGACAGCAGTCCGCCGGGTCCGGCTCCAACCACCAGTACCTCGCTTAAGGCGACCTCACCCGAGGCTAGTGCTACCCCGCAGCAGGCAACACCGACATCACTACTTAACTATGAAGTGATGCCTCCTGCACCTGGCCTCATAACTCTCCTTACCACCCACCAATATCCTCGGACTGTCGTAGGGTGCAGGCCTGCCGTCGATTAGCCTCTGCGTCCTGCTCGCGGGTCTGCCGCACTTCCTTCCCGTCTCAGAATCTACGTACGTGCATACAGCGTAGAGTGTTTGGACCTCGTCCGCGTATGGCAGGAGCTCCTTAACGACCTCCCATGGCTCACCCCTGAAGTCCAGGTTGAGCGACGCCACGTAAACCAGCCTCTCGACACTTAACCTCAGGATGAAGTCCACTAACCCCCTACTATATTCGAAGAACTGGAACTCATCGAAACCCACCACGTCGTTGTGGTGGAGAACCTCGGAAATCCCCATCAAACCGCTTAGGGAGGGCTCCACCGCCAGGGCCTCCATTCTTATGCCGTCGTGGCTGACTACCTCCCTATCTGAGTACCTTCTGTCAATGCTGGGCTTGACTAGCAACGCCCTATACCCGGCTATCCTGTACTTATTTAGGATCCTGAGGAGCTCGGTAGTCTTGCCTGCAAACATAGGGCCTGTTATCACGTAGAGACCGCACGACATTAAATCACTACCCAATACTCTAAGTCTTGCTGTAAATTAAGCATTGACTAGCCGCGCCCCCTACACCCGTCTTCAGACCTAACCCCTCTATCGATTTCCTCACATGTTCAAGCCCCCCGCTAGCGACCTTCAGTCCGGCAGGCATCATGCACTCCAGACCCGGCCTATCACACTCCCCCGACGCCCACCGCTTCACCCTTCGGCTTCACGGGCCTCAGGGTCCTGTTTCATTGGGGCACGTGTCATCGACCCCACCTACTCAGGACGACCCAGGCCCGCAGCTGAGTCTTCCCCCACGGGTTCAACGTTGTGGGGAAGTCCTCCTGAACCTGTCTTAAGTTTAAGCGGTGCTTGCTGCATGCGGACGCCTGGGTAGGGGGCTGAGGGAGTTGGTCAGAGGCGCCACAAGATGAGGGGCGTGTCGATCGATACGAACCTCATTGAATGTTGAGCTCTTGGAAAAGCTTAAAAACTTAGTTGAATTTATTGGATAGGGTATCCAATATGGAAGTGCCTAAGGCTTACGTTGCGCTTCTTGCGGTGGCCGTGTTGCTCAGCGTTATATCCGTTGCGTACAGTTACTCTTTGATGAGTGAAGTTAGGGGGCTTCTCTCACGCCAAGCCGACGTGTTAAGCAGTGTGCAGGCGGATGTTTCAGAGCTTCGGAGTGGTGTTAGTCTGCTTAGCGCTGAGTTTAAGACCCTGAGGGATCTTGTTGGGGGGTTGAGTGTCAAGTATGAGGAGTTGAGCGGGAGGTTGAAAGGGGTCAAATACCCGTTCATGGTCACCGATAGTGTCGGAAGGACAGTCGTCATTAAGTACGAGCCGGTGAGGCTGATTTCCGTAGGTCCTGCGTTGACTGAGGTGCTTTTCGCTCTCGGCGTCGGCAACAGGGTTGTCGGTGTTGACAGGTTTTCAAATTACCCCCCGGTGCTCAGTGATTTAATCGGCAACGGGTCCGTCAAGGTGGTGGGCGATGCCTTCAGTCTGAACGTGGAGTTGGTGGCTAGCTTAAGGCCTGACGTGATCTTCATAGCGTACTCCACGCAGCTCGAGAAGTACATTAAAACCCTTTCGGACTTAGGCTTCACCGTCTATGTGGTCCGAGTCGATGATGTAAGCGACGTCTACAATGCCGTACTGGCTCTTGGGTTTGTGGTGAACAGGGTTGACGAGGCCCTGAAGCTCGTCGACAGCTCGATGAGCGAGATGGTCGCCACGTACATGGCCGTGTGCGAGTACCTGAATAGGACAGGTGCGGGCAGGTTAAGCGTGTATTGGGAGGTGTTCCCCGACTACTGGACTTTAGGCGGCAACGCCTTCCAGAGCAGTATTGTGGAGTATGCTGGCGGGGTTAATGTCTTCGCCAACACGTCGATGACATGGTTTACGGCTAGCCCTGAGTCTGTGATTAGCTTGAACCCCTCGGTCATCATTATAAGCTACAACTACGGGGCTTTCGGAAGCTATCAAGACTTAGTGTCGAGAATTGCTTCGAGACCTGGCTGGGAAAGCGTGAGGGCCGTCAGGGATGGGAGGGTCTACGTTGTCGGGGGGGTTGCGGAGGACGTTTTATCGCGTCCAGGCCCTAGGTTGGCTTTAGCTGTCAAGATCTTGGCCAGGATCCTATACCCCGGGGCCTTCAACATAACTCAAGTCCCCGTATTCGTCGGTGATGACGTCATAGCTGGGTGGGGGCTCCTTAAGGATGGCCTAACTGGTAGCTGATGTGAGCTGGCATGAACACGGTAGAGCTTTTCGTCATGGGGCGGCGGAGGAGGTTCTTCTACGCCCTTACCTCCGTGCTGTTGGCGTTGCTCTCTGCTTTCCTCACACACCTGAGCCTCGGCTACAGGGTTCAGAACCCCCTCGAGGTGCTGGCTTGCGGGCTCACGCAACTGGTGACGCACAACCTAGGTATTGAGGGATACAGGTTGCTCAGGGCCTTGACAGCCGTGGTTGCGGGGGCATCGCTGGCCCTCTCAGGACACTTAATGCAGGTGGCCACCAAGAACCCTCTCGCAGACCCCTACATCCTCGGCGTTTCTTCAGGCGCGCTCTTTGCGGTGGTCATTTCGTTTATGCTCACCCAGCACGCCGCCCACCCGCTAATGATGGCCTTTAGAACCCTTGCAGCATTTTCAGGGGGTATGCTGGCTTACACGATGACCACATTCATAGCTTCTAAGGCCGGTATGAGCCCGACCTCAGTTCTCCTGGCGGGGGTTGCGGTGGGGACTTTCTTCTACTCGGCGTCCCTCCTACCTCAGTACTTGGTGTTTCAAGACATACATAAGCTTATTGCGTGGAGTATGGGATCCCTCGTGAGTCCGTCCGCAGAGGTTTTAGTGTACCTGATTGCTGCGTTGACCGCCGTACTGGTCTACACGTACTTCACTCGATCATCGCTGGACAACCTTCAAATAAGCGACGATTTCGTTAGGCAGTCGGGGCGTGACCCTGCAAGCTTACGTAGAGCCCTGACGCTCTTAGCCTCCTTACTCACGTCAGTGACTGTCGCGTGGTTCGGTGTTATAGGGTTCATAGGGCTGGCAGCACCCCACATAACTAGACGGTTTCTCAGGACTAGTGAGGTGGCTTACGCGATTCCAGTCTCCCTCACCCTGGGTGCTCTGACCTTAGTCACGTCGGACTTAATCGGCAAGACCCTTGCGGCGCCGGTCGAGATACCGGTCAATGTCGTGGCGTCCATGATCGGAGCCCCCATCCTAGCGCTAGCCATAATTGAGTTGAGGAGGTATGGAACTGGAGGTTCGTGACCTGAGCGTCCTTATCGGAGGCCTTCAGATCCTTCGCAACCTTAATCTCGCAATAAGCAGCGGCGTGACCGCCGTCATAGGCCCTAACGGAGCGGGCAAGACAACCCTCCTTAAAGCAATCTCAGGGCTGATCAGCTTCCAGGGGGTCGTTAAGCTCTTCGGCAGGGACATTGCTTCACTGAGTCGGGCTGAAGTAGCTCGGCTAGTCACTTACGTACCCCCCGTCATTGACGCGTTGCCGGACGTCACGGTAGGGGACTTAATCCTAAGCGACTACATGGTTGACAGGGGATTACTCAATCACTACGTAAGCCTCCTCAAGTTAGGCCCGCTCCTGGCTAGGAGGGTGGGTCTAGTCAGCAGTGGTGAGTTAAGCAGGGCCCTACTTGCCAGGGGCCTCTCAAGGGACTCGAGAGCGATAGCCCTGGACGAGCCGCTTTCACACATAGACATTAGATTCCAGCTCACATTGCTAGAGCATTTAAAGGTGCTGGGTAGGGAGGGCAGAGTTGTCCTGATAGCGTCTAACCAGCTGAGCCCCCTCCTAAACCACGTTGACCATGTTCTGGTCCTCAACAATGGTGAGGCGGTCTTCACAGGCTCCACCGCCGACCTCCTCAAGACTAAGATCCTGGATGACGTATACGGCGTTGAGTTCGAGGTAATCACGGGAAACGGGTTCGTGGATTTGCTGCCTAAAAAACCTCTTCAGTAGCTTGAGCCCCTACGGGTTGCCGCGGCCCTAGGGGCCCGAGGCCCCCGGCAAACACCCAGAACACTAAAAACGCAAAAACAAGCCTGCGTGCCTGGCGATTAGTGTGCGGGATTAGCAGCCCCTCACTGCCTGATGAACTTGGATCTGCCCTGCAATGCCTTCCTGACCAACCCCTTAACGAGGTCCTTATTAACTGGTGCTGGGTTGACATTTATGTTCCTCTTGTAGTCCAGTGCGTCCGTAGCTATTAGCTCTAGCTCCTCCTCCTTAAACCCTACATCAGCTATGCTGTCCGGTATTTCGACCTCGTCCATTAGCGTGGAGAGCTTCCCGATGAGATCCTCGATGGACGAAACCCCGACAACCCGTAACAACATGCTTACCTTATCCTCATCCACGTACCTGAGATTGTGTTCTAGAACGTAGGGCATCACCAGCGCGTTAGCCAGTCCATGCTGGACGTTGTGATGTGTTGTGAGGTAATACCCTATGGCGTGAATTAAGGTGGTGCCGGCCGCGTTAATGGCGATGCCCCCCAGCGTGGCTGCTACGTGAAGCTTCTCTTTAGCGTTCTCATCGCCCTCGTACCCCCTCAGCAGGTTCTTGAGTATGTAGTCTATCGACTCCAGCGCCACGCCGTCGGATATTGGTGTCGATGCCTTAGATATGTAGGCCTCTAGGGCGTGTGATAGTGCGTCCAGCGAGGTCCACGCCAGCAATCTCCTAGGCAGGTTCCTAAGCACCTGAGGGTCCACCACAGCCACTCTAGGTAGTACTGAAGGGCCGGACATCACTACCTTCCTCCTAAAGCTCAAGTCCGTCAGAACCGCATATCTCGTAACCTCCGCCCCAGTGCCGCACGTGGTTGGTATCGCTATCACCGGCATGGTGGGTGCCTCAACAACCTTCGGGAACAGGTAGTCCCTAGCATCACCTCCTAAGGACGTGAGGACGGATATAGCTTTGCCTGCGTCTATGGCGCTGCCGCCGCCGAACGATATGATAACGTCTACACCCTCCCTCCTGGAGATCCCCGCGCCCTTCTCACATGTCTCGATGCTGGGGTTCTCCTCGACCTCGTTGAACACTATGTACTCAACGCCCGCGCAATTCAGAGCGCCTCCAATTATGTTGGAATAGCCCGTGACGTCAAGCAGGTTGCCGGTAGTCACGACCAACGCTTTAGAACCGCCTAACTTTCTGACCTCATCCCCCAACCTCTCGATAGTGCCTCTCCCAAACACTATCTTGGTGGGGAGGTAGTGTGTGAACTCCACCTGAGATCACCAAGATAGTTTATCACGGACTCCAAATATATTTGGAGCGGCGGGCTTCCTAAAGCAGCCTACGCGCTGTCGTGAGCGCTATCAACCAGGCGATGGGTGCTAAAGGCTGTATGAAGAGTGAGACCAGTACCAGAACTCCAGCCACGGTGAAGCCGGTCCTGCCTGTCAGGTCGCCGAGCCTTACGAAGGCCAGCAGGAAGCCTACGTAGCTAATCAGGTAGGTGACTATGCCCCCTAGGGGGAGGGCCGATATCACGACGCCTAGATATGGGTAGGATCCAGCCCCATAGAGTATGGGTAGCAGCACCATAGGGACGGCGAAAAACACTACCGTGAGGATGAGTCCTGCGGAGATCAGGCCAGCGGCCGTGGAGAGCCCTCCAGCACTGACCCCTAAGTCTCTGAGGGCCGGCACGAACTCAGCGAAGGTTGCGTAGAGGCTCACGAGAAACCCGGCAGCCATGCAGAGCATGGCCGCCTGCACCTGCGGGTTGAGGGTCAGGTAGAGTGCAGTCCGCTGGATTTCCTCGAGCATGTCCTGTGATGTGAGTATGTTGGCCAGGCGGGTCAGGAGGTAGGCGAGGATCCACAGTATGGAGGCGCTCGTTATTATGCTTGAGAGCAGCATGTACTTGGAGGCTCTGACAAGCCCTGCAGTCGCTTCCCGCTCGAGGTTGACCACACTCAAACCAACGCCCCTCAAGTAAGGATCGCTACGGGGGCTAAAGAACTCACTCAACAATCCTCCTCAAATACCTGATGGACATCCCTAGAGTTGCTGCAGTGAAGGCTGTGAGAACTAGGAGCTCCTGCGTCAGCTCGTATGAGTTACCCACCAGCAACTTCCGCAACGCCGAGACCGTGTATGTGAGCGGGTTGACCAGGGAGACGTATTTGATGGGATCAGGCATTATCTCTATCGGGTAGAGGGCGTTGCTGGCGAAGAATAAAGGCATCGTTATGGCGCCTATTATGCCCATGAACCTCTCACGGGTCTTGAGCAGGGATGCTATTAGTATGGAGACCCCTGTAAATCCCATGCAGGCTAAGACCAGTATTAAATACCCTGCGATGAGGTTTATCGGGTTGCCGACGACCTTAGCGCCGACCAGCACGGCCGACACCAGCACTATAACGTATTGTGTTGAGGCCCTGATCCCTCCCGCTAAGGCCCTGCCGACCACTACGTAGCTTCTTGGCAGCGGTGAGGCAAGGAGCTTCTTAAGCACGCCCGACTCCCTCTCAAACACCAGCGCTATGCCGTACGCTAGAGCTATGAAGGTTGAGGACTGCAGGATCACGCCCGGCGTTATGAACGTCACGTAGTCGCTAACGCTTGGGAAGGCCCTCACCCTAGCCATGACCGCGCCGAAGACCCCTACCCAGAGTATTGGCTGTATGGCCCGCGTAACTATCTCGAATGGATCGTGCCTGAGCCTCCTCAGCTCCATCTCGGCCATGGCTAAGAGCGTGTTGAGCCTAGTTAACGCGCTCATCACCCGCCCCTCCTGATCATCCTCCTCATGCCCACCACCTCTTTAATCCTGCCGAACTCGTCGGAGATCCTCCTGCCCGTCAGCTTTATGAAGACTTCATCAAGCGTCGCCTCATGAATCTTCACCTCAGTAACCTTGAACCCGCCCCTGTACAGCCTCTCAAGTATGAGGGGCAACGCCATGGCGGTGTTGCTGGTGAGGAGTTCCGCGTGATCGTCGCTTGAGGCGGTGACCGTTACTCCGGGAAGCCCCGAGAGGGCGTCTGCAAGCTTCCCCGCCGGACCTCTGAAGGTTATGCTTACCTTATCACCCTCAACCAGGTTCTTTAACTCGCTCGGCGATCCGTGGGCTACTACCCTCCCCTGATTAAGTAGCGTTATGTAGTCCGCGTACTTATCGGCCTCATCCATGTAGTGCGTGGCGAAGAAGATTGTGACGCCGTTCTCCCTCTTAAACCCACTTATCCTGTCCCAGACCAGACTACGAGCCCCTGGGTCCAGACCTATGGTGGGCTCGTCCAGGACCAGTAACTTAGGCCTAATCATTAGGGCTATGGCGATCTCAAGCCTCCTGACCATCCCCCCGGAGTAGGTTCTCACAAGCCTGTTGGCCGCCTCCCTCAAGTCCATGAAGTCCAGCAACTCCTCGATCTTCCTGCCCCGAACTTCCTTAGGTATCGCGTAGATCTTCGCATAAAGCAGCATGTTCTCATAGCCGCTCAAATCACTCCAGAGGGACATCTCCTGAGGCACGTAACCTATCATCTCCCTAACCTTCTGTGAGTCCCTCACTACGTCGTGCCCGAAGACTGTGACGGACCCCTCGTTCGGCCTCAACTGCGTCGTCACTACCCTTATTAGGGTCGTCTTACCCGCCCCGTTAGGGCCTAGTAGAGCGTGTACGGACCCTTCTTCGACGTCCAAGCTAACCCCGTTCAGGGCTCTGAAGCCCTGGCCGTACACCTTAACCAGGCCCCTGACCTCCACAGCCCTCAACCATCCCGCCCGAGGATATATTTCTGAGGAACTCATTTTAAACGCCGTTGACCACCGGTCGATCACTCGATGCTTGTTAAGGTTATTATGTTGATCAACGTAAGTGTTTTATGGGGTGTGTAGAATGAGTAGGGAGGAAAGCCACGACGCGGAGGAATTGCGGGAGGTCCTGAAGGCCGTCTCCGAATTCCTTAAGGACATAAAAGAACCCTTGGGCGAGCTACTTAAGACCATGATAGAAAGCGTGAGTGGTGAGAAACTGGCTAGGGAGGTGAGCACCTTCTACAAGTCGTTGGTGGAGAACGGTCTGGATCCGCAGACGGCTAAGGAGTGGACTGAGAAGTTCCTTGACGAGAGGCTTAAATCGTTGCCGAGTTTATCCTTCCTGAAGGACCTGATGAGTGAGAGGTCCAGGACCGTTGCTAGGAGGAAGGGGGAAGAGTACATAGTAGAGAAGGAGGAAGAGGAGTAGGCTCAACACAGACTTCTAGCACGCAGGGTTGGTAATGAGTTCCGACGACCCCCTGAAGAGAGTTGAGAGTTTGCTTGAGCATGTAATCAGGAGGCTTGAGAGGCTTGAGGAGTTGCTCACCAGCATGAGCGACGACCCAACCCACTCAGTGGCGCTGGAGTTGGTTCTAACGTTCTCAATGCCCGTGCAGAAAGCCGTCAAAATGGCTAGGGACCTAGTTTCAATGCTGCGGGGGGTGCCGGAGGTCGATCCTGTAATGAGGGCTGTGGTGGAGGTACTCATATCCTCAGGCGACGGGGTGAGCATATCCGAGTTGACCAGGAGGGTTAGGAGGGTGAGGGGTACCGCCTCACGTAGGGTGATTGCGGAGAGGTTGAGGGTTTTGGAGGCGAGGGGCATCGTCATGCTTAGGAAGTCGGGGAACGTGACTAGGGTATATCTTAAGAAAGGGGGGTTGGAGGAACGTAATGAACAGGGTTGCTAACTTCCTCACGACTCTTCACTACGGTTTCCTAGTAGTGCTCGCCCTATGTGATCTGTTAATTCACGCACTACTCTACGTTGCGGTGTGTAGGTTCTGGTCGCTGGCAGGCCTCAGACTCGCTTTACTGTTCAGCGACCTGCCGAACGACCTGAAGCGCTCTATACGTGAGGAGTACAGTGCGTACATCGCCCGGAATCTGAGCCTCGCGGAGATCTTCAGGTTACTCAGCGACTTCAGGTCAGCTCCCTCACGACCATTAGGAGGTAATACGTGGCAATGAGCCCTAGCAGGAAGCTCAGCAGGAGGGAGTTCTGAGGGCCTAGGATTAGGTAGAGCGCTCCAGCAACGAATGCGCCTAGAGATCCTCCGAACGTTTCCAAAGTCCTCTGCACGCCCGTCATGGTACCCCTCATTTCGATTGGCAACGTCCTTGTTAGGAGGGTTGAGACGACGGGGTTTGCTAGAGTGGTTCCCACTTGGCTGAGGGTGAATGCGAGTACTACTGCAGGGAAGGGCTGTGTCTTGATGAGGCCTGCAATACCTAAGACCGCCTGCGACAGCGCTAAGAACAGCGTGCCAGCTACCCCGAGCTTGAGTAGCTTGCTTTCAAGTTGCTTGGACGGGGCTAGGGTCAGCGAGACAGCTATGCTGAAGGCGATGGCGATGCTGGTGGCGCTGCCCAGATCCGTTTTGCTCAAGCCCAGCAGGTTTACCACGTAGATCGAGCTGTAAGTGTTTGACACCCCGGTCGCTACCGGGAGCAGGAGTGCTGAGTAGGTGTATACCATGAAGGCCCTGCGAACCTTAGATTTGTTATTGGCTAGGACGCGGGGTAATTCGCTTAGACCTGCATTGACTTGTCTATAGCTGTAGGTCTCCTTGAAGCCCTTAAGTCTTAAGAAAGTCACCATACCGCTCAGGACCCCGGAGAGAACGAACCCAACCCTGATTCCCATCAACCCGTATTTGTCGTAGAGATAACCGCCCACGAGCGGCATGAAGAGCCAGGGGAGGTTGGGGAACGCCTGAAGCGCTATGAAGCCCTTCAGAGTTCTGTCCTTAGGTAGCGAGTCCATCACTATGGCTGAGAGTGCCGGCTGGTAGAAGTGGAGTACTTCGTCAAGAATCCACACCACGGCGAGGGTGCTCCAGTTGTTGGCGAGCGCATAGAGGAATTGAACGATGGTTATGCCGGCAGTGCCAACCACTATCATCTTAACTCTGCCGACGTAGTCTGTGAGGATCCCGCCCGGGATTAGAGCTACAGAGAGCGCCAGAAGGCCTGCCGACTTAATCATCGCTATAGAGAGGTCGTCAGCGCCAAGGTTCTTAGCGTACAGTGTGAAGAAGGGTTGCACGAGAGCCCCGCTTAGGCTGAAGAGGAACCATGAGAGGGCCATCACGCCGACGTTGCCTTTAAGCACCTCCCTAAACTCGCCCACACCCAGCTTCCACCGAACTTCCTGTGCACTTATAACGCAACACCTCGGCGGGGGTGTGTCCCGTAACCGTCTAGCGTGACTCCACCTGCACGAAGTCACCATCCCTTAATCCTGGCCAGCGCCTCATCACTTACCCTGCCTTCCTCGACGTCCTCCACCGCCTTCTCAAATATGTCCAGACCTTCATCAAGAGTCTCCTCCTCTATAGTGAGCGGTGGCTGTATCCTTATTACGTTGCCGGCGAGGAACATGAGGAAGAGTCCCAGCTCGTAGGCTCTCCACACGATCTTCTTAACCTCTTCGAACCCTTTCTCCTTACCCTCCTTACTCTTAACTATTTCCACGCCTATCATCAGGCCCTTACCCCTCACGTCACCCACTATCCCGTGACTCTCACACACCCTTCGAAGCCTCTCCAGCGTCCGCGCCCCCAACCTCTCAGCCCTCCTCAGCAGGTCTCTCTCCTTGATTATCTGTATGGATTTCAGGGCTACCCGCGATATCAGCGGGTTACCCGATAATGTGAAGGAGTATGCGAAGTCCGGCAGCGAGTTCATTAAGTCCTCCCTGCCAACTATGGCTGAGATCGGTAGTCCAGCGCCCAGCGACTTACCTAAGGTAACTATGTCAGGCTGAATCCCGAAATGCTGGTACCCGAACCACCTGCCGGTCCTCCCCATCCCTGTCTGCACCTCATCAAGTATTAGGGGTATCCCGTACCTCCTCAGAATCCCCTCCAGGCTGGGCAGGTACCCGTCGGGCGGGACTATGATGCCGCCGTCCCCCTGAATGGATTCAACTATCAGCGCTGCCACGCTGTCAGCGCCCACGCTGTCTATCGCCGCTTTAACTCGCTCCAGACACGCTGTCCTACAGGCTCTCGCGTCTAGGTTTAGGGGGCACCTGTAGCAGTTGGGGTACGGGATTCTCACGTTCTTGAGCCAGGGACCTATAGCTTCAGTGACCTTCACCGTGAGGTCAACACCCGATGCTGTGGTTGTGCCCACGCAGCAGCCGTGGAAACCCCCCTCGTAACTTAGTAGGGAATTGGAGTGTCTTCTGAAGCCTTTAGCAAGCATTAACGCGCCCTCATTGGCGTCGCTGCCGCTTAGGCCCAGGACCACTTTCCCGTCCCTGATGCCTGTTAACTCAAGCAACTCCTCCGCTAGTTGCAGTGCCGGCACGTTATATCCGTATATGAAGGTGAAGTGGACGAGCTCCTCAGCCTGCTCCTTTATGGTCTTAACCAACTCTGGATCGCAGTAGCCAACGTTAGTGACTGCGGCGCTTGACGTGAAGTCTATGAACTCCCTACCGCCGAGGTCGGTCACCCTCGCGTTCCGAGCTCTGGTCGCGATTACAGGTGCGTACGACGTCCTCTGAACTCTGGAGAAGACCCTCTCATACCTGGCGATCACGTCCTCGACGTTTCCAGGCGGGTTCATGTGAGTCACTACAACTATAGCTTAGGCTGGAGATTTAAAGCGATTCAACGCTACTGGAGCTGATCATTGTGTGCGGCTCTTCTGAAGGCGATGAGGCCGATGATCACGAACGCTAATGACGCCAGCAGAGTCAGCGTTATCAGGGGGATTACGGCGTCAGGCGACCCTAGCCCGAAGCATATCGGGACAAACAGTATTACTACGCAACCCGCTGCACTGGCTTGAGTCCCGCCTGCTTGCGTGGGGACCGCCATAATCTGCATGAGCATCGAGATGAAGACGAGGGCAAATCCCGTCAGGATTATGGCAACGCCTAACCTCACTGCGTCCAACCGCTATCACCACGCCTTAGTTAGTAAGTACGTTATTAAAACAGCTGCGGTCAGGATTATCGCAAGCACTAGGAGAACTGAAGATATCCTTTGGCTTGAACCTATGACTATCGGCACAGGCCCTATGATCACAACACCCCCTCCCTCAACCCTGCCCCCACCCCCGCTGCGGAGGGCTGTTAGCATCAGCAATACGACGCCGAGCACTATCAGCGCAACCCCGACCGCGAGTAACGCCTCCGAGAGCATCGCCCCACACGTCTAATGACACATCCGCTATAAAGTAATATAAGTACCTCCTGCACTGGGTTCGCTAGGAGCGCTTTGATAGGGTGCTTAGGAGGTCAAGCAGCTTATTCCCTTCCTCCTCATCTATGATCGCCTCAGGCGTCAACCCGGGCTTCACCTTCAGCACGAGGTCCGGTTTAAGCAACGCTACCAGCGTCGATGCCTCCATCCGCAGGTGGTTTAAGCCGCTCATGTAGGCAGCCGTTTTCGTAACGCCGTACGCCAGCGCTCTAGAGGGTGCGACCACCACAATATGTGTTACTAAGTTCTTCAACCCGAACGTGGGTAGCAGGGCATTGCTGAAGGACTCGCAAAACACTAGGTCATGACCTCGTGTGAGCTTCCCAATAGACTCTGTGACTGCGGTGTCGACCTCCCTGCTGGTCAGTTTGCTGTAGAGCCATGCCCTATCAACCTTCACCCCCGCCCTGATTCTGGAGATTAACTCACGCACCTCACTCTCAAGGTGCTCGCTCAACCTACCGACGTTCTCCTCAACTACGTAGTAGTCCCTGCGGTCGCTTGCGGACACCCTTACAAGCACTGCCTGGTCGATTACGGAGGATAGGGAGGCGTAGTACGAGTCAAGGGACGGGTGCTTCATTACATCATGCGGTGCGGTGAGGACGTCAATCGGGTTCTGGACGTCTACATCGCTGATGAAGCCGGCCCTCATATATTTAACCACGTCCTCGCCAACCAGGAGCCCCAGCCTCCGCGATTCCACGAAGTACTCGTACTGATCCCAGATGGAGTGGGCTGAAACAGGCTTAGCAACAGCTACAGAGTAGCCTAACCTCCTTAAGTAACTGACTAACGCTAAGGTGAAGAAGGTCTTCCCGGAGTTGAATGGAAGGAGTCCTGAGATCACCACTAGACCCCCCAACCGCCTACCCCAACACAATATTAGGGATTAAGAGAAGAAAAACTTACCCGCTCCGAAGGAGTCACCATCCTAAGAGGCGGGACTTACGGTTGTAAAGATTATAAAACTAGCGCTGAGGTTTGTATTGGTGGTCTGAATCGCCTCAGGATAAGAGGATTTGGGAGCATCCTATATTATCTTTTCACCGGGGCAGGAGACTCACGTTCCTCTTCGAGGGTCGGGCTGTTGAGGCCTATGAGGGGGAGAGCGTGGCTGTGGCTCTGTACGCCATGGGGATCGACACGCTGTCCTGGAGCTCCGTTCTCGGTAGGGCTAGGGGGCCCTTCTGCATGATTGGTAAGTGCAGCAGTTGCTTCATGGTCGTGGACGGGGTTCCCAACACTAAGACCTGCAGAGTGCCTGTGAGGGAGGGCATGAGGGTTGAGAGGCAGAAGGGGTTGGTCCAGCCGTCCGGGGGAGGCGGCCCCAACGACGTCAGGGAGGAGGTGGTGGATGTTGACGTGCTGGTGGTCGGCGGCGGCCCCGCCGGCATGTCCGCCGCCCTTAAGGCCTCAGAGTTCGGGCTGGAGGTCTTGATAGTTGAGGAGCACTTCAAGCTCGGCGGCCAGCTGCTTAAGCAGACGCATAAGTTCTTCGGCAATGTGGAATTGTTCGGGGGTATGAGGGGCTTCCAGATAGCTGAGGAGTACACTAAGAGGATCTCAGCCAACCCGAATATCAGGGTGCTTACCGAGTCAGCGGTCTACGGGGTCTTCAGGGGAGGTGTTGTTGGGGTTGTGGGTAAGGACGCCCACTACCTGGTCAGACCTAAGGCAGTGATAGTCTCCACGGGGGCGCAGGAGAGGTATCTCGAGTTCCCGAACAATGACGTGCCCGGAGTCATCGGCGCCGGCGGGGCTCAGACGGTCATGAACGAGTTCGGAGTTAAGCCGGGTGAGAAGGCCTTAGTGGTTGGATCCGGAAACGTTGGCCTGATCCTCTCATACCAACTTCTTCAGGCCGGGGTCTCCGTGAGTGCGGTGGTTGAGATTCTGCCTGAGATAGGTGGGTGGTTCGTGCACGCGTCTAAGGTCAGGAGGTACGGCATACCCATACTCCTACAACACACCCTTAAGGCGGTGGCCGGCGATGGGAGAGTTAGTGAGGCGGTGGTATCTGCTGTGGACGGGAGGTTCAACCCGATACCGGGTACGGAGAGGAGGTTCGACGCGGATTTAGTGCTTCTGGCCGTAGGTCTGGAGCCGGACACCAGGCTATTCGCCCAGAGCGGGGCCGTCATGAGGTGGTCCCCCGAGCTTGGCGGCATGGTCCCGATCAGGACGCCTGATCTGGAGACCTCGGTCAGGAATTTGTACGTTGCAGGGGACTCCTCAGGGGTCGAGGAGGCCACGACGGCCATGATTGAGGGTTGGATGGCCGCGTTATCCGTCGTGGGTAGGTTCGCTGACCCGTCTAAAGCGTCTAAGGCCGCTGAAGAGATGATGAGGCTTCACAACTTCCTCTGGGGTGAGTACAGGACGTCGCCGTTGCTCTCGAGGGCTAGGAAGGGCAAGGAGTCGGTGACCGTCAGCGCTGAGGAGATGGACAAGCTCAGGGCTCAGTTCCCCTCACCCATTTCGTTCGGGTGATGTGGGTGATGCCTGCACCCGAGTTCAGGAGATCCGGTGTGGTGACTGTTGAGGATTTAAGGGGGCTTGGCTTGTTGCCGCCTGAGGGGAGGTTGAGGGAGGGGGCTGTGGCGATTCTCGAGTGCCCTGAGATGATCCCGTGCAACATATGCGTTCCCTACTGCCCGACTAAAGCGATAAGGATGGATAGGCTTGTAGATCTGCCCAGGGTTGACTGGGATAAATGCGTCGGATGCGGCGTATGCGTGGCCGTGTGTTCCGGCCTGGCCGCGTTCGTGGTCGACCTCTCTAAGAGTGACGCTGACTACGTCACTGTGCCGCACGAGTTCCTGCCCGCACCTAAGGCGGGCGATGAGGTAACCCTCCTGAGCAGGAGGGGGGAGAGGGTTGGTAAGGGCGTGGTCGTCAGGGTTTGGGAGAGGAATAAGACTCATGTGGTCACGGTCAAGGTTCCTAAGGGTCTTGGTATGGAGGTGAGGGCTGTATGGGTGGAGAGGGGGTGAAGGGGGAGGGAGTAGTGATCGTGTGCAGGTGCAATGACGTCACGATCGACGACATCAAGAAGGCCATAGAGTCGGGCATTGACGACTTCGAGCTCCTGAGGAGGTATCTGAGGATAGGTCTGGGGCCTTGCCAGGGGAGGAGTTGCGTGTTCATCGCGGCCAGGATATTCGCCAGGGCCACTGGGAAGAGTCTGGACGAGGTGCTTGCAAACTATAAGGTGAGGCCGCCGATACTCCCTCTCCCGGCTAAGTACTTCCTCAGGGGTGCTGACCCTTGAAGGTGCTTGTGGTAGGCGCCGGGGTGAGCGGGCTCTTCGCGGCCTACGAGCTGCGTAAGCGGGGCGTCGACGTGGTGGTCGTTGACGCTAGCTACCCCGGCAGTGGGGCCAGTATGAGGAACTTAGGTTGCTTCAGATCCTCCTTCACCTCCCCCGAGCACGTCACCCTGATGAAGGAAAGCATTAAGGAGTGGCTCGGGCTTAGGGATGAGATGGGGATCGAGCTCGAGCAGTGTGGCTACCTGTGGATAGCGCGCAGGGACGAGACTCTCTCCACCTTCAGGAGGTTGGCTGAGTTCTACCATCAGTTCAGCATACCGGCGGAAATACTTGACGCTGACGAGGTCAAGGATGTGGAGCCCATGGTAAACACCAGGCTGGTCGCGGGGGCTATGAGAGACCCTACTGCCGGCATGATGCCGATGCTTAAGAACTTCGTTAAGATCTATCTTAAGGTCAAGGGTTCGGGTGTCAGGATACTGCCCTACACTAAGGTGCTTAAGCTGCTGGTCAGCGGCGGCAGGGTCGTAGCGGCCGAGACCGGCAGGGGCGTCATTGAGGCGGATGTGTTTCTTGTGGCCGCGGGCGGTGATAGCAGGGAGATAGTCAAGACGGTCGGCATCGACCTGCCCATAGTTGACGTACCTAGGCACCCATTCGTGACGGAGCCGTACTCCAGGGGCGTAATCAGGTCGGGCCTCCTGATAGATTGGGACACGCCCGGATCCCCGCACATAAGGCAGACTGAGGATGGGAACTTCATACTCGCCAGGGATCTGGAGGACGTTGCGGGGGCGTCCATATACTCTCAGAGGGCGGACGCCATCACCCACATACTGAAGCCCCTGACGGAGCTCCTGCCATTCCTGAGTAAGGTGAACATACTCAGATACT
This sequence comes from Zestosphaera sp., assembly GCA_038727705.1. NCBI lineage: Archaea > Thermoproteati > Thermoproteota > Thermoprotei > Desulfurococcales > Desulfurococcaceae > Zestosphaera > Zestosphaera sp. The sequence goes on along the minus strand of JAVYVJ010000002.1, from coordinate 463,592 downwards.
GGATGGGCTACTACGACATGACGCCGGACCACCACCCAATATACGGACCTCTACACCCCTACGAGAACCTGTACGTAGCTGCGGGCTTCAGCGGTCACGGGATGATGTTAGGGCCTGTAACCGGTAAACTGATGTCTAGCTGGATACTTGACGGCAGACCTTACATAGACGTAGCTAACAACCTCACTCTGGAGAGGTTTAAATTAGGGAAACTTGTGAGGGAACTAGCGGTTATAGGTTAAGTGTTGTTCCTAAAGACACCGTGCACGAGGAACTTGAGCTCCGACCCTGCCACGCGCTATCCTATTACACACTTCCTGAGGCCAGCAGATATATGAGTACAAAGCCCAGCCCGACCAGCACTTTATGGGCTATGAACACATATTCGACTAACTTCCTCTGCTCATTTTCAGACTTGGACTCAAGCCTCTTCAGGAGCTTGTTGGTCTGGTGCTCCAGGAAGTCGAGGGACGCGAGCACTTTCTTACCGGCTCGCGTGAAGGCGGAGACGAGGCTTCTGAAAGTAGTCTCCAATCTCGTGGCCACGACCCTCAGCCCCGCAGAACCCCAGTCATCCAGGTAGTATTTATACATTTTTACTCCCAATTATATCTTATGTGAGATGCTTATAAGCATTTATATCTATGACTTCAATCATAAACACAACATATAGCTATTTATATTAATATTTACAAGACTCAGTAAGTTTAACTTAGATGGCAGGGGTTTAGGAAGTTTAGGCTGGATTGGCATGGAGTGGGGTCACCCTCCGTCACTCGCTCGAGGCGATAGCGAGTCCCTGTGAGCGGTTTCATCACGTCCTCTTCGAATCGAAGCTCGCATTTATTAGAATGGTAGCAAATAACCTCTGTGGGAGGGGTCCGTCCTTGAGCGTTGCTGCGGAGGTCAGGCTGAAGAGGCTTGTCGTCGTCGATCAGGATCTGTGTGTTGGTTGCATGTCATGCATGTTTGCTTGCTCGCGGAGGTATGTGGACGCCGGTTTAGGTTACACGGCCATATACGTGAGGAGTGCGGGGGGTGTTGAGAAGGGCTTCTCAGTCATTGTCTGCAGGGCCTGTAAGAACCCCTCCTGCGCTAAGGTGTGCCCTACCGACGCGCTCGTGTTGAGGAGGGGTGGTGGTGTGATACTCAATCCTAACCTGTGCATAGGATGCGGTAACTGCAGGGCTGCCTGCCCCTTCGGGGCTGTGCAGTGGAATATCTACATAAACAAGCCGGTCATATGTGCGCACTGCGGGTACTGCGTTGATTTCTGCCCCTTCGGCGTCCTGGCTCTTGAGGAGGTTGATTCCTGATGGACGGGTATAGGTTGGTGGATGAGGCGCTGGGCAGAGTGCTCTACATAGACCTGAGGAGGAAGACGTACTGGGTCCGCAGCAGACCCGAGCTCTTCCTCAAGTTCTTGGGCGGGGTTGGAGTTGCGACGCAGCTCCTCAAGGAGGAGCTCAGTCCTGACGCCGACCCACTCAGCCCCGATAATGTGGTGGTTCTGGCGATAGGGGTTCTTACCGGGGTCTACCCGACCGCATCTAAAGTCGTAGCCATGTTCAGATCCCCGCTGACAGGTAATCTGGGGGAGTCTCACGCCGGCGGGAGGGCCCCCGTGGCCATGAGGATGGCGGGGTTCGGCGCCATAGTGATTAAAGGCGCTAGCGAGACGCCCATATACCTCTCAATACATGACGGGGTCGTGGAGTTCAAGGACGCCAGCGCCCTATGGGGTGTCAGGAGCTCGCTCACTATAGGTAAGGTCCTGAGGGAGAGGGAGCCGTGGCCGGGCATGAGATCAATTATGAGGATCGGGAGGGCTGGGGAGAGGATGGTCAGGTACGCGTCCGTCATACTCGAGACCTACAGGCACTTCGGCAGGCTGGGTCTGGGCGCTGTCTGGGGCTCTAAGAAGCTTAAGGCGGTTGTCGTGGGGGGTAAGAGAACCATCCCGGTCGCCGACGTCTCCACGTACAGGAGGTTCTATAAGGAGTTGTTCGACGAGATAACTAAGAGCTCGGTGATGCAGAAGTACCACGACCTCGGAACCCCTGTTAACGTGCTCCCGCTTAACAAGATAGGGGGGTTACCAACCAGGAACCTCACGTCAAACTCGTTCGAAGGGGCTGAGGAGATCAGCGGGGAGGCGTTCGCCGAGTACTCGCTGGCCAGGAGGGTTGCGTGCGCGCACTGCCCCGTCGCCTGCATCCACATAGCGGTCATAAGGGAGAGGTACCCGCATGAGAAGTACTTCTACACGACTAGGTACATAGGTTACGACTACGAACCCATATACGCCCTCGGCTCTATGCTGGGCATTAAGGATAGGGAGGGGCTGCTGAGGTTAATAGAGGAAGTCGACGTTGTCGGGCTTGACGCTATGAGCACGGGAGTGGCGTTGGCCTGGACCACCGAGGCCTTCAAGAAAGGCATGCTAAGCGAGAGTGACACGTTGCTTAAGCCCGAGTGGGGTGACTGGCGAACATACATAAACATGGTTAAACACATAGTAAATCAACCTAATGACTTCTACAGGATCCTGGCATCAGGGGTTGAGAAGGCTTCTAAAGTGTATGGGGGTAGCGAGTTCGCGCTGACATACGGGGGTAATGAGATGCCGGGCTATCACACAGGCCCCGGCGCTCACATAGGCTTCCTCATAGGGCTCAGACACAGTCACCTGGATAACGCCGGGTACTCAACGGATCAGAAGTACATCGGCAAGGAGTACCCCTCGCCTCAGTCTCTAATAGAGGAGCTGGTTGAGGAGGAGGTTTGGAGGCAGATCCTCTCATCCCTCGTCGTCTGCTTCTTCTCAAGGGGGGTCTACAAGCCGTCTGCAGTGTCTAAGGCTCTTGAGCCGCTGGGCATTAGGCTTAGCGAGGAGGAGTTGAGAAAGCTGGGCATGGAGATCTACAGGGAGAAGCTGAAGCTCAAGATAAGGCTTGGATACAGGTTGGAGGAACTCAAGCCGCCTAAGAGGGTGTTTGAGACTCCATCACCCTTCGGAATCATAGGTGAGGAGTACTTCAATGAAGCCCTGCAGCACTACCGAGAGAAGGTGCTACAGTTACTCAGCACGTAGACGCGGTGACGTGATGCGTTTTTAAGCACTGCAAGTTTAACTAAAACTGAGGTAGTGGGAGTGGATGAGAAGCCGACCGTAGCGTTCGTCCTATCACTCATAGCCGCCGTGCTAGTCATCGGGACCTCGCTGATGATCACAGTATTCGGCGGCATCGTCACGTCGGTGATTGCCGAGACCCACGGGATGATGCTGGGAAGAAGAATTACATTGATTGTAATGGCTTTGGGGATTGCGGGACTGGTTTTAGGTGCGTTGATGCTGGTGGGCGCGTTTATGATTAACTCCAACTCCCTGAACAGGGTGAGGACCGGCTCAGTCATGGTTATTGTTTGCTCGATTCTCAGCTTATTCGCAGGTGGGGGGCTCCTCATAGGCTTCGTCCTCGGCCTGGTTGGCGGGATACTTGGGCTGGTTTGGAGGCCTCCGGCGGAGCGGGGTTCATCACTGGTTTAGCAGGTCGGGCCTCAGCCGTCAGCGCTGATTAACGCATCCATGGCGACCGTGGCCGCTCTCCCCACATGACGTTTTAACTCATCAGCCGTCGCATGTCCTAGATCCTCGACCAGGGAATTACTTACCACAAGCAAGCCCGCTGCCTTGACGCCGCGCATTAGCGACAGGTTGAAGATGCTGGCGCACTCCATCTCAACGGATATGATCCCTCTTGAGGACCATCTCTCGGCGAACGCGGGGTCTTCAGCGTAGAACGCGTCACTGCTCAACACGGGGCCTAGGTGAAACCTCACGCCATGCTGTTCGGCCGCATCAACGAGGTTCCTGAGCAGGTTGAAGTCCGGTGTTGACGGGCCGCACACATATTCACCGCAGTACTGATAATGTAAGCCGCCGGGGTAGTAGGCAGCCCCCGTGGGGACTACCAGATCACCTATCCTCAAGCCCTTCAGCAGGGCGCCTGTAGTGCCGAGCCTGATGAAGTACTTGCCGCCCGTCATGATGAGCTCTTCCAGCACTATAAGCGCTGAGGGGGCGCCGAGGCCGTGCGTCACAACGGTCAGCGGGACGCCCTTGTAAACTCCTGTGTAGGCCAGCAACCCCCTATTCTCGTTGATCAGTCTCGGATTCTCGAGCATCTCGGAGACCTGCCTGACCCTGGCCGGGTCGCCGGCCATCAAAACCCTCTCAGCCACATCACCCACGCGGACCCTCAGGTGGATGGGAGCCCTCACGCAATAACCCTTAAAATCCTTTACCTCAGCCTTAAATAAGTGCCTCTGATGTACTGGGGCCTCTCAACGCCGACCATGGAGAGCATCTCGCAAGCCATACAGTACTTCCTCCCGTAGGCAGTCGGCTCCCCACAGTTAACGCATTTGGGTAGTTGGGGGTAATCCCTATACCTACTCACGTAGTCACTCATTAAGGAGTCTATCCTCTCCATGAGGTTGAGGAGAGTGCCAGGCCTCTCCCTCTCCACCCTATAGAGGAACTCCCTGATCCTGGCTCTAAGGGAGGGGAAGTGCCTGAGGTAGGGGCAGTCGCTGGTCTGGAAGTCGTAGCCTATTAGGTGCGCGTATATAGCTACCTCCTCCTCATATATCTTCCTCAAGGGCTTCACCTTACGCACGAACGAATCGCTGAGCACGGGTCCGTTGGGCAAGGTCTGCACTAGCCTGAATAGGTCGCCCCTGAGGACGTTCAGAATGGCTGTCTGAACCTCGTCATCCAGGTTGTGGGCTGTGAGGACCCTCGTGAAGCCTAACTCCCTAGCGACCTCGTTTATCGCCTTCCTCCTCAGGACCCCGCAGAACGTGCAGGGGCTTAAGCCGACGTGGTGGGCGAGGCTCAGGTCAACTAACTCGGTGAGGCTGTGCCCGACATAATCTTTGAGACTTAAGACCAGCACCTCAACACCGTGGACGTTAGCCAGTCTCCTGACCTTCTCAACATCTTCAGCTCTATTGTAGCCCTCGATGCCCTCAACTATGGTCACAACCCCCACTTTAGATGGGTCGTGTAGCTTCAGGATCACGTCCAGCAGGACATAGCTGTCCTTACCGCCCGACGCGGCCACCATCAGAAGGTCGTTGGGTGTGAACATGCTGAACTTGCTGATCTCGCCCTTAACCCGAGCCACTACATCGCCTAAGAAGCAGTCCCTGCAGAGGATCCTGCCGGTATGTCTCTGAACAACGACTGCGTCGCGAACCCCGCAGGATGTGCACCTCACCAACCCACTACCCAAGTTATCACAGGGGATCACGAAACTATTAAACCCGTCTCAATCAAGTCGCTCAACCTACTCAACACAGGAACGCCGAGCTTAAGACACACGTTCGAGTCCTTCCCCCTCCTCAGGCCAACGTAGAGCGCCGCCTTCAAGCCTGCGTTCAGAGCCCCTAGGACGTCGTTAATGCATGAATCACCGACGTGGAGGACCTCCTCAGGCCTTAGGCCCAGCTCACTCAGCATGCGTGTGTAGATGCCTGGATGCGGCTTGTTGAAGCCCACGCTAGAGGACGAGACCACCACATCGACGTACTTCGATACACCCACATTATCGAGTATAGCCCGCATGCCTCCCTCGGAGAAGGAGGTGTTGCTGATGACAGCCACCTTCAAGCCCGACGCCCTAACCCTCGGCAAGACCTCGTAGATCTCATCATTAACCCTCGGCCTGAAGTCCTTCGTGGACTCATCATAAACCCCCTGCAGCAGGTCCAGGCCTTCTTGATCCAAGTGAATGCCGAGCGCCAGCGCGATCATGTTGACTAGCGAGCGGTGATCTACAAAGCCCCTCACAGACCCGAAGACCTCGAAGACCTCTGCAACATCCTCTACAGAGACATCCGCGTACCTGCTAAGGACTCTGTGCAGAGCGTTAACCCTCCTCAGGTTGTAGAGCCTCTCGTCCGCAACATCCTCGTAGATGAGCGTGAACCAGAGATCGAACGAAACCGCTTTAACCATTCAACGACACCCTCATATCACTAAATACCCGGCGGTTTTTTAACTGACCGCCACCCCCATAACAGTCACGAGCAGAGGCAGGGCAACGATGTAGTGGACTATAATTGGAGTTACGACGAACCCCGGGTAACCATCGAGTCCCTAATGCATGAGGTATGGTGGTCTCTGCATAATTGACGAGCTCGCTGGGGTGGCTGGCACCAATCCTCAGCCGGGATTTAAGGGCATTTATAAAATGCCGAGCAACGTGGTAAGTGAAGGTGGAAGGTTGAGCGTCCGCCCTGATAGGATTAGGGACGCGTTCAAGGTGGTATATCTCTCTAGAGAGAGGTTTAGAACGACCCGGAGGGATTTCCGTGAGTCGCTGAAGTTGGCGGGTCTTGCGAGGGAGCTCAGTAGCGCATATTTGGAGGTGGTCGAATGGGATGGATGGAGGAGGGTGCTGGCCCTAAAGACGTGAGTCTCATCGCAGAAAGCCTGTACGTCATGTTTGAGAGGAACGTCCTGCCTAAACTCCTCGAAATCCCTGAGGAGACTAAGAGGTACCTCTACTTCCTGTCTTGGCTGAATAAGGAGCTTGAGGGGAGGGGTCTGGGCAGAATCATCATAACTGGCGGGTTCGCCGTCGAGGTCTATACGGGGAGAGTCTACAGGACTATGGACGTGGATGTAATTGTAGATGGGGTGAATGCGGTCGGGGTTGTCGAATCGTTCCTCGCCAAGTTCTCAGAGAGAATTGCTCGGGGCTACCTGCCAAGGTATGAGATTCTCCAGCTAAAATCGATAGATATAGTCTCCTTAACGTACGGGAGGGGGGTCCAGCCAACCAAACTGCTCGTAGATAACCTCCACATCTATGTGGAGCCCTTGGAAGAGTTGATAGTCACGTACCTAGCCGGCTGGAAATATTGGAAAGCGACGGAAGACAGGGACAAGGCGCTCTGGCTCTACATCACGTGGAGGGACAGGATGGACCTGAACTACCTCAATAGGAGGTCGGAGGAGGAGAGGGTGGCGGACTACCTAGAATCGCTGAAGAACCTCTGAGCCCTCCCTCAGCGCGGAGTTAGTTGAACAGAGGGCGCGTGAGTTAAGCGTGAGAGAGTCCTAGCCGTGTGGAGCCGCTCCTAAGCCACTCCCTTAACTATATTAACGAGCTCCGTAACGAGTTCGTCTAGAAACTCTATGAACTTCCTCTCATCATGCATTAGCAAGTGCTTCCTCTCCTCGATCGTCTTCTGAACCCTCTCAAGCCCTTCAGGGGCTTTACCCTCCAGCTTCATTATGTCTATGAGTTTTGACGCGGCGTCCACCAGTCTGAGGGGGCCGTAGAGGTGTGGTTCGTCAACACATCCTCTAGCGCTCGTTATGAGGAACGCCAGCAATTTGAAGTGCTCGTCTCTAACGATGTCCTCAGTACTTCTCATAGTGCACTACCTCGTCGAGAGGTCTTCTCTTAGGCGGTTCAGGCCATCTCTCCGGGTACCCGAAACTCACCATCAGGACCGGGTCGACGTGCGCGGGGATGTCGAGCAGCTCCTTAACAGCTACCTTATTGAAGGAGGCTATAGGGCATGAGCCGATCCCTAGGGAGTACGCCGCCAGCATCATGTTCTGTGCCGCCATAGCCACATCCATCAACGCTACTGAGTCACCTGACTTACCGCTCCTTTTGACACGCTCCCTATTGACGCACAGAACCACCACTGCGTCAGGGCTCCCGAAGAGGCCTGGTGAGAACAGCTTTACCTTATCTATAGTGGACTTACTTCTAACCACCACGAACTCCCATGGCTGTGCGTTGCTGCCGCTCGGCGCCCACACGCCCGCCTCAAGAATGGTCCTCAAGTGCTCCTCAGGTATGGACTCACTCCTGAAGCTCCTCACGCTCCTCCTGCCCTTAATCACGTCCAACACCATGTATCACCACGCGATAGAAGCATTGATCAGGTATTTATGAGGAGCACGCCCTCCCTCATCAACAGGCGCCCGTCCACGTACACGCTCGGCTTCATCACTATGCCGTCCAGATGCACCGGTGCTTTAACCCTGCCGCCGAAGTCGAAGTTGCTTCCAAGCGCTATGTGGATAGTCCCCATCGCTTTCTCGTCCTCCAGCACGACGCCGCTTACTCGAGCCCCTGGGTTGGTCCCGACGCCGAACTCACCCAGACTTCGAGCTTCATCCCCATACCTTGAGAGCAGCTCGTTAAGCTTCGCCGCCTCCGGACCCCCCTCAATGCGGGCGGCTACGCCGTCCCTGAAGGCTATTCTTATCGGCTGTGCAAGTAATCCAACGCCTGCCATGGATCCGTCTACGACTACGACCCCGTTCGCTGTGCCCTCCACAGGGGCTATGTATGCCTCACCGCTGGGCAGGTTCCCCCAATCCCCCGGATTAACCAGCACCCCGGTACTCCTCCTCGCCCTCCTGCCCTCTATAGAGAAGGTCAAATCAGTGCCGAGGTCTGTGACGACCCTGACCTCCCTACCCTCATCCAGCACGTCGGCCACCGCATTAGTCACCCTCTGAACTAGTTCGTAATCCACGCTCATGGTTCTGATGAATATGTCCTCCGTTATGCCTGGCATGGTGGCGACTCTAGCGCCCTTCTCGGCAGCCTCCTTCCTAGCTACCGTATGCGTTATCGATTTCGAAGTCGGCGCCACCACCACGTCTGACGCCTTCATAGCCTCGGCTACGGGTTTAGGGGGTTCCTCGCCGTGAACGCTCCTGGGAATTATCTCGACGTAAACAGCCTCAGCCCCTAACTCCCTGGCCTTCAGCCACAGGTGGAGGCCTATGTTCCTCAGGGGTTCGTCGGTGATCACCAGCAAGGACTCGCCCGCCCTAACACGTAAGCAACGCGTTAGGGCGGTCTCCGCCGCTCTAAGCAAGGTCTCCTTAATCTCGACGCCTAAGTTCTGGGGGCTCACCCTCTACGCCTCCAGCAGTTCCCTCAAAACGCGGGCCAGCAAGGTCCTCGGTATTAGGACAGGCTTCCCTGAGGCTGTAGCCACCGCCCTCTTAGCCTCCGTGCTAAAGCCTATGCAGTCCAGCACTATCAAGTCACGGTCCCCCAGCTCCTCAGAGGCCCTCACGAGATCCTCCAGAGTCCCTGTATATGGCGATACGCTAAGAATCTTAATGTCTGATGCCGCCCCAAGCCACTTCCTCTTCGTTAGATCCACCTGTGCTGGGTCCGGCACTACGACGCCCAGCCTGCCTGCCTTAAGGGACTCAACAACCTTCAGGAGGAGGTCTGAGGGCTCCACCAGCAGCTTCCTGGACCTAAGTTCCGGGAACTCGCCCGTGCAGAGTAACCCCAACACATCCACGAGCGGTTCGAGCGAGTTGATGCACTCCTGCATCAGCGGGAGTATCCTCTCACGCGCGACCTTAACTTCAGCGCCGTCTCTGAGCCTGGTTACCAGCACGTACTCGCCCTCCCCGGGCGCTAGGGCCTTGACCTCCTCCCTGCTAAGCTTGTCTAGCGCGCCGCACTCAACTATCTCCACGCCAGCGTCTTCCAACACCTTCCTGATCTCGGGAACTACATCAACTCTGGGGGACTGACCTATGGTTATGAGACCTACCTTCCTCACAGCGTCTCACCACATCCTCTTGCCAACGACTGCCTCAACCTGCTTCAGGATCTCAGGGTCCTTGACGCCCGCGCCGAGCGGCACGAACTCCTTCGGAACCGTTACAATAAGCACTTCATCACCTGTCTTGACCTCGGCTGACGGGAGTGGGAGGGACGTCTTAAGATCTAGGGTTACTATCAGGTCCGGGAAGGTGGCTAGCCTCACCCCGCTTGCGTCCTCCAGCGTCATGTATTCATTCCAGAACGTGATCTCGTAGGACTTGAGGCCTCCCTTGACCACTACCCTCCCTATGTCGTACCCACCGCGCGTCTCTAGTGAGACGTTGTCGATAACCCCCTTATCCACCACGCGTCCGCCGCCAAGGTATTTAATCACTTCCGCCGCGATGCTTTCCGCGTCCCCGTAATGCCTCCTCATTATCCTGCCGACCTCCACGGCCTTGCTGAGCGCTCCAACTGCCGCATTCTCTTTGAGGTATTCAGGGCTGACGGGATTGCGGGTCACGGCCACCATACCGCCTGCCTGAACAGACGCTTCCCTAATCAGCTTGTCGACCTTAGCTAGAGACCCGCGTGCAACCACCTCAACGTAGGTCCCTGACTCCTTATTCCCGCCCACGGCTGCCTGAACTGAGGTGTACTCCCTAACTTTGTGGAGGCCCATGGAACCCATCACGCCGGTCGGGTGGGCCCTACCGTCGGCGGGCGCGTCGATCACCGGGATCTCGAGAGCTGCTGCAGGTATCCACCCGTTGGCGGTTGAGGCGCCGCCGTTCTCCGAGGATATGAAGCCCCCTACACACACCCCGCCGTAGTCCCTCAGCAACTCGGCAGACCTCACCATGTGGCTAGGCTTCAGGTACCTCTCCTTCGCGGCGGGAGCCCCCACGAGGGAGGCTGTAACCACGTAGCTACCGCTCGGAACCTCGTCCACATCAACTATGTAGAGATCGCCCAGCTCGACGGCCAGCCTCGCGCTCAGCAGCCCCGTCTTGAGGTCTCCCCCACCACCGCCGCCGAAGAACGACCCGCCCAGGACCGCTGCCTCGGCGGTCTTATCGTCAACCTTAACCCTCACTTCACAGCACCCCCTCCAGCCCTCTGCTTCAAGAGATTCAACGTCGCAGCGCCTGCAGCCACCACGGGATCCACTACGGGCACCCCAGCCATCTCCCCCGCAATTCTGGCAAACCCTATCGTGGAGTAACCGGTGCACGCCAACACGACCACCTCGACACCGTGTTTGAGCAGGTCCCTCAGCGCCCTCCCAGCCGCTTCCTTACCCCAGTCAGTCATTAGATCTAGGGTGTTCCTAACTCCTTCAGGTCTCCCCTCAGCCACTAAGTGAGGCCCTAGAACCCCTCTAACGACCTCGGGCGTGTCTTCAGTGAGGTTCAGCACGCCGACCCTATCGCCGTAGGCTAGAGCGAGGGACGCCGCCGCTGAACCGGCGCCTATGACCGGAATCCTGAGCACCTTCCTAGCCTCCCTTACCGCCGGATCCGCGGCGCAGCTGACTATAACTGCGTTAACCCCCTCACCCTCAAACTCCCTCGCCAGCCTGAGGACTTTAGGTCTAGCCACCTCCTCAGACTCACGGTCGTAGATTCCCTTAGGCTGATCCTCAATACACCTGCTAACAACCCTCAGCTCCGGGAACAGTGACTCGATAATCCTGCCGTGGAGATTCAGCAGTTCCTCGTCCTTCAGGGTTAAAACCCTCACCAACCCGACTGTGTACTTCATGATGATCACTTAACCATGTAACTACTTTGGTATGTTCCTCCTGAACACGTCCGCGACAGGGCCGTGCACCTTGATTATGGTCTCCCACTCCTGCGGGTCGTAGAACCTCGCCCTCCCCATGGTGAAGTCCTTAGCAACCTCAACCACGAACCTGGTCGACTGCTCCAGAGCTATGAAGTTGGTGGGTCCCGTCCCTGACCCCGGCAACGCCATCCTAGCGGTTATGGCGACCCCGACCACGGGCGACTTCGTGTAGAGCCACGGCTGCACTATACTGTTTATATGGTAGATGGGGGTCGAGTAAGGCGTTATGTCCTGCATCGTTATCGGGACCACCGCAGGGGGCTCACCGGTGACCCTCACGTATATGTCCGTCAGATCGGGACTGACCCTCAGTATCCAGCCCTCCTTAACAGTCGGAGTTATGGCGAAGCCCGTGTGCTTTATAACCCAGTTAGCCTTAGTGGCGTCGACCGAGAGTACGGCGTCCATCTCATCCCTGACCTCCCTCTTAAGCAGGGTGAATATGTCGACCGGGGAGTCCATCATGGGGACGGGCTTGTATGGACGTGTCGGCGCGTTAGGGCAGATGTGGGTGGTGATGACGACGTCGCCCGGCAGCACATCACCGCGACTCCTCATCTCAGCGATCTTGTACGCGGTGGCAAGCGCGACGACCGCGCCGTCAGCGTCGGAGACCATGCCCAAATACGCAGGTCTGGCACCGACCCCTCCCAGCCTGCCCACAACCCCCAGCGTCGGGGACGAGCCTCCCGAGCTCTTACCGCTCCCCCCGGGAATAACTATGGTTATGAAGTCCGTTGAACCCTTGTCACCGTGAATAGTCTCCACACCGACCTGAATGTCGGTGAAGCCCTTGCCGGTGAAGAACCTCCTGACGGCCTCACCGCCGACTCTAGGGTCATCCAGAAGGTCGATCACTTCCAGTACGTGTTTTAAGGTGGACATGACTGACCACAATCTAGAATACCTTACACCCATTTTAAACCTTCTCCAGCATTCTCAAGTTAACTGCGCTATGTTTAAAAATAGTCTAGCGTTGCTCTAAACTTTACTCAGTTAAGTATATAAAAAATAAATATATTTAAATACCTGGCAGGGGTTATAGATGTGGTGGTATCTCAGTGTCTGAATCCGCTGGATATCATCCAAAACTGTACGAGCCTATCGTAATGATTATGGGGCTCGCTCTGGCGGTCTTCGGCGCTATAATCGGTATGGAGCTTATATGCAGGGTTGGCGTTAACCCGAATACCTCCATCATCGGCGCTCTCATAGCTATAGCGTTCTCAACCATACCTGTCCAGTTCGCCAGGAACATGCGTAACGTGCACAGAATCAACTTGATGCAGACGGTGATATCGGGGGCGACGTTCCAGGCCGGGAACGTGTTCCTGCTTACGATAGCGGTGCCGTACCTTCTGGGACTCACTGGGGGCACGTACTTCTACGGGGTCGTGATGGGGGTCCTCATTGCGGGTGTGGTGGACATACTGTTCGCCTACTGGATATTCGACTCACCGTTCTACCCAGCCAGGAACCCGTGGCCGCCGGGCATAGCCACGGCCGAGGCCATCAAAGCGGCCTTAGGCAGGGGTAAGAGGGCGTTGCTCCTGCTCTACGGCATGATCTTCGGCGGGGCGCTCACATACCTCGGCTATCCAGGCGACGTCGTCGGCATAACCCTCATAACTCAGGTAGTAGCCATAACGTCTTTCGGCATCGGTTTGGTATTGAGGGCGTACGGACCGACGCTGGTGGGCATAGACTTCTATAAGATATACGCGCCTCAAGGCATAATGGTGGGCGCCGGCATTGCAGCGCTGATTCAGTTCCTCCTCCTCTACTTCAGGGTCAGGAGGAAGCAAAGCACTCAATCGTCGTCGGGATCCGCGTCCAGCGCTCCACCGACTCTCGTGGGCGCGGACGAAGCTATAAGGAGGTTAGTTATGGCGTTCATCCTCTTCACTGCCGGCGCGTTAGTCGCCGGCTTAATGACGGGCGTCAGCGGGATGATGAATCCGGCGATGTTCCTGCTGTGGGTTGTCTACATAGGCTTCCAGGCCTGGTTCACAACCCTTGTCTGCGCTCTATCAGGAATGCATGCAGGCTGGTTCCCCGCCTTCGCCACAGCGCTGGCCGCGCTAGCCATAAGCCTGATCTTCGGCTTCCCGCCGCTGGCCGCAGGGATAGGCGTGGCGTACGTCGCCGCCACAGGGCCTGGCATGGCGGACCTCAACTACGATCTGAAGACTGGATGGATCCTCAGGGGTGAGGGGAAGGACCCGAATTTCGAGAAAATAGGGAGGAGATGGCAGTTCTACGCTAAGATACTCTCCCTGGCAGTGTCGCTAATCATGGTGGCTATATTCTACAACGCATACTTCGCAGGTCTAAACCTGTACCCACCGGCAGCCAGAACCCTAGCCGCCACCGCCAAAGCGGCGGCGGATCCTGAGTTGGCGAGATGGTTGCTGACGTGGGCACCGGTAGGCTTCATACTGCAGCTCATCGGAGGGCCTGAGAGGCAGATAGGGATACTCCTAGCCACGGGGCTGATGATCTCCAACCCGCCGGCCGGCATAGCGGTGCTGGTCACTGTAGCCGCTAGGCTGGCACTAGTCAAAGCCCTGGGGGCTGAGGGGTTAAGGGACATATTCTACGTAGGTGGAGCCGGGGCGGTCGGGGGCTCCGCGATAGTGTCGTTCGTAATGTACACTTTAAGAGCTTACTTAAGGATATAGAAGGATGTAAAAAACAGAGCTCTTTTTATTGCACACTAGGTTGAATTCAGGGTTGGGGTTTGAATTTAAAGGAGTCCCTGTAAGTATTCCTTATCGGATCCACCGCAACTTAGGGCATTGAGATAACGGCGTGTGATGCTCTATGCTCAGGAGGGGATCGAGGATCGGTGTGGTCGTGTGGCGGGCTATGTACTCCGTGGCGGCGACGCTGTACATGGCCACCTGGGGGCTGTATTTCTCGTTCACCAGACGCTATATAGGTGTTGAGCTCGGCGGGGGCCTTCAAGCAGTTATCCTGATCACCGGGCTTGAGTGGGGCTTCACCCTTTTCGCTGCAGTTATGGGTAGGCTGACGGGCAGGGTCGGTGAGAGGAATTTAATACTCCTTGGCGCCGCGGGATGCATCCCGTTCTTAGCGGCCCCGGGAGTGCGGGATCCCATCACCTTAGCCGTGATTCTGAGTTTCTACAGCTTGACGTGGGCTATCTCATGGCCGTCCGTGCTCTCGACAGTCTTAGGTGACTCAAGCGTCAGTCCCGGGAGAGCGTACAGTTACTTCACGATAGGGACGGGCCTCGGCTACAGCATCGGATCAGCCTGCATGGGCCCCATCTACGGGATCGCGGGCCCTGAAGGCGTCTTCACAACGATGGTCGTGACGCACCTAGCCACGTACTCTATGCTGATCGCGTTTTTCCCGGAGAGCGCTGACATTAAGGCGACTGCACGCGGCGGGAGGGTCATCAATGTCGACAGCGTCCTCAGTAAGTTAGCCCCGGTGTTGATAGCGGTCTCCCTAACGGTCTTCTCCAGGGAGCTCCTGTACTCTGTGGCCCCGTCTAAGCTGAGCATGGAGCTCGAGAATCTGGTGGGCTCGTCCTCGAGGCTGACGGAGTACACCCTCTTCGGACTGGTCTACGGCGGGTTCACGGCGATCCTCTCAATACCGGCCAGAATTATCGCGGGCAAACTCACGGATAGACATAACCCGCTTGTACTATTCGCTCTAGTCACGACAGCCTACCTCATAGACTACTGGCTCTTCGTAAAGTCTTGGGGTTGGGTATCCATACTTATCTGGCAGCTTCCGTTATACCCGTTCCTAGACACGGCGATCAACACCTACATAGCTAAGCAGGTGCCTAAGGATGTCATGACCTCAGGCTTCGGATTGGTGATAGCTTTCGACGCGTTGGGCGGGTTGATGCTGCTGCCGCTTCTAGTCAACCCCCACTTAAGCATGGACTTCCTGGGTTACGTGCTCACAGCGGCAGCCACGATCTCCGTGGCTCTAGTGCTTAAGAAAATGAGGGGTTGCGGTGGGTCTTCACCGCCGGCTTTTAAGGATATGGACGCTAGTTGTAATTAGGTGTCCGCTCATGCTTAGGTTGCACATGAATGAATCGCCCTACCCGCCTTCAAGAATTTCGATTGAATATGTCAACAGGTATGCTGGGTCTCTGAACCTGTATTATGACAAAGCACTCTACGATGAGTTGATGGGCGAGCTGAGTAAGTACGTGGGGGTTGATGAGGGTTTGATAGAGGTGTTCCCAGGTTCTTCAGCCGTGCTGACCCTCATGCTGACCTACGCTAGGGTTGCAGGCCTAGATCTCGTGGCCACGCACCCGACGTTCCACGTGATGTACGGCCTGGCAAGAAGTTATGGGGTGGGATCGCAGTACCTGAGTCTGCGCGGTGAATCCTTCACCCTGGATGTTGAGGAACTGCTTAGGAGGTGTGAGGGCCGGCTCGTCTACATAATAAACCCTAACAACCCGACCGGCAATCTCCTGCTCCAAGACCCTGACGTCGTGAGGGAGGTGGCTAGGCGGGCTAAGGCCGTCTTCGTGGATGAGGCGTACTACGAGTTCTCCGGAGTCACGTTCAAGGACCTGGCCGCCGAACTTGATAACGTGGCGATCATCAGGAGCGTGTCGAAATCATTCTGCCTTGCGGGAGCCAGGTTCGGCTACGCAGTCCTGGGTAGGGGGGTTAAGAGGGTGTTAAACAGCCTCAGAATAGGCTTCGAAGTGCCTCTGACGACTCAGGCCGCCGTCCTGGGGGCTCTTAAAGACCTTCAGTACGTGAGGGAGGTAGTGCGGTCGATAGTCGAGACTAGGGAGAGGACTAGGAGGGGGCTTGAGGAGATGGGTTTGAGGACTGTGGAGAGTCAGACCAACTTCATTTTAGTGGATCTGGGGAGGCCCTGCAGGGACTTATGGGGTGAACTCAAAGGCAGGGGGGTGCTCACCCTATGCCTGCAGAATGTGGAGGACCTCAGGGAGTTCAGCAACTACGTAAGGGTCTCTGTGGGCAGGCCTGAGGAGATGGAGTTCTTCCTGCAGACCATGGCGAGTGCTTTGGAGGGTTTAGAAAAATAATCTTTATAGCCTCAAATATTAGGCTCCCACGTTACTGACTTCCGCCCGACGTTGCTAACGCGACGGTCATCCCGGCTATCAGGCTAACTAGCGGTGCTCCGAGGCTAGCCACCCACCAGTCAGCGATCATTCCTTCATTCAGCATCCACTCAAGGATCAACCTTGAGGCGGCACCGAATATTATCGCCGATGCTGCGCCCTGCCAGTTGAACCTGCGCCAGAAGAGGCCTAAGGTGAGGGGTATGAAGAGGCTTGCAAACAGCACGTCGAAGGCCAGGCTAAGCCAGTATAGAACGTCGGCTCTGAGCAGGCCGGCCATCAACGCCAGAACGCCTAACCCTACTACAGCATATCTGTTCACCTTAAGCAAGTCCGCATCGCCTAAATCCCCCTTGATTAGATCCTTGACAACGTTCTTGACGAACACGGTTGATGGTGCTAAGAGCATGCTGTCCGCGTTGCTCATTACCGCGGCCATCAGCCCTGCTAAAGTGAGTCCCGACAGGCCTGCTGGGAGGAAGTACTTGATCATTGCCGGATACGCTAGCTGAGGATCGGGCAGACCTGAATCGAGGAACCTCATAATGATCCCCACCATTATCGAGACGAGGCCGGCCGCGTAGTAGGCGAAGCCTGCAAGGATTGATGAAATCTTGGCCGTCCTGTCGTCGCTGGACGCGTAGACCCTCTGCACGAGGTCTGGTGCCGGTATGTCCCCCAGCGCTAGCACGAGGAAGAGCGCCCAGAAATCCATGGTGAGCACCACCCTCGGGTCGAAGACGCCGGCGTCATTAACCAGTGGGGTTAGAGTTGATACGCCCACATAGCTCACGCCGATGGCGAGCGCCGCCAGGATTCCTGAGAACGTTATTAGGAGCTGTATGAAGTCCGTCATAGCCACAGCCCACAACCCTCCCATGACTGTGTACGCAATCACTACACCCCCGCTCGCCAGGACTGAAACGCTGTAGTCCCACCCGAAGACCGTTGACAGAAGGACCGCGCCCGCCACTATCTGGGCTGTCACCGCGAAGACGTACGCGATAAACATTATGATTCCCGCCAGCCCCCCGATCCACGCCTTCCCGAATCTGGAGGTGTAGTAGTCGGCCAGCGTGTAGAGCCTCAGCCTCCGCAACGGGCCTGCGTAGAAGAGCCCCAGTATGAGCAGCGTTGTGCCGAAGCCTATGGTCGTCCCCCAAGCACCTATCATCTTCCCGGCGTAGGCCTTACCGGCGACCCCGATGGTTATGCCCCCGCCTATCCACGTTGCAGCAATAGTTGAGAATGCGAGCCACGCCTTCATCCTCCTACCGGCTACCGAGAAGTCCTCGAAGGTTTTAGTCCACCTAGCAGTCAGGAGACCTACTCCAAGAAGGGCTAGCAGATAAACGACGAACGTTGCAACATCTATCGACTCTATCACCGGAGACACACCTTTAATAGTGGATTAGGAAGGCTTTAAAAACTTTACTATTTCTATAATTAGGAAATAATAATTCATATTTTTTTTCACAGCAATTGAAAATACTGTATAAGATTTCATGAATTGCAGTAAAAATAAATTATAGTCAAGGAATCCTAGAGGGGGATGCGTCCGCAGGCCTTCAGCGCTGTGACGCGCCTAGCTGAACATGGTGTCAAGCCGCAGCATCGTGAGGAAGCCTGTCAAGAACCCGGCGGTTGAGAGGTGTTCATGACCATATCTGTGGGTCTCCGGTATCACTTCGTGGCTGACTACGTAGATCATCGAGCCCCCGGCCAGTGATAGGGTGAAGGCCAGGAGGGTGGTCGAGGTTGTCATGAGGGCTACTGCAACCGACATCACGGTCTCGCTTAAGCCGCTCAGGGATGCTATGAGTAGAGCCTTCCTCACGTCCTTCGTTGCAGCGGCTATTGGGAAAGATACAGCGAATCCTTCCGGGATGTCCTGAAGCCCTATAGCCAGGGCCGTGAGCAGGCCGTTGCTCAGGCTGAATACCGATGAACTCCCCACGGCAAGCCCTTCAGGGATGTTATGTATTAGGATCGCGGAGACCAGAAGCCAGACACGCTTAATCCTTGCTTTAATCACGGCAGGGCCTTCGTAACCCTTCATGAGGTGCTCATGCGGTATGAACTTGTTAAGAATCACTACTAAAATAACCCCTGAGCTGAAGCCTGCGAGGAGGATCGGGAACCCCCCTACCCTCATCGCCGGAAGCAGGAGGCTCGTGAATGAAGTCACCGTCATTACCCCAGCGCTGAAACCCAGCCCTAGGTCGAGATGCTTCTCCGAGCCTCTCAAGCCTATGAGGCCTGCAACCCCTCCCACGGAAGTTAGGAACGCCGGGATCAGGCCCAGGACCAGAGCCCTCGCAACGACATTCTCCATCATCGCGTCCACAGCCTCTCATCGGGTTGGAGTTCCCGACGTGATGAGAGTGAGTAGTGCATGGCCTGCCAGGGAGAGAGCTAGCGCTACTGCAAGTATGTAGAGCACTATAGCTATAGTGAGTCTGACGCTCCTGCTTTCTTGATATAGAACTGCCACCGTGACCATGCATGGCACGTAGAACATCATTAGAGTAAGTACCGCCACACCCTGGGAGGCACCGAGGTTGAGGGCGCTCAGAGCTTCCTCACCGGCCAACCCGGTGAGCTGCACTATGGATGAGACGAGACCCTCCTTAGCTATGAAGCCGTAGACTAACGCGTAGCCCAACATCCAGGAGGTGTTGCTTGGCAGTCCGTAGAGCTTCTCAAGCGCCCAGCCCACGTGAGACCCTAGCATAGCCCCGTAAGACTCGCTGAGGGACTCAACATGCCCTGTGGGTCCATAGCTTAACATACCCCAGCTGAGTAGGGAGAGGATCAGAATCACCACACCTGCCTTGTAGAGGAAGTGCCTGGCGTTGCTCCAGGAGCTCCACCACACGACCCTGAGGTTCGGTCCATGTATTGGCGGGATCTCCATGATCAACTCTGGAGCTTCCTTAATGCCGTGCAGGCGCCTCAGGGCCTTGGCGGTGAGTAGGTAGAGGAGTATTGAGATCATGTAAAGTGATGTCATAACCGCTGACTGGAGTAACGCGTTACCTGGGAACAGAGCCCTAACGAAGTACAGGAGGACCACTAGCCTAGCCTGACACAGCACGAATGGCGCTGAAGCCATTACCTCAACCCTCTCGAGCTCGTCCACAGCTATCCTCGATTGGATGACTGCCGGCACGTTGCATCCGAAGCCCATGATCAGCGGGTATAGAGCCCTGCCTGAGAGCCCGAAGTGTTTAAAGAAGCCGTGGAGTGACGAAACCATCCTAGGGCCTAACCCGCTGTCCTCCAGCACGGCGATGAGCGCGGACACCAAGAGTATCAACGGCAGGAAACCTAGCACGGACCCAACCCCCTTCAAAGCGCCGTCCACCACCAGGGACGCTAACTCACTGCTGATGCCCTCGAGCGCTGGCCGAGCTGCCTCCCCCACCTCATCAAAAATCAACTCCAGCAGCCCGGAGATGCTGTGATGTTCCAGGAAGTCGGCGACCGCCTTCATCCCAGCATGCCTCAGGATCAGCGTGAGCGGGAAGCCCGTGTTTAGTGTGAACGCTACGGCGAAGGCGGAGAATATGGTTAACGTGGAAACGACGGGCCCCAGAAATGGATGTAGGTACACCCTGTCAATCGTGGAGTGGGGTCTGACCTGGACCCTGACCACCACGTCCTTAAGTAGTTGTGAAGCGTAATTATACCTCCTGAGTATGGCTATCTCCTCAGGGGTTTTGCCTGTAGCCCTCTTGAAATCCTCACGCAGTTCATCACTCCTTCTCACGACCTCAGGCAGGTCCTTAACTAACTCCATCACTTCGTGATCCTCCTCCATCAGCCTCAGAGCTATCCACCTCCCCGGCACCCTCCTGAGGCCGTATTTCTCAATCTGGCTGCTTAACTCACTTAAGTAGCTCTCAAGCATGCCGTAGTCTATTCGGATATATCCCTCCTTAAGAGCTCCCTCAATCACCTTAACCAGGGCGCTGAGCACCTGCTTGATGCCCTCCCCAGTTACCGAGGAGACAGGGATCACCGGAACACCCAACCGCGAGCTCAGTTTCCCTACGTCCACGTGTAGACCTCTCTTGTGGGTTTCATCCCACTTGGTCAGAGCCACGACAAGCCTATCCGTCATCTCGCCTATCTGAATAGGCAGGTACACTGATCGCTCTAGAGTCAGTGAGTCAGCCAACACCAAGATGGCGTCCCAATCGCCTGAGAGAATGTAGTTCTTAGTGATTCTCTCCTCAGGTGAGGTAGGAGTCAACCCGTAAACGCCTGGCAGGTCAACCAAGCATACGGTCTTGCCTTCAAAGAACGTCAGACCGACCTTCTGATCGACTGTGGTGCCGGGCCAGTTAGCTATACGGACGACCTCCCCGGTAACCCGTGTGAAGAAAGTGGACTTACCGACTGAGGGCTGCCCCACCACCGCCACAACGTAATCGCACGTCCTCCCCCTGAACTCCCTCAACGTGGCATCCCAATGAATCCTGCGTTCGGATTTAAAAATGTTTAGATCAGTCTAAATCTCATATTATAGAATGGTCGGAAATCAGCAACCCCTCCCCCGCCACACGCAACTGCTCCAGGTTTCACATCTAAGGTTTATCTAAGGGGTTTGCGATGAACCCGCATCGCGGGCGGACTCGTAGACGATGAGCGTCATTGAGTCAGGCCCCCATTCCCCGCTTTAGAAGAACGAAGCCCGCCCTACGTAGCCCTCATCTTGTTGAGGGTAGAGTTATTTATATAGGCTTTAGCGATTTATTAATGAAAGAGCTGGTATGAATGAGGGAGTGCTGAGAGAAGTTGAGGATCCCTCTCGATGTGCTATGTGTGAAGACAGGGGTGCTGTGCCCTAGATGTCAATCCCTAGTTAAGAATGGGTCTGTCAAAGACTACGAGGTAGACGTTATGAGGGAATTGTTAGAGCTTGAGGAGACGCCTGAATTCAGGTTTCTGAAGGAAGTGGAGTACGTAAGGTCTATCATGAGCGAAGGAGCTACGGTAGTCATCCTCCAGGAACCTAAAAGCAACTCCCCTGACCCCAGAGCTCTCAGCAAGCTAGGCTGGATGTTAAGCGAGAGACTGGGTTCTAAGACTAAAGTCATCGTGAACACCAAGGATTTAAAGGAGGTTGTTAAGCAGATAGTCTTCCCAGCCAGGATAACCAGCGTCAACACCGTCTGGCTGCCTGACGGAAGCATCGAGTATGTCGTGAGGGTGCCTAGATTCGAGCTGAAGAACCTGCCTTTCAGGAGGAGGGAGGTAATAGAGAACCTCCTGACCCAGATAACAGGTAATGTGGTTAAGATAAGGTCTGACTGACTCTGAATCCCGGCATGCTTTTAAAACCCTGCATAAAATTCTATAAGGTGTCGAGATGCCGGTAACAGACCCTGAAGCCATGAGGATCGTTGAGGCCAGGCTACTCAACAAGCTGGTGTGCAGGAGGTGTGGTGCCCTAAACCCCGTCGGCGCTGTCAAGTGCAGAAGATGTAAGAGCAGATCGTTGAGACCTAAGAGGAAGAGGATAGGCATTAAGAAGTAATAGGTTGTGTGAGAAGGAATACTAAAAGACTTGCCTAATCAGGGTTCCCTCAAACACGTCGCTCATTGGGGGTTGCCTTCCTCATCCTATAAACCTCTGGCGGCGTGGGGTTAAGGGGTCCACGCAACTCACCTCAAGGGAGGCGGCAGATCGTGGGCAGAGAGCGAGAATCGCGGGGAACGCCAGTACCTGATGGGGAACGGTATCAGGGCCTCATACCTGCGTCGGTAAGTCTCCTCACAATCAATTTCTGTTCATCCTCATCAAATACTCTGAGCCTCTCCTTCACGAATCTTAAGTCCACCTTCAACGTGCCTGACTTAATCAAGTCCGCAATGTAGTTCAGGTCCTCTAGGTCGCGGTCCCTGCCGGCCCTGGCCTTGAGCAGTACGTAATCCTCGACTCTAAGCACCCTGACCTCAAACCCCTCGATCGTAAGGGTCTCGGCATCCTCGACCATCTCAGGGGGTACGTAGAAATCATGGATGTTTTCATGGAGCTCAACCGGAACGATGCATTCATCCCTAACCACGCATTCCAGTCTGGGGGTCCCCCACTCGCTAACGCCTACCTCACACCCAATCCTCTCAGCCGCCTCACGAATGAGATCCTCGTCGAATACGGGTGAGAAATTGGTTGCAAATAAATCCACGTCATCTTCGAATTCCTCAATCCCAAGCCTCAACATGTAGACGGTGCTCCCTACAATCACGCTCTCCATGCCCTCGGCGCTCACAGATCTTAGCACTTCAGCAAGGCACTTAACGTCATAAACCACCTGACCACACCGAAGATAATAGTGCTTGAACATGCTTTAAAGCACGTCACACACGCAGCCCGCCTGAGGAAGTTATGCGTTAATATTTAAAACTAGTGTAAGCACTAGTTTAATTGGCCGGGGTGGCCGAGCGGTCGAAGGCGGCGGGCTGCAGTGGTCTCCAGGGTTGAAACCCGTTATCCCGCGGGTTCGAATCCCGCCCCCGGCTCCATCACCTCATATCAACCAGTAATGCTTGGTAATCCCAGGTTGAAGGGGGGCGCGTGGAAGATGGGGCAATCCCCACCGTCCCAAACCCCATGCACGGGGCTGTAGCAGGGTTTGAAGTCCGAGGATTGCCGGAAATCACGGGCTTCCTGAAGCCACGCTCAAGGGCGGGTCAGTCGGACCACCGAGGTAAGTGAAAAACGTCGTAACAATATCAGGGGAGTGCTCACCAACTTTTATTTCCTCTCCTTCGTAGTTTAAAGGGGCTTACTTGATTCCGTGGCTGCTCGTTGCTGGGTTAGTTACTGCGGCCTGCCTTGCCTGGTCTATAGGAGCTAACGACATGGCTAACTCCACAAGCATACTTGTGGGTTCCAACGTGCTCAAATTCAAGCATGCGTTCATGTTATTTCTTACGTTCCAGCTGATGGGGGCTATGGTTCAGGGCTACATGGTTATGAAGACCCTTGGTAAAGGCATAGTGCCGGAGATAGAGGTGGTTGGTGCGTTGTCAGCGTCGTTGTCCGCGTTCATATGGATAACGATCGCCACCGTAATCGGTGCTCCCATCTCGACAACGCACAGCGTCACTGGGGCCGTGATTGGCGTTGGTCTAGCGTACGTGTTCTCAGGCGCTCCACTAACGACCATCAACATCTACAGAGTCAGGGATATCATATTGAGTTGGATCATCTCCCCCGTGGCCGCGATGGTTCTGACGGTACCCCTCTACCACATCCTCAGGAACCTCAAAATAACTAGCGAGCGTGGCTACAAGATCATTAGGGCTCTGGTGCTCTTCTTCGCAGCGTTTGCAGCTTATTCATTCGGCGCCAATGACGTGGCGAACGCCACCGGCGTTTACGTGTCAGTGACCTCAGCCAGCTTCGGACTGCCGAGCGAGGATAGTATGAGGCTCCTCGCACTCTACGCGTCACTCTTCATAGGCCTCGGCGGCTTCACACTGGGCTACAGGGTCATCAACACACTGGCTTACAAGATCACCAGACTCGACTTGATGACGGCTCTGGCGGCGGGCTTCGCCAACGCCTTCACAGTCTGGCTCTTCACCACTGTACCCTACCTGCTCTTTGGCTATGGACTACCCATATCCACCACATACGTTGCAGCGGGCTCCATAGTGGGTGTAGGGCTTGCCAAGAGCGGGTGGCGTGGGGTCAACGCCAGAACCTTTTTCTTCATAATTACTTCATGGCTCCTGACGCTCCCCATAGCGGCTGGGCTCAGCCTCTGCATTTATTACCTGGTGTCTTATATTTTGGGGGTGGGGTTTTGACCCTTTGGTCCTGGATCTCAAGGAGGAGGCAGTGGGAGGTCATTAGGTTCTATATAGAGCACGTCAACAAAATAATAGAGGTGATGGACCACGCCAAAAAGACGATAGAGTTCTTCTCCCATAACGACGTTGAGAATGTTGAAAAGGAGTGGAACGCTGTCTTCAAGTACGAGAAGGAGGCTGACGACATCAAGAGGAGGGTGCTCTCAGAGCTCTGTAAGGAGATTTTCCACCCTATAGATAGGGAGGAGCTCGTCAGGTTAGCGCTGACATCGGATGACGTGGCGGCCTACGCGAAGGATTGGACGAGGAGACTCACCCTGATGGATCCCGCCGGCATACCTAGGGGGATACTTAGTAAGTTGTATAAGATGGCTGACAATGCCCACCAAGCGTCAATCCTCATGAGGAAAGCCGCTGAGAAGCTCCTGACGGATCCTAAGGAAGTCCTTGAAATAGCGAACGAGATAGAGAGGCTTGAGGAGGAGACGGATGACGTCAGGCACGATGTCTTCAAGGACATTCTGCAATACTGCGAAGAGTCCAAGATATCGCAGTGCATAATGATTAAGGAAGTGATGGACTCCATAGAGAACTCGATGAACAAATGCGAGGACGTTGCAGACACCATGAGGAGCATAGCGCTGCTGTCGGTCTAGTGGATTCAGGTATTAAGCACGTTCTAGATGCTTCCCTCTGTCACCCCTCCACCCAGTGCATCACGCCCCCTAACATCGTATTTAAATTCACTCCCCCGATAGTTATGGTGTGAGAGCCTTGATACGTGTCTCAAGAAATGAGGTAAGGCCGCAGGAACCAGCGCGAGGCGTTAAGAGGTGGATCCTCGTCTACGGCAGTAATTTAATGGTGGTGTACTTCGAGGTGGATGAGGGTAGCAGAGTCCCCATGCACTCGCATGTACACGAGCAGGCGGGCTACATACTTAAGGGGGGAATGGTCTTCAGAACTCCTGAGGGGGAGGTCACGGTAGGGGAGGGTGAGTCGTACATCTTTAAATCGAACGAGCCTCACGAAGCCTACAACCCCGGGCCTGGAAAAGCCGTAGTGCTTGAGATATTCTCCCCGCCGCGGGAGGACTTCCTCAAATAGATCCCGCAGACCCTGCTCGAGAGAGGTTCGAAACCAGTGGTTTACCCCGCCGCTGAGGATGAACGGGTGAAGACGTTAGTTAATGACGAGTTAAGGATGGTCATTCTGATGTGCCCTAGAATAAACGAGTGTCAAGGCGGTGTATGCAGTACTCAGAGAAAGTATGGGAGGTTGGGATACAGTACGTTATGCGTGAATCTGCGTGACCATAATGTGGAGAACGTGATGGAGTCGGCGAGGAGGATACTTAAGCGGGTGGGGGAAATCAAGGGTTAACCGCCGCTGAGCACAGGCAGTACCTTCACCTCATCCCCATTGCCCACCAAAACTTCCTCGCTTGAGGGCTTTCCGTTAACTATTATTATTTTGTTTTGGAATTCCTCATATCTTGGTATCACTTCCTTAAGAACTTCACCGACAGGTCTTGGGGCCTTCACCTCTAAGGTTAGCTCGTTAACCCCTGCCATGTGGGCGAAAACCCCGAAGAGCCTTACCCTCATCAAATGCCCTCACCCTCATAGAGGGTGTTCTGCGCTCAAAAATTTTGGTGACGTGACTGTTCTCGACGCCCCTGCGTAACTACTCAAGCACCACACGCTCCTCCAGCTCCGGTATGACGTAGCTCAAATTCAGGTTCTTCAGCGTTTCTTTCTTTGGTATGCCTCTTTCATCCCAACCGCGTATCCTGTAGTACTCACTCAGCAACTCTTCGTACTTGCTCCTGTCCAGGTGTTGCCCCTTGAAGGCCCCCTTCTTAGGGCTGTCTATGAACCACCTCTCCGGTGGGTGATCCATTTCCCTGTCCCACCTGCCGTTGAACTCCCTGACCCAATACGCCCTTATCAACGTGTACACCCTGTCCGCCACCTTGTAGAGGTCGCCCCACGTGTATTTAACGCCTGTTATCGCCTCTAACATTTTGGGATAGTACTCTATGCTCAAGCCCACCTCTACCCAAGGCAGTCTGCAGGCGGTTAGGACTTCATATATGCCGCCCCTCAGCCTCTGCAACTCCACGACCTTAGCGGCTTTCTCCAGGTTGTAGGAGATCTTGTACTCGACTGCCCTCCTCTTCTCACCCTCCATGGGTGCGGTCCCTATCTCCCAGGCAATCACCCACGCCTCCTTGTGGTGCGCCCCTATCGCCGTAGTCCCGTATGAGAGTGCCATTGCAGGGTAGACGAAGCAGTTGTATCCACTTACCTCAAGACCTTTGACATGCATTGCGAACTCTCTTCCCCCGACGACCTCGCTCATGCGCTTAACGCCTTCGGCCGCCTGCCTGCCTAACTCCGTTCTCCTGTAAGCTATGTCAAGCACCAGCTCCTTAGCCTTCTTGAAGTCGCCGAACTCAGGGGCCTCGGAATCCTTTATAAGTCCCCTCTCCCTGGCCTCCATCACGAATCCCAGCGTGTTCCCCAGCGAGATCGTGTCGAGACTCAATTCATCGGCGAGCCTGTTGAGGACGGCGACCTCGTTCAGCTTGCCTATACCTAGGTTGGGCCCCAGAAGGGCTACGTTCTCGTAGTCGAGCTCGCTCCCCCTCCCCTCAGCGTCGAGCACTACGTTGCCGCACTGCATGTTGCAGTAGGGGCATCCCCTCTGAGCTACTTTCATCCCCTCCATGGCGTAGCCGTCCATGCTCCTCACGAACTCGAAGACCCCGTCACTGAAGTTCCTTACCGGCAGTGCGGAGTTCTCATTACACCACTCTACCGCCGCCATAGTGCCCTGCCTACGCCAGAACGGGTAGCTAGGTGACTCAAGTATCGCTCTGTAGGCTTCCTGGGAGAGCCTCGTCAACGCCTCCCTATCGGCGACAGGTATCTCCTTACTACCCCTCACAACCACGGCCTTGAGCTTCTTGCTGCCCATGACGGCTCCCATGCCCGGTCTGCCGCCGGCCCTCCCCTCCTGGGACACCACCACTGAGTACTTGACTAGGTTCTCACCGCCGGGCCCTATGCTTAAGACGCCAACATCCCTGCCATGGACGTCCTTAACAATCCTCTCAGTTTCGAACGTGGTCCTGCCCCACAGTCCCTCAGCGCTTAAGACGCTTACGTTATCATCATCGATGTAGATGTAGACGGGCTTCCTAGCCGCGCCCTCAACCACCAACGCGTCGTACCCCGCCCTCCTGAGGTGAACGCTTGCCATAGTGCCTAAGTTGCCGTCGCCGTAACCCCCCGTCAGGGGGCTCTTGGAGGCTACCACCATCTTGCCGCCGCTGGGCGTTGGGAGTCCGTTAAACGGTCCGCAGGCGAATATCAACTTATTGCCAGGTCCCAACGGGTCAGCGCCTCTAACCTCGTCCCACAGTATCTTGGCCGCCAGACCCCTACCACCTATGAAGTCCATAGCCACCTCTGGAGGGTATTCCTGAACCCTGACGCTATTGTCACTTAAGTTAACCCTCAGGACCCTGCCCCACCAACCCTTCAAAACTAATTCACCCAATAATAATTGGCGGGAAAATAAATTTATGCGAATAAGGAACCTCGTCTATGATATAGGGAAGGTAGACTTACTAGGGTTAATCCGTGGAACTATTGCGTCAGCCCTCCACCGCTAGAGAGGATTTGCCAGCAGGTAGTTGTAGGCCAGGAGTGAGTGAAGCGCCGTGCCAACCCACAGCACGTCCTCGTCGACATCGAATCTCGGGTGGTGATGCGGGTATACTATGCCTTTACTTTCGTTCCTGACGCCCAGCGAGATGAAGGCTCCTGGCACTTTCTGCAGGTAGTATGAGAAGTCTTCAGCCCCCATGCTCATCGAGGCCTCGGCCGTCCTCCCGACTTTACTGGCCACGCTCATTACGAAGTCCGCAAGTTCAGGCGTGTTGATCACCGGCGGGTAGGAGACCTCCCCCAGCTCTAAGAAGCCCTCACACCCCCACGCTAGGGAGTAATGCTTGACCACGGCCTCCATCCTTTCTAGGACCTTGTTCCTCACGCCCGTGTCGAAGGTTCTCAACGTGCCGTAGATCCTGACCTCATTAGGTATTATGTTGCTTGCATTACTCCCCTCGAACCTAGGTGTCGATATGACGACCGGTGCGAAGGGGTCGACGTTCCTGGTGACTATCTTCTGCAGTGCGTTGTAGATGTCCGCGGCCGGTGCAGTTGGGTCTCTGGTGAGGTCGGGGTGTGCGGCGTGCCCTCCTAAGCCCTTGATCCTGATTATGAATGAGTCCGCCGACGCGTTCATCGGCCCCTTCCTAGTAGCTATGGTTCCTGCAGGCAACTCAGACCATACGTGAATGCCGAATATGGCGTTCACGCCGTCTAAGTGCCCCTCATCAACTATCTTCTTAGCGCCGGCGCCGCCCTCCTCGGCAGGCTGATATATTAGCTTCACCGAACCCCTTAGGTCCTCCCTAATCTCCTGCAAGACTTTAGCGGCGCCCAACAGCATTGCCACGTGCGCGTCGTGGCCGCACGCATGCATCTTGCCTGCAACCCTAGATCTGTAGGGGACGTCGTTCTCCTCCTGTATAGGTAGGGCGTCCATATCGGCTCTTAAAGCTACGACGCGCCCGTTACCCCTCCCCTTGATGACGCCTACAACGCCGGTGCCGGCGGTCTTGACGACTTCGATGTTCATGGATTCAAGCACGTCAGCAACCAGTTGCGCGGTTCGAAACTCCTCGAACCTTAGCTCGGGGAACATGTGTATGTCCCTCCTTAAGCTAATCACGTAATCGCTGAGGGACTTGGACAGCCTGATAATCCTCTCCTCGACAGGGTTCAAACTCACGACTGAGCACCCCCTACTAGAGCATAGGGTAGTATAATAAAAACGACTTGCGGGGGAGTTAAGCCATCCAACCACCTGGGGCCACGTCCTCAGCTCTAACCTGAAGTCAGGCATCGTTCTTGAGGAGGTCCCTCATGAACGGGTTAGTGCGTTTCTCGCGCCCGAGCGTCGTGGTGTCGCCGTGTCCTGGAAGGACTGTGAGGTCGTCAGGTAGGCTGGCAAGCCTCCTTAAGGAGGAGGCCATCTCGTCCTGCGAGCTCTCGGGGAAGTCCGTCCTGCCCACGGTCCCTTTGAAGAGGGTGTCACCAGTTATGAGTAACCCCTCAGTCAAGATGCACGTGCTTCCACGTGTGTGCCCGGGCGCGTGGATGAACCTTATCTCGAAGTCCTCAGCAAGCCTGAGAGTCATACCGTCATGGAGGTATCCCACGTCTTCCGGCATCTCGTACACGTCGCCGTACAGCCTCTCAGCAACGGCTCTATAGTCGGAAGCGATCCCGACGTCAAGCTCATGGATGTAGAATCTGGCGTTAAATAGGCTACAGAGCCTGCCAGCGTAGAACACGTGATCGAAGTGACCGTGGGTCGCGATAATGAAGCGCAGGTCCTTGATGCGCAACCGCTTCAGCCTAGCTATAACATCGCCTAAATACGCTCCAGGATCCACCACAAAGCCTGCGTCCCCCTCGTAAACTATGTAGGTGTTCGTCTTTAAAGGCCCGCCTACGACCCTGCAGTACCTCGTAACATCCACCCCCACACTCGCCTTGGATCGAGCGTATTTAAGTTACCGCGATGACGGGTTTCAAATCAATGGTTGGTGGGGGAGGAGTTCTGCAGGCCCTGTCAGGGCGGTGAGGACGCCCTACATTAGGGTTTAAGACTTATTATACGGGATCGCATACCGTATTATGGTAACGGTATGTCGGGCAAGTCTTTGACAGTGTTGGTTGTGCATCCGCATCTCCACGTGTTCGGGGGTAGTGAGAAACTCACCAAGATTTTAATATATGAGCTGGCGTCCATGAATAACGAGGTCGTCGTACTAACGACCTCTAAGAGCCCCGAGTTCCACGAACACCCTGGGGTGTTCTTTGAGTCCATAAAAGAGTACCAAGTGACCCCCACTTCCTCGTCGGTCTTCATTGAGAAGCTGATCAACGCCATGTACTCCATAGATGAGGCCATTAAGAGATACAGTCCTGACGTGTGCTTAACCATGATTCAGGAGCCGGTCTACACAGCCCTGGCGAAGCTAGTTAAGCCCACGATAGGTTCAGCCATCTACATCCACTATCCGTTTGAGGAGGAGTTGACGGCCTACAATATGCTCACATTCCTGTCTATGTATAGGTTTCCATACATATATGAGGACCTCTACAGACTGGCTGATCTCCACATGAGCAACTCTAACTACACCGCTCAAGCCCTCTACAACTCCTTCAAGGTGGAGAGCAACGTCGTCTACCCAGCTGTAGAGTGGGACTACTTCATCGACGAGCCAAACCTAGAGGAGGAGAGGGAGAACGTAATAGTGAGCGTCGGCAGGTTTGTGCCTCAGAAGAGGCAGGACGTTCTGATAGAGTGGTACGCTAGGTACGTGAAGCCGGCGGTCCCGGACTCCAGGCTCCTCATAATAGGGATACCTGACGGGAGGTTCGCCACGTACTACGAGAAACTCAAAAATGCCGCGCAGCAGGTGGAGGGGGTGTCTATGGTGGACAGGCCGCTCTCCGCTGAGGAGATGCTGAAGTACTACAGGGAGAGTAAGGTGTACGTGCACCTGAGGGTTGGGGAGCACTTCGGCATGGCTCCTGTGGAAGCGATGAGTCAGGGCGCAATACCGATCCTGCCTGAAAAGTCTGGTTTAGCCGAGTTAATAACCCCGGGGAGGGATGGCTTCGTGGCTGGGAAGGACAGCAACTTCATCAACTACGTGATCAAAGTGCTTAAAGCGCCTAGAGAGGAGTTGGCGCAGATGAGGAAGTTTGCCTACAGGAGGGCGTGGTACTTCAACCCCGACAGGTTTGCTAAGGAGGTGGCAGGGTACCTAAAGATAATAGCTAAGTCACAGCAAAGTACTTTCTGAGTTCGGCGGCAGCCTCCTCTGGGGACGTGTCCACGATGTAGACGCCCCCTCCTTTCTCGAGACCGCCCCAAACTGATGTGGTGGGTAGCACCTCAACGTGCCAGTGGTAGGAGTTAGCCCCCGTCCCCTTAGGGGGTAGATGCACCCACATGTTATAGCCCACGTCGCCTAAGACACTCCTGTATGCCCTCATGAGGGCCTGCAACACCCTCGCCAACTCGACCGCATCACTCAACTGGAGATCTAAAGGACTTGGGGTATGTGTGACGGGCACCACGAGCGTCTCGTAAGGCGTTCTCGGGGCGCGGGAGGCAATCACGGCGAACCCTCCTCCCGCGTGAATGAGCCTTTCAGACTTCATCTCCTCCTCAACCATGGAGCAGTAAAGGCACCTACCACTCCTCACGTAGTGCTTCTCAGCGCGTTCTACCTCCGCCATCACCTCAGGAAGGACGAAAGAGGTCGCTACGAGTTGCGTGTGAGGATGTGTTAAGCTACGCCCACCTCCAGCACCGTAGTTCCTGAAGATTAACCCATGCACCACCCGATTGTCCGAGTATATCTCCCTCAACCGCAGGAACGAAGCGTGGAGAGCTAGGCCGAGTTGCTCGCACCTCATTGAGTGCAGTTCCGTCTGGTGCTCCGGGGTCTCCACAACCACCTCATGATATCCGTAGTCGAGGCCGCTGCCCTCCGTTGAAAACGCTGGGTAGAGGTTGGGGAAAATCCTCACTGACCACCCCTTAACCCTCTCACCTGCGGTATCCTTGAGGATCGCCACCTTACCTTCGCGTAGCTTAACCACCAGCGTTGCGGGCGGCGTGGAATACTCCCTACTGGGACAGAAAGGACACTCAGAGCCAGCGGAACCCACATCCCTAGGTCTGTACTTCCTCAGCCTAGATATGGCGGTGACACGTGAGGATAACGCATCACTCCTAACCTCCAACATCAACACCACCGCCCCTAGATGGCTGTCCTATGCCTTTAATATCTACCCGGGTTCCTGGGGAGCAGTTCCATGGGTAGGGTAAAGTGCCGGGGTTACTTGCGGGGTTCGTGCCCTATAGTGACGGGGCTTCCAGGGGTTGTGCAGTCCTTGAACGAGATCCAGTCCCAGGTTCCCTATCCCTCCTCCATAAAGGCTATGGAGGGGAAGACCATTAACCATGAAGCCTCATCCCCATTTAAATCCGCTTTGCCATATAAATAATCCATGGAGGCAAAATGCAAACCTCCATCCATAAGTTAAGGGTTGTGGACAGGGGGGTGATGATCAGCGGTCACGGCGTGATCACTGCAGGGGCTTGCAGCCTTAACGAGGGAGGATTAAGACGCCTGAAACTAGTCAGGAGTTCACTCCCTGACGGAGACTCTGGTGGAGGGGGGATGCATTCTCGCTGGCGATGGCTACTGATTAGTGCCAGGTCACGTGTTACTCCATGGTGAATGCATTCATTGCGGTAGTTGATGGTTATGATAAGGAAGCTTTACTCTGATCTCATAGTGGATTTTTTCGGCGATGCAGTGTTGAACGGCTCATGCGCTGATGTAGGGTGTGGGACGCTACCCACGCCACTATCTCTCGTAAGGGTCTGCAGGAGGGTGTTCATATATGATATTGACTGCAAGGTTGTTGACATGTACATGAAGCACCCGAGTATCGTGTCGTCATGTACAGATGTAGATGATGTTGAGGTCTTTGGTGATGGGCAGCTGAAACTCGTCCTAGCGCTCAACATACTTGAGCACCTTGATTCCCCGTTGAGTGTTCTCAGAAAACTCCACCGCTCCATGACCTCCGGTGGATACCTCCTCGTATCGGTCCCGTCGACTTCGCCGGAGTGTAGGGCGGCGTTCAGGGGAGATGAAACCCATGTGTGGTTGCTGCCTAGGGCAACGTGGGTCACGATGGGTACGGCGGTTGGCTTCCTGTATGATGAGGAGGCGAGCAGGAAGCTGGTCTTGAGTGTTAAGCCGAGGTTACTCGAGAAAGTTCTTAGGAGTTTTACCTACCTTTATAACATGTCGAGGCAATACCCTTTAGAGAGCCGCCTCTCCGGATATGCGGGAGTCCTAACAGGGCTTTTCCACAGGTTTCGACTGGTGGTCAATCCGTGTAGTGAGGTAATACTATTCAGTAAAGGGGGTTGATGAGGAGGGTGCAGATTATGCGGATAGCTAAAAAGTGTAGGGGGTATGTGGCGTTGTCTCTCATCACGTTAGCTATATCCCTCGTGATCCACGCGCCTGCCGCCTCCAACCCGCTTCGAGGGATCATCGATTACTCCGACTTAATAAGCATATTTAACAACAGAATCATGCCGCACGTGGAAGTGGAGCTCATCAATAACGGAACCAGCTACACCCTCTATCTTTATGAGAAGGCCGCGGATCCCTGCGGCCTACCTTATGTAGATTACTTCTTTGAGTATCCAGTAATCAGTGCGGGCGCCTTTTACGCATCGAGTTGCTTAGGCAAGACAGTAGCCTCGATCGTGTCTGAGGGAACACCGCCTAACCATCTTATCACTTTATGCTTCTACGCAGTGATGTCTGCCCTCCTGGGAGCGTTCTTCCTTCTGTCGGTTTATCTTTTTGCAAGGGTTGTTGAGCTGAGTAATGTTCCAGGTAAGCGGGTCTTGCCCTACATTCTATCCCCCTCCATGGCAGTATACCTCGTCTACAATTTCGACATCATTGCTGTGGCGCTGATGCTCGCGGCCCTATACTGTTGCCTGCGTGGCAGGCCATTTTTGTCGGGGCTATTCTTCGGGCTCTCGGTTTCAGCCAAGATTATACCCGTGGCTGTTGCATACGTAGTCTTCCTGACGCTTTTGAGGATGCGTGAATGGTTTAAGACGCTGAGTTACATCTTAGGAGGGGTTGCAGGCATCGCGCCGCTGGCGCTCCACGCGTTGCTGAGTCCAGAAAGCTTCTTCGCGATCTATAGTTACGTGTCTGGCTGGTACTGTGAGAACTGCATCTACATGTGGTTCGTGCCAGATATCTTCTCACCCCTTCACAGGACAGCGTTCCTGCTCATCGGCTCGGCAGTAGCCCTCACCACGGCGGTATACGTGCTGAAGGGACGGACTGTTAACATGTACGTCGCCATGCTCGCAGCCACCTACGCTGTTACCGTCTTCAACTACATCAATCCACCCCAGTACTTCCTCCTCATACTGCCACTAGCCCTGCTTGCGATCCCGAACAACAGTGTCTTCTCCTACCCACTGCTGCTCGTATCAGATGTCTTGAACGCTTTATTCATAGCAATGTTCATCACCGATCCAATCATTAGGGAGTTACTGGGTCAAACCCCACTCTACGCCCCCTGGTACGTAAGGTCAGTAGCGCAGCCCTTTTACCTGGAACGCAACATACTTCTGATACTCCTTCTGCTACTCTGCGTCAGAAAACCTAAAGTCTCTTCCCGTCCTGAAGACCGATAGCCGAATCTCACGGCCTTCTCTCGCCATACTTGGCGTCTCGATATTTTCCAGATAAAGGACTTCTCCGGGCTCAGCGGACTGAACATATGCGATGAGTGAGTTATTGCTGATTGACCTACATAAAAGGTGGGACCTCCAAACCCTCAACAATCAAAGAAGGGGTGAGCCGCCGGCGGGATTCGAACCCGCGACCCCCGGCTTACAAGGCCGGTGCTCCACCAGGCTGAGCTACGGCGGCCCCCGTCTATTTGTGTTTACTTAAGGCTTTATAACGTTTACTAATGGGGGTGGGGTTTGAGGGTTAAGTTGATTGCCTCGTTAGGTCCCTCCTCCAGCTCCGGGGGGGTTATAGAGTCCTTGCTTCACGAGGGGGTGTCCGGCTTTAGGATTAACTTAGCTCATGGGGGGTTGGGTGAGTGGCGCGCCCTCATCCGCAGGGTCAGGGACGCTGAGGTATCTGTGGGGAGGCCTGCAGCGGTGATCACGGACATTAGGGGGCCTTCACTGAGGCTGGGGGATTTCCCTGAGGTCCTCCACGTTGAGGCGGGCTCCCTTGTCAGGTTCTGTGTGTCGGGCTATTCAAGGACTGAGTTAAGGGTTCCGTTCCCCCACAAGGAGGTCATTAAGGAGCTCGCGGCCGGCGACCTGCTGGTCATGGATGACGGGAGGGCTCGCTTCAGGGTGGTTGAGGTTTCTGAGGAGTGCTTCACAGCTCAAGCGCTGAGCACCTGCGACCTTAGATCCAGGAAGAACGTGGCGTTCCCTGGGAGGGTGTTCGAGCTACCGTATCTCACAGGCGAGGACGCTGAGGACGTTAAAGTATTATGTAGGGATGGGGTGGATTACGTCGGCGCCAGCCACGTCAGGGGTGCTGAGGACGTTGAGGCCCTGCGTAACTTCCTCAGGAGCGTGGGGTGTGACGCACTAATCATAACGAAGGTGGAGACTAGAGACGCTGTGAAGAACCTCAGCGAGGTGGTGGAGGCCTCCGACGCCGTGCTTGTAGCTAGAGGCGATCTAGGCATGAACTTCGGCCTGGAGGAGGTGCCCGTACTTCAGAAGGAAATCGCGAACACGTCGCTTGAGGCGGGCAAGCCGGTCATTGTGGCGACCCAGCTCCTAGAATCCATGACGAGCAATCCAGTCCCTACGAGGGCTGAGGTATCTGACGTGAGCAACGCCGTGCTGGAGGGTGTTGACGCCCTCATGCTTACCGGGGAGACCGCGGTCGGGAAGTACCCAGTTGAGGCGGTTAGGTGGTTGAGGAGGATTGCGGAGAGGGCGGAGTCGATGCGTCAACCCCCAGTCCAAAGGGAGGGCTGGCGCGTCATGAAATCACTGAAGGGGAGGTATGCTAAGGGGGTTGTGGAGCTAGCTGAGGACCTCAACGGGGTGCTAGCGATATACTCGATGAAGGGCACGACAGCGTTCTCAGTCGCTTCGCTGAGGCCTGAAACGCGCTTCTACGTTGCAGTGCCTGATGTGAGGATTGCTAGGAAGCTCTCCATAGTGTGGGGTGCTCAGGTAAGGGTCATTAAGGCGGAGGGCTACATGGAAGGCCTTGAGAAGCTGTATTCCGAGCTGATGATGGAGGGTGAGTTGAGGGCGAACGAGGTGGTGGTCCTGACCTATGGGTTGAGGGATAGGGAGCAGGTGATTAAGGTTAGAAGCGTATCCAGCACGCAATAGCAAACTTAAAATAAAGTTCATGTATATTGGTTTGTGAGCTGATGCGGATGTCCAAGAAGCCTAAGAAGGAGGTAGGCAAGGTAGTCAAGAAGAAGAAATCTAGAGGTCTAGCCCCCAAGCTGAGGAGGCTGGACATAATCATTCTGGTGATTATAGTCGCGATGATCGCGTCCGGCCTCTACATAACGTTCTTCGGACTTCCTGCAATGCCTGCGGCAAGCGCTAAGACCCCCGTTAACCCGCTGGACGCCCTCAGGAAGGACGTTGAGTCCGTGTTCGCTAAAAACCTCACCAACACCTCACTCATAGTCAGGTACCGTGTTCGAGGGGACTACGTCCTCAACACTTCGCTCTCCGTATCAGACACTCTACTCATAATGGCGTTCTACAGCAGGAACATGAGCACGTGGTTCGCGTACTACACTGCGGCCCCGCACGTGAACGCGGTCTTGGGCAGGCTGGGCATAGAGTTAATTCGGGAGTCGAACTTAACCCTCCCCCCCAAGCTCAGCAAGCCTGAGGAACTCCTGATAAACATGCTGAGGTTGCAGCAGAGGAACGCCTCAATCACTGAGGACTACGTAGGTGACGAAACCGTCAGCCTGACGCTCTCGGCGATAAACGTCAGCACATCGGCATTGCAGAAGATCAACACGATCACCGTGGATAGGGTCACGGAAGTTCTCAAATACACGGTGAGCGAGGGCGATTCAAGCCTGACAGTGATGCTCTGGATCGATAAGGAACTCCGCGTACCTCTTAAAGTCAAGATGATCTCAGAAGGACACGAACTGGCGTTCACGCTCACGGATGTCGGGGTTTCGTGAAGGTCGCTTAATAGTTCTGAACGCCATTAAGAGTGCGAGGTAATGTATTGGGGGGTGACTATGGAGGGTAGTAGATCCAACATGCGCCTGCCGCCTAGGGTGGCGGATCCGCGTAAGCAGGCAGCGCAGGAAAGACTTAGGGATGTAAAGCACGTTATTGCCGTGACCTCCGGTAAGGGCGGTGTTGGGAAGTCGTTCGTAGCCTCCAGCCTGGCCCTAATGCTGAGGGGCATGGGACGTGAGGTGGGTCTAATGGACATCGACTTCCATGGACCCTCAGCCCCTAAGATCCTCGGTATGAGGGGTCAGAGATTGATAGCTTTGTCGGGGGGTATACAGCCGGCTGTAGGGCCCTTAGGGCTTAAGGTAATGTCCCTTGACTTCCTATTGGAGGACGATGACACCCCGGTCATCTGGAGGGGGCCTATAAAGACTACGGCAATCTTCCAGTTCGTAACGGACGTATCGTGGGGCAGCCTAGACATCCTGATCATAGACATGCCGCCAGGGACGGGCGACGAAGCCATCACAGTAGCTCAAGAACTCCCGAAGATAGATGGAGTGGTCTTCGTGACCATACCCTCTGAACTCTCCGTACTGGTTGTCGGCAGGTCGATAATGTTTTACAGGCAGTTAGGTAAGAAGCCGATAGGGCTTATTGAAAACATGTCGTCCTTCTACTGCCCCGACACAGGCAAAACCTACAGGGTCTTCGGCAGAGGCTCTGGAAGAACGCTCTCAGAGAGGTACGGCGTACCCCTCCTTGCCGAGATACCTCTAGACCCCAGGATAGGCGAGGCCAACGATGAGGGAAGGCCGTATGTTCTGACGTTCCCTGAATCCCCTGTGACTAAGGCCTTCAGGGATGCGGCAACCAAGATCGTTGAAACCCTCAACAACGTAGGTGGGGGGGCGGACGAAGCTACCTAGCGAAATCCCGCCCCACGATTACTTTGCTTTTCATCATAGCTACGTGCTGGAGCCCGTCATAGTACTTGTTCACCACCCCACGCAATCTCAAGATTTCATCAACCTGCTCGGCGCTCAATTCCAGGGGGTCATGCACGTCTGAAGCGATCAGGTAATTGCACGCGTAGCCGAAGGAGGGTATCCAGACCCAGTACTCCCTGACGATGTTGAACACGCTCTTCAGACTATTCACGGCGTCCCTGTATGTCGTGGGGAAGAAGAACGAGTTACCTGCTTGAGTCACTAGAATCCCGTCATCGCTCATCGCCTCCTTTACCTTAACGTAGTAGTCGGTGGAGTAGAGCTTACGCCCGACCTCAGGTCCGTAGGGGTCCGTCAGATCGTTGATCACGACATCGAAATACCGCTTGGGGGCCTCCTCAACGTACTTGAGTCCATCCTCGATGACCACCTTAGATCTCGGATCGTCGAAGGCACCTTTATGCATGAAGTCCAGGTACTTCTTGGCGAAGTCCACCAACTCCCCATCTATATCCACCATCACCGCCTCCTCGACGGTGCTGTGCTTCAGCGTCTCCCTCAACGTAGCCCCCTCGCCGCCGCCTATTATCAAGGCCTTCCTGGGGTTAGTGTGCGTCGTCATCGCCGGCTGAACCAGTGATTCATGATATATGTGCTCGTCCGCCTCAGTCGACTGGATATAGCCATCGAGGACTAATCCCCTCCCGAAATCTTGGAATTCAGCTATCTGTACCTCCTGGTATTTAGTCCTGGCCGTCAGGATCACCTTCTTAACGTTGGTCAACATCACGGTGTTGGGGGCTATCCCCTGCATCAAGACTAATCCCAGCCCAACCTCACTCAACCCGCACACCAACAATAATGATCGTGTGAATTTAATAAACTGTCGGCTCCACGTGGGTTAGGGTTGCTGTCGAGCCGAGATATCGGCGCATGCTTTAAGGCCGGCCTCGCTCAGTCTGTAATACGTGATCCTGGCAGTAGGGAGGTTATTGTGAGGGGGCTTCATGCCGCACCACGCCCCCACGGGGCAGGCAGTGCACGAACGCTGAGTTCCTGCTTCAACCCTCACTAGCAGTCCCTCACCAACCAGGATTGAGAGTAGGAGATCGATGTCCTCAGGCCTCAGCTTGAACGCGCTCGCCAGCTCGTTCGTGGTTAGCGTCTTAGAGGAGCACAGTGCCTTGAGTATCTCGCTTAGAAGTTCCTCACCACTATCCAAGACTAGACCTCCAGAAGGAGTTCCTCACCATTCTGCGGCAGGTGGACGCTGACTTCGTTGAGGCTTTCTTTAATCTTGGAGGCGAAGACGCTTCCAGCCCTCTCGTTAGTGTGGACTATCACAACGTGCTTCAAACTCTTTAAGCCTCTAACCAGCTCCAAGAGGCCGTCAACCCCTGCATGGCTGGAGAAGTCGAACCACTGAACCCTCGCCCTAACCAACCCGATCTCCTCCGACGGCACGCCATCCTCAAGCAAGGACCTCCCCGGAGTTCCAGGCGCTTGATAGGAGACCATGAAGACCCCGTTCCCAGGGTTTTCCGCAAGCCTCTTCAAGTAGTAGAGGGCGGGGCCTCCCTTAAGCATCCCCGCCGACGCCACGATGACGTTACCCCTACCTTCCGCAATCCTCCTCCTCTGGGAGGACCTGACCACCGCCTTGAACTCCTCTTTCGATCTGATGAGGGACTCATACCTGTTTATGTATTCAGGGTAGCTCACGAATATGTCGTATATCTGCCTTATCATGCCGTCGTAAAACACATCACCGCCGAACTTCTCGTAGAGTAGTGTAAGTATTTCTTGAGCCCTGCCGAGGCTGAACGCCGGAATCAGTACGTTACCGCCTCTATCAGTGACCTCCCTGACGGAGTCTATGAGTTCCTTCTCAACCAACTCTCTCGGCGGGTGTTTGGTCCACCCGTACGTCCCCTCTATGATCAGGACGTCGGCGTCAAGCCCTTGGTTGGCGGCCCTGGTGACGAGTCTAGTGTCTATGGTGTTTATGTCTCCAGTGTAGAGAACCCTGCTACCGCCGACCTCGACGTGCACCATCATGCTGCCCGGTATGTGCCCAGCGTTGAGGAGCTTCACTGAGTAGCCTTCAAGACCTACCTCAGCCCCGTAGGGATGCTCGGAGGTGCCGTCAAGCATGTTGCTGAGGTCCGTTTCCTCGTAGGGGAGGTAATAGCCGGAGATCTTTATGAAGTCTTTGATCATGAGCTCGCACAGCCTCTTAGTTAGGGAGGTGGTCACGACGGGCACCCTTCCTGACACGTAGAGGAGCGGTGCCGCCCCGACGTGATCTAAGTGGGCGTGGGTTAGGGCGAGGCCTGCTACGTCTGAGGGCCTCACATGGTCTGGGAACCTGGGCTTGTCCTCCTCGTCGAAGTTAACCCCGTAGTCCAGTAGGAGAAGCCTCCCACCGCCGTGCTGCAACCCTACAGCGGCCCTACCCACCTCACGCCCGCCGCCAAGTATCCTTACCTTGAGCACCTCAAACCCTATATATAGGACTGTCAAGAATTAATATTCTTAGTAGTAGAGTATCTAGACTGATCGGGTGGTGTCCATGTTCCCGAGTAATCCGAGAGAGCTCAGGAGGAGGATGAAACAGCTAGGTATTGATGCTGAGGAGTTAAACGGCGTCAGGTCGGTGGCCATTGAGCTGCAGGATAAGGAGATAATAATCAGGGACGCTCAGGTCGTCATCATGAAGCTCCAAGGTCAGAAGATGTACTACGTGAGCGGTGGGGCTGAGGAGGTGGTTGATAAGGAGGTGAGGGTTGAGGCACCCTCGATAAGCGAGGACGACATTAAGTTCGTCATGGAGCAGACCGGCGCTAGCAGGGATGAAGCGCTGAACGCATTGAGGAAGGCTGGTGGGGATATACCGCAAGCCATATTGATTCTTACGGAGAAGTAGTGCCTGAGGGGTCAGCTGCCCAACTCGCGCTCTGAGAGCCATCTCCTCAGAGTCTTTATCAGGTCGTCCGCCCCCGGCTTAAGCGACACTATGAGCGGCAGGCCCTCCCTGTCGGCAAGCCTGATGGCGAGCGGGTCAACCCTCCTAGTGCCGTGAAGTACCACAACAAGCGGCTTCACAGGACTGATCCTCACAGATATCATCGGGGACCTCCCGGTGCTCACCTTAGTGAATATCAAGGCCCTTCTGGATGTAGTCCCCATTATCTGCCAGAACTCGTTACCGCTCAACTTCTCTATGGCCTCCAAGCTATCGAGTACTGTGTAGCCGTAGATCTCGAGATCCTTGGGCACCACGGAATTGACTATGAAGCCCTCAACCACCGTGACCAGTTCGTCGAGCTTCATAGGGGCGCCGAAGTCCTTGATGTCCATTATAGCCCCTATACTCAGGTTGAGGGTGTTGGCTATCTGCTTGACGACCGGGTACCCCCTGGACTTATCGAGCATTAGCAAAGCCTTAACAAACCTCTTAACAAACCTGACTCCAGGCGACCTTCTCCCCTTCTCGTAGTCGCTGATCACCGACGCACTCACACCCATAAGCACCCCGACGTCGGTCTGAGTCAGCTTGAAGGTCTCCCTCCACCGCTTGAGTGAAGCACCGCAGTTCTCGCTCATAACTATGTCCCCGGCAATCCTCTGAGCTATCAACTCCAACACAAAGTCGTAGGACAAAGGCGTTCACTAAATATTTTTCCCCTTCCGGGCAAAAATATAAAGCTACCGTCGCTGAAGACGCGCCGATGCCTCAGTCTCGAACGTGGCTTCTGAGGGACTGCGGGAGGTTGGAGTCTATAGGGCTGTACGTCGATGGGGGATGTCGCACGAGGTATTTGAAGTCATAAATAGCTGATTTAGGTAGGAATTTATGGTGGACGGAGGTGATTCACGAAAGGTACTTAAGGCAACTCGCGCTGCTCGGTCATGACGGTCAAGAGAGGTTGCGGAGGGCTAGGGTGGTTGTAGCCGGGGTCGGGGGGCTGGGCTCCACAGCCTCAATGCTTTTGGTGGCTGCCGGCGTCGGTAAGGTGATTCTGTTCGACAACGGTGTTGTGGAGCTCAGCAACCTAAACAGGCAGATCCTCTATAGGGAGGAGGATTTAGGGAAGCCTAAGGCGTTGACGGCGGCCAGTAAGCTGGGGTCGCTCAACAGCGATGTTGAGGTGGTGGGGTATGTTGAGGATGTGAGGTCTGACAGGTTCAGGGAGGAGGTCAGTAATGCTGACCTGATTGTGGATTGCCTCGATAACTGGGCGGCCAGGATAGTGGTGGACAAGACGGCCTGGGCTCTTGGAAAGCCCTTGGTGCACGGCGGCATTTCAGAGTTCTACGGTCAAGTCACCACAGTCGTCCCAGGCGTCACCAAATGCCTCAGATGCGTCTTAAACCTGAGTGAGGAGAGGGCGAGCAAGATCGCCGAGAGACCCCCTCAGGTGATAGGGCCGACGCCAGCGCTTGTAGGGGCTATCGAGGCCGTTGAAGCTATAAAACTCCTCACAGGGGCTGGTGAGCTCCTAACCAACAAGTTGCTGGTAGTAGATCTAAAGAGGTATGAATTCACTAAGCTAGAGCTAACGGTTGGTGAGGAGTGCAGATGCTGATCAACGGCGTGAGCCCCGCATACCTGGAGCTTGAAAGCGGACTATAGGGATGTCTTGGATGTCCTGCAGCGGGTTGATGGCTGATGCGGGATCTAACGATGCCTTAATGATGGAGTTGCTCAAAATAATCAGGGAGTGGTCGAGGGGTAATCTCAGCAAGTACGGCTGGCTCATGCGCGAGCCCGAGTCATATGAGTGGTGGGGTGGTTTCGGAGACCCGTTCGAGATAAGTGTTTCAGCGGTGCTGGTTCAACTCAGCAGGTGGGAGGTCGTCGACAAGGCGTTGAAGAGGCTTAAGGAGAGGGGTCTACTCGATCCCCGTAGCCTGTCTGAGGCCAGTCAGGAGGAGGTGGAGGGACTGATTAGAGGTGTCGGTTTCTACAGAAGCAAGGCAAGAGTCTTGAGGGCCTTCTCAAGGCTGGTGGTGGAGAGGGGTGGCTGGCGGTCGTTCGTTGACAGGGACTTAAGCAGCATCAGGGATGACGTGCTGAGCCTGAAGGGCGTCGGCCCCGAAACCGCCGACACCATGCTTTTGTTCGCGTGTAACAAGCCAGTCCTGCCTGTCTCCAGGCTTGCTAGGAGGGTGCTCTCGAGGATCGGTCTGGATGTGCCTAAAAACTACTTGAAAGCCCAGAAGAGTCTTGAAGAGCGTGTCCCAAAGAGCCTTGAGAACTACAAAATGCTTCACGCCGCACTAGTCTCCATAGCCAAGACATACTGCAGGATCAAGAAGCCCGCGTGCAGTGAATGCCCTCTGAAAACGCTCTGCAACTACAGTCGGGGGAGGTAGTTGGCTCACTCACCAACGACCTGTATGAACACCCTCCTCACTCTAGGTCCGTCCAACTCTACCAGCATTACTTCCTGCCACGCACCCCTCACAAGACCTCCCTTCCTCACCGGAAGGAATCTGCTTGATCCTATCACGCTCGACGCTATGTGTGCATGCGCGTTATCGTCCACCTCATCATGTCTCCACCCCCCACCCGGTCTGAAGGTCTCCGTAACCCACTTGATGTAGTCCTCAACGATCCTCGGCTCGTACTCATTCACTATTAATGCTGCAGTTGCGTGGGGAACGTGCATCAAGCAGAAGCCTTCCTTCACACCGCTTCTGAGGAGGACCTCCTCAACTTCCTTAGTTATGTTGACTATTTGGTACCTCCTCTCAGTCCTTAAGGTCAACTCCTCCGAGTATATCCTCACGGCGCAGGACCCCGCATGTTAGGCGACGCTGCTGGGCAGGGGTACTACCTCTTCAGAGGCCTCGGGTTCACCCTTATAGTGAATTCCGGCTTACCTCCAGCCGCAAGATTCTT
The DNA here is from genome assembly GCA_038727705.1 of Zestosphaera sp. Lineage (NCBI taxonomy): Archaea > Thermoproteati > Thermoproteota > Thermoprotei > Desulfurococcales > Desulfurococcaceae > Zestosphaera > Zestosphaera sp. The sequence continues at coordinate 419,411 of JAVYVJ010000002.1, read as the reverse complement.
GTAGTGGTTGAAAATCCCGTTGCATTTAGGGCATTGAAGCCTCCTTACCTCGTAGGTGCGGAACTTCCAGGGATTCCTTAAGGACTTAAACTCCCCTTCATAACCGCAGTAAGGACATCTAACCAGAGTAGCTCACCAAATATATTGTCGTCATTAAGGATAAAAATGGACACTGCGTGTGCGGGAGCGGAACTCCGCTCAGGTAACGTGGGTTGAGCACCTTATATATCCTTGTCCTCTTATTGTTTTGTGGGGGCCGTAGTTTAGCTTGGTAGAATGCGGGGTTCGGGTCCCCGTGGTCCGGGGTTCAAATCCCCGCGGCCCCACTAGGTTGCGCTCGCTTGTCTTAGGGTCTCACACGCTGTGCTGGTGTTCCGCATCATTTTGTTACGCGGATTTGCCTCCTCCTTATGCGGGTCTCCGTCACTATAACTATATAGCCGTAGAGGTCTTCACCGAGACTTAGCGCACGTAGTATCGCTTCCAACCTACGCGGTATTAGCGGCTCTCTTAACCTGAGGAGCACGATCCCCGGCGGATTGTATGCTTGAGCTAGGTAACCGAAATCCTTATCCATCGTTACGATGATCTTATTGTGCTGCATGGAGTGCTTGATTACGTCCTCGTCTAATGCCCCACGGTTCTCTGCGATAACGCTCTGCACGTCGTATCCCCTCTCCTTGAGCTCTCTATATGGTTTCAGCCCTATGCTCTCATCTAGGAGTAGTTTAAGTCTGCGACTCGACAATCAGCGTCTCCTCCCTACCCAAAGCTTTGGCAGCGTACAGTAGAGCGGCGCGGACGTCCTCAACGCTTATACTGTAGTCCTCCGCTATCTCCTCAGGGGTCATTCCAGCTGCGAGTAACTCTAAAATCAAGTCTATGGTTATCCTCGTGCCGCGTATTACAGGTTTACCAACCATTACCCTGGGATCGCATGTAATGCGCTTCAATAACTCCTCACTGCTTTCCCTCATATGCTACCCTACCGTTAACGATGTTAAACATGCTATTAAACGCCTCACCTGGGTCAGCTTATCGCTTGCTGAATCACGTGTATTGAACGCGTTCCCCATAAGTAACTGTCTATGGTGTCTAGTCTCAAATCCCGATCCCGCTTCATGAGGGGTTCAGGCGTGGAGGATTCGGTTGTGATGTAGGGTCTAGAGTATGTTTTAGGGGACCTTGCAACGCTTCAACCCTACCCTCACCACCTCACTTGAGTCGCAGTATGCTTGACTCCAGTCTTGAAGTGAATGGTGGAGGTGTAATGACGTATGATTCACGTGGTTGCCGACATCATCTACTGCATGCCGATGGAGTCCAGCGGTCCGGGGTTCGAATCCCCGTGGCCCCACTAGGTTGCGCTCGCTTGTCTTAGGGTCTCACGCGTTGCAGTCAACGCTAAAGAAGCGCCGGCTAGGGATATGATGAGGTGTGTGAGGATTGCTTCACGCAGGCTGAGCAGGGGTGCCGCAGTCTGTAATACTGCAGCGCTGGAGAACAGCGTTATGTTCAGGAGCGCGATGGCCGTTGCCGAGTACTTTACCGGGTAGCTCTCCTTAATCATGGGTGAGGCTATTATCTGAAGTCCTGATGCAATTCCTAAGATAGTTAGGGACGTTGCTAGGACTACCACGTCATGGGTTAAGGTTGAGTACAGCATGAGCATCCATGAGGTTGCCGATGCGAGCGATCCGGCTAGGAAGACGGGCCTTCTGCGCTTTAAGACCCTGTCGCTTAGGAAGCCTGACAGCGGGCACGTCAGCGTGAATGCCAACGCTAACAGCATTAAGTACTGGCTAGCGGCCTCGGCACTCATGCCGAACGCCTCCATCATGTGCTTCTGCCCCCATGAGGTCTGGTAAGCTAGTGTAACGCCGTATATCCCTACAGCCCCAACACTAACGCCCCAGACGTGCGGGTCTCTGGCCAGCACTCCAAGGTACATCACGGTCTTCTTAAGGTCTTCAACACCCTTCCCAGAACCTAGGTCGTCGGAGGTTATTAATACGCAGGTGGCGGTGATTAGCGCGAGCAGCGTCAGAACCATCAGGCTGGTTCTCAAGCCGACAGTGTTGAGTGTGAGGCGTAGTGGGTAGGTGGCTGCTAGCCCGCCTAAGTTACCGAGCGTTAATGCGTAGGATGTTAACCTACCCTGATGTCCTGCGTCGTAGCTGAGGGAGGAGGCCCTCTGGTAGGCCAGGAAGGCCGCGGCGGCTGAGAAACCGACTAAGAACCTCCCGATGATCAGGGAGGCCGGCGTCATCAGACACATAATCAGGCCCCCCGCGCACATCACAACACCGAACAGGAACCCAACCCTCTTAATGCCGAAGGTATCCGTCAGGGCGCCGACGAACAGTTGAGCCACGGTGTAGGCGTAGAAGTAAGCTGATGACAGGAGGGCCATAAGTACGTCCGGGCTGACGTTGTGTACAGACGCCACGCGATCGACCTCGACCTTCATAACGCCCGTCATGACCCTGTGGAAATACACTATAGTGTAGAACGCTATCAGAGCGGTCAACAACGCTCGCGCCCCAGTATTCACCGACCTGCTGGAGCCCTCAACCAACTCGAAACACCTAGGACAAGCATTAAAGTCTACAAAACCTTTAATAAGTTCTTTAGGGACAGACGCGCCGGAGCCGAGCTCCGTAAGGTTCAAAGGCTCCTCCCGGGGTCTGTAGGGCAGTCCAAAACCTCCCCCCACATCTATGAATTCCAGCTCTTTAAACCCCTGCAAACCGGGTCACAGGCGGGGGATTCTTGAACAGCTAATCGTCACAGACGCATAAGCCGTATCTTAAGTCTCTGGCGATCTGCTCTATGACGCCCTCCCTCCTAAGGATTACGCAGAGGTCGCATGCAAGGCTCTCAGACTTAACCCTCCCCTCAGCCAAATCCTTGGCGATCCTGTCGAGCTCGCTCTTAAGGTGATCCATACTAGTGAGCCTCTCAATCATCTTGGGTTTCCTCCGCTTATTCACCACATAATTAACTAGGGGTTGGGAAATCCCCAACAGTCGAGATGCCTCCAGCTGGCTGAAGCCGTGTTCACTGACCATCTTCACGGCTAGGTAGAGCCTCAACGAAGGTAGCACGTGCTTCACGAACACCTCGCAGAAAGTCTTCATCCACCATCTCCTATAACAAAATTATAGTGCACTTATTTAACTTTATAGATTCCCCTCGATGGAGGGATCTGTACTCAAGCCTGCCAGGGAGGACCGGGTGCTGGATGGGATGTAGAGGTTTTATTATGTATAACGCTTATTGTATTGGATAGTGGTACTGGGTGTCTGGGCTTCGGGATATAGCTACTAGGGTTCAGAAGTTTGAGGAGGAGCTTAAGAGACCTTTCGTGGGCAGGGATGAGGAGTCGCGTGTGGTAGTCTTAGCCCTCCTCACAGGCGAGCACGCCCTCCTCGTAGGGGAGCCGGGCTGCGTTACAGGAGATACAATCATCTCCTCAGAGGATGGCAAGCTACTCTACTTAGACGATGTGGCGAAGAACCTCGTGCCCGGGGTCTACATAGCGGACTTTCCCGTCTTCCCCCCCGGTAGGGCCACTGAACTCCACGTGTACGATGTCTGGGAGACGTACGAGGTTATTACAGGAAGGGGTTTCAGACTTCGCGGAACGCCAAACCATCCGGTGCTGACTGATAGAGGCTGGGTCAGCATGAGGGATCTCAGGAGGGGTGATAAGGTCAGGGTTTTAACGCAACTACCCTCACCAACACATTACGTAAGCATCCCGAGCGCTGAACTGCTTGGCGTGAGGCTTAAGCGGTCGGGCGTTAGGAGTGTTGGCGTATTGGATGAGAGGCTGGCCGAGGTTTTAGGAGCGTTCGTCATGAGAGGTAGCTACCTAAGCAACTACTCCGTAGGGTTCAGGGTCGGCATTGATGAGGGGGAGTTACGTGGGAGAATCGAGACGCTCATGAAGGACTTATTCAACTTAGAGCCTCGAGTGATCCAGCCACGTTCCTCACAGATAGTTAAGTATAGTTCAGGGTACTTAGTCAAGCTGTTTAAGTGGCTTGCTGGGAGGGGGAGGGAACGAGTGCCTTGGTCGATCCTCGCCTCACCGGACAGAGTCTCTGCAGCGTTTCTGAGGAGTGTTTTAGAGTGCGGTAGTGTCTTAGAGTGGGGCTCCAGAGCGTGTTTGACCCTGAGGGGTAGAAGCAGGACGTTCTTAGAGGGTGTTCAAATACTTCTGCTGAGGTATGGCGTGCTCTCCTCCATACGCGACCGCAGTGCGTACGGCGGCTACGTCCTCAGCGTGGAGGGGTCGTGTAACCTCCGGAGGCTCGTTGAGATGGTAGGGCTTGACACCCTCCGGCATAAGTTTGGGGGGTCATTGAGGATGGAGTGCCGTGCTGGGGGGATGCACGTCGCAGGCTTCGAGTGGGATGAGGTCAAGAGCGTTAGAAGGCTTGAGGGGTGGGTAAGGGTTTACGACTTTCACGTGCCGGATACACACTCATTCTTCACTAACGGACTCCTCTCCCACAACACAGCTAAGTCAGCCCTGGTTAGGAGGGCGGCCGAGCTCCTGAACGCTAAGTTCTTCAAGTACCTGCTGACCAAGTACACGGAACCTTCGGAGCTGTTCGGCCCTCTCGACATTAAAGCCCTGGAGGACGGCAGGTACGTCAGGTTAACCGCGGGCAAGTTGCCTGATGCGCAGATAGCCTTCCTAGACGAGATCTTCAAAGCCAACTCAGCCATATTGAACGCCCTGAACACTCTACTTCAGGAGAGGATGCTGTACGATGGCTTCACGGAGTTGAGGGTTGATCTGTGGACGCTTTTCGGAGCCAGTAACGAGGTGCCCGAAGACCCTGAGATCCAGTCGGTGTACGATAGATTCCTTCTAAGACACTTCGTCAGACCTGTCCAGGAGGATTTATGGAGAGGTCTCCTCAGAGCCTCGTGGGAGTTGGAGAGAGCGAACACGCTAGGGAGTAAGGCAGGTGATGGGGGCAGGATCCTGAGCGTTGACGAGCTGAAAAGGATTAACGCCTCCCTCTATGAAGTGGATTTAAGTGGTGTTGAGGGGAAGCTGTTGAGGCTCTTCGCCGCCCTAGAGAGTAGGGGGATCCACCTAACTGACAGACGTAAGGGGAAATCGTTGAAGGTGATCGCCGCCAACGCGTTAATAGGTGGGAGGAGGTACGCGGTTGAGGAGGACCTGCTCACCGTAAAGTACGTGGCAACGCGTGAGTGGGACGATCTCGAGAAGGTTAACGCAGTTCTTGCGGAGGAATTGAAGACCTCCTACAAGTACTTGAGGGAGTTGAGTGAGATAAAGACTAACCTGAAGGAGTTGCTGCAGTACGTGAAGTCGCTGGAGGGGATAGAGAGCTCGTTCGTGGCTGCGAAGTTCGAAACTATAGAGAGGGAGCTGGAGGTGACTAAGGCGAGGATCCTCAGCATCATGAGGGAGTCCCAGGATCCTCAGGTCCTGAGGCTCGGCGAGGATGTCCTGAGTTTGGTGAGCAGCATTACGGAGTTAGTGGGCAGGAGGGCTGATAGGGTTTGAGCGGGGGTTTCTTAAGGGGCATCGATTATGAGGATCCTGTGGTTCGCTATAGGGGGGAGAAGATAGTTAAGCTCTCGGCTAAGTTGGGTCTTAGGCACAGTCTCCTGACCACGGATCTAGCTACCGATCTCTTCTACATCCTCTACCTGCCTCACGCCATAGTTGTGGAGGAGCATGAGGGGGGCGGCCTCCACTACAGCCTCGTCAAGGCCGTCAGCGAATCGGAGGAGCTCGTCAAACTCAAGCAACATACAATCCTGAACTCATTCATATCCACTCTCATCTCGATCTCCGTAATCCAGTACCTCGTAGAATTGCTCGATGAGAGGAGGGAGCTCCTGACCTCGAGGGATTCAGGCAGCATAAACAGCAACGCGCTGAAGTCCGTGGTTAGGGAGTCCCTGAGGAATAGCGTTCAGGAGGCTGAGACCATGAAGAATATTGAGAGACTCTACATGTCGGGGTTGCAACCCGGTGTGGGGAGTGAGTTCGATCTGGACGAGGACTCGGAGAAGATCCTTAGGTTGTCGAGGAGCGTGGACGTAAGCAAGATATTGGAGGTCCTCTCATTAATACCCGACATCACCAGGAAAGCTAGAAAGAGGTATGACAGGTTTAACAGGGGGGAGTTCGACGGGTACGACCTGGGCGATGATTTGGAGAGGCTGGTTCCCGCGCAACTAGCGTTGCCGACAAAATATCTCCTCCTGAGCTACACTGAGTCCAAGCTCCTGCTCTACGACAAGAAGGTGAGCAAGTCCCTAGGCCCCCTCTACCTTCTCACAGACAAGTCGGGGAGCATGGAGGGTGAGAAGATAGATTGGGCTAAGGCAACAGCTATAGCCCTCCTGATAAAGTCTAGGAGGGAGGTTCGTGAGTTCTACATGAGGTTCTTTGACGGCATGCCGCACGACCTGATTAAGGTGTCCAGGCGTGCGAGCCCTACCGAGTTCCTTGAGTTACTCAAAAACTTAGCCAGGGTCAAGAGCGGTGGAGGTACTGACATAACTAAGGCGATCGTGACAGCGTGTGAGGACATAGTTGGTAGCGGCCTCGTTAAGAGGGATTCCGACATTGTGGTGATAACGGATGGTGAGGACGCGCTCTCCGTAACCACTTTAAGGCGTAAGCTTAGAGAGGCTAACGCCAGACTCTCCTCTGTAATGATTCAAGGCGACAATAAAGACCTGAGGGCGTTGAGCGATAAGTATCTAATGGTTAACGCGCTTGACAAGAGCTCGATACTTAAGATCGTTGAGGCCTAACTTCGCCGAAGCTTGAGGGGGGCATCACGTAGAACCTTATCCTGCCTTCCAGGTAGTCGCGTATTATCAGCTTAGCTGACTCACTGATTACGGGTTCTCTGTCGCTCCTGTAGATCCATCCCCTCCTGAGAGCTAACTCCCTGAGTATCACGTCAGGGTCTGCGCTCTCTATCTCGTACGCCTCGCTGAATGCTCGAGGGTTATACTTCACCACCCTCCTAATCAAGGACACGGCCACAGCCACCGGGTTTCTTATGTTGTCGATGGGGTTCATCCTAACGGCGATCTCCACCTCATCACCCTCTACGGGCAGTATCCCTGGAGTGTCAAGGAGGTAGACGCCGCTGCCGACGTTGAAGAGCTGTGCCTTCTTGGTGTAGCCGGGGGTGCCGGGGTGTGGCGAGGTTCCGGCAGCGTGTCTGCCGGCCCACGTATTGATGAGGGTCGACTTGCCGACTTTGGGAACGCCGAAAACACCGACTATGAGCGGCTTCTTCCTGCACAGAGATCTGACGACCCTCCTCAACCTCAGAGTGCCTAACCTCCTCTGAGCCGAGATTAGGACTGCATTTACGTGCTCAACCTCCCTGAAGTAGTTAACCCACGCACGCCCGACGTCGCGGGGTACGAGGTCAGCCTTATTCAGCGCTAGGACGTACTTAACGTCCAGCTCCCCGCACATGCTCTCGAACCTCCTGCTCCTAGTCGAGGAGGGATCCCTGCCGTCCACCACCTCCACAGCTAAATCGACCGCCTGCAGAAGCTCCCTGACCAGCCTCCAGTTAGCCAGTAGCATCTCCTACCCTTTGTAAGAAGCTTCTAGTCTGCTAATAAGTCGTCACCTAATCACAACTGAATGCAAGCCGCCCCGTTCTAGGTGCTGTCTTTCAGTCGGGTATGGTTCGTCTCTCCCCCGCTGAGTGCTTCACCGCGGTCGTGGACCACCCTCCGTAAGGCTCGTGAACTTTCCCCAGGTTCAACGAGGTGGGGAAGGCTAAGCGATCATCAACCCTGCCCTAGAGGTTTCGTGCGTCCGCACTTCCTTAGGAACTCTTTATACCTGGCTATGTGTTTAGTTTCTCTGGGGTTTAATCCTCGTCTCAACGCTGTTTCCACTGACGCTATACCCAGTATTTGAGACCACTTGATGATGTTGCTCACATAGTCACCGCTTATCTCGTACACGGTTAGGCTGACCCCGGCGCTCTTAAGCAGTTCTTCAAGGAATCCAAGCGTGTAGTCACCGACCTCCCTGAAGATCACGGCGCTCACGGGTCCGAACCAGCCCTCCCACCCAACCACGTCGTTGTGGAATCCCTCGGGATATACCTCCGCTTTAGCCACCGTCTTCGCGTTCTCGTTGAACTCGTCCTTAGCCCTTAGGGCTAGTGGGTAATATCTAACGTTGCTTATGAAGACAGGCATCCTGCCGTGGAGCCTGTCAGCTAATTCGCCGCCGGCCTTAAGTGCGTCGCTGCCCTCAAGGGATTTGAGTAGCTCGTGAGCGTCCATTCCCTCAAGCTCTACGCCAAGCTTAGATAGTAGCTTAAGAGCTCCTAGGAGGAGGGCTGGGAAGGAGGATCTTGGGGTCCTCCCGGGTGGGATCCTAAAGTGTGGAAGGCGATTACTCACCGAGAGCTCCATCATCATACCACCCGAAGCAACTACCGCCGCCTTAACGCCTCTTGAGAGGGCTTCCTGAAGGCATGTAAGGGTCTCCATAGTATCCCCTGAGTAGCTCACTGCCAGCACTAACCAATCCCGGTCAACCCACCTGGGTAATCTAAAGTCTTTGATGACCACCAGCGGTGCATCAAACCTCTCGGCGGACATTGACTGCAGGACATCACCCACTATTCCGGAGCCCCCCATGCCAAGTACCGCCACGCCCTCAGGGGGCTTCCTCAGAGGCTCTGCGTTCGCAGGTTCCGTGCTTAACGCCGCCCTCACCAAATCCGGCCAGTCGAGGTAGTCCATTAAGTACTCACTATTCATGCAGACACCTCTCCAAGGACTCGAATGTTAAATCTCGCTCGACCTTAAAAAGGAGGGTAAGAGGCTCAGTCTTTAAAAGTATTCCTTGATCGCAAGAGTAGCGTTGGTGAAGTAATTGGGTTCGAGCTTCAAGGAGTTCGAGAAGTCTTGGAAGGGTAAGGATAAGTCGGTTGGCGACCACATTAAGGAGCTGTTCGTGAGGGAGAAGCCCTTAAGGTACAGGCTAGCTATGGCTCACTACAAGCTGAACTCCATGACCAGGAGGCTTGAGGTGTACCTTGACAGGCTCAAGGCCAGGGATAAGGAGCTCTTCGAGAGGGTTGTGGACGCGTTCATATCTAAAGACCAGACGAGAGCCACGATGTACGCTAATGAAGTGGCTGAGTTGAGGAAGGTCGCTAAGAGCCTCTTCCTGGTGCAGGTGGCACTGGAGCAGATAGGGTTGAGGCTTGAGTCCATAAGGGAGATAGGGGAGATAGCGGCCTACCTAGGGCCCGTAGTCAGTGTGGTCAAGGACATCAGGGAGGCGATAAAGACCACACTCCCCGAGATAGGGATAGAGCTAGGTGAGATTCAGGACATACTGCAGGAGACCGTCATGGAGGCCGGTGAGATGATAGGGGTCGGGTCGGTGAGCATGTATGCAACGCCTGATGCGAGGAAGATACTCGAGGAGGCTAAGGTAGTGGCTGAGCAGAGGATGAAGGAGACGTTCCCATCACTGCCGGCGATACCCTCAGGCCTTCCCGAACAAGCGAAGAGCCCTGCAGAGTCCAGCTAAGCATAATTTTTCACTGACTTAATGACTAACAAGCCTTCTTCACGGGACTAAACCGTCTAAGAGTTAAAGGCTCTCACGCTTATGGTACACATCGTTAACGGGCTTTAGGGGCGTGATTAGATGAAGTCGCTGAAACCTTTAATCAGGGCGAGGTTCTTTAAGGCAGTCCTAGCCTTAACCCTAACCCTCCTCATCCTCTATATCGTACCGGTGCCGACTGTGGGCGAGCCTGTCGAGGATTTAGCTCAGGGCTGGGGTAAGTTCGTTGAGATCGACGGTGTGAAGATACACTACGTCGAGGACTACGGGGGAGGTAATCTCACATTCGTCCTCCTTCACGGTTTTGGAGCTAGTGTCTTCAGTTGGAGGGAAGTGCTTAAGCCGCTCAGTAACTATGGCAGGGTAATAGCCTTCGACAGACCGGGTTTCGGACTCAGCGAGAGGGTGGATCCAGCTAAGGCGGGCTTCAACCCCTACACCGCTGAAGGACAGGTGGAGCTGACCTACAGACTGTTTGGGAAGCTCAACGTGAGCAAGGCAGTCCTCATAGGACATTCCGCTGGAGGCGGGGTTGCCATACTCTTCACGCTCAATTATCCCGAACTAGTGGAGGCGCTGGTTCTCGTTGCACCGGCGTGGAAGCCCAGTCGGAACTCGCTTCATGAGACCCTACTGTATTCAATACCCCTATCCGAGAAGTACGGCCCCCTCGTAGTCAGGGGCTTCATAGGGCAGTTGGAGCAGATACTCTACAGGGCTTGGTACGATAAGTCAAAGCTAACTGAGGATGTGCTGGAAGGCTATAAGTATCCCTTGAGAGCTAAGGACTGGGATAAGGGCCTCTACTGGCTGATGAAGTATAAGGGATTCCCCGACATCAGGGATGGGATAGGTAACTTAGAGACCCCTACTCTAATCATCCACGGCCTTAACGATGAGATTGTAAACCTCAGCAACAGCCTGGAGTTGGTCAGCTTACTGAATCCAGCGGCCCACCACAAACTCGTGGTGATGGATGAATGCGGACACTTACCGCATGAGGAAAAACCGGATGAGTTCATTCAAACACTTGAGGAATTCATAGTAAACCTTAGGGTGAGTGCTTGAGAGGAAATCCGGTTCCAGTTAACACTCAATCAGGCATTCTAAGGATCTAAACCCACCAGAAATTATTTAAGCCAACCCATCTAGACCCGCGCAAGACTTTTCAAAGGATTTAGTAACGATTAAACAGTGGTAATACTTAAAAACCTAAATAACTGATTAAAACCTAAATAACTGATTAGTAGAGGGGATGTCTTATGGCGTCCCAGAAAACTTTGTTGGGAGTAGTCGTAGCAATAGTCGTGCTAATAGTTGCTGTGGTTGCTTACCAGTTCCTAATGGCACCAACACCTACGCCAACACCCACACCTACTCCGACCCCTACTACGCCTAAGCCCACGACCCCCACACCAACAACGACCCCAGCAACTACTCCGACAACCCCCACGCCAACACCAACGACACCCATATCTAAGATCACTCTTCAATGGGGTACAGCCTCAGTTGGTAGTGCGGGGTACACTGGCTTAGCGTTGATAGCCGACGTGGTTAACAGGCATATGACCGAGCTTGAGATAAGTGTTATGCCTACTGCAGGGGCTGTGGCCAGCATAAAGGGCTATGCAAGCGGTGAGCTGGGAGGTTGCTACGCATCCACTCCATCGTTTACCGAGCTTTACTCACTGTCCGGGAGGTTCAAGGGCTTCACCCCAGGTAGGTGGCCTGTGCAGACGTTCTGGGCTTACACAAACGAGGTAACTATAGCCATACATCAAAAGAACCTGGGTAAGATCGCTTGCTGGCGTGACTTAAAAGGCATGAAGATATTCTCCGGCCCGGCGGGGTGGGACGTCGGGGCGGCTTTGAGGGCCGCGCTTCAAGTACTCAACATCACCTTCGAGCAGGTGGAGATTGACTGGAGCATGGTTCCAGACGCCCTGGAGAGGGATGTGATAGTGGCAACGAACATCTACACCGTGGGGGTTTACGGTCTGCCGGACTGGGCTAGGCAGGCAGAGCTCAGCGTCCCACTGGCGATACTCAATCCATGTCCGGACGAGGTGGAGGTCCTCAAGGCTAAAGCCCCCGCGCTAGGGATATTCGAGGTGCTTGAGAACTACGTTACCCCTAAGGAGGTCTTCTCAACGGATGTGAAGCTCAACACAGGCACCAAACTGACGGCCCTCAGGTTCTACTACGGCTTCCATGTGGGGACAGAGGTTCCTGCCGAGGTGGTTTATAAGATGCTTAAAGTTCTCGAGGCGCACGCTAAGGAGCTGGCAGAGCTAAACCCGATGTTCAGGCTTCTTGCTGAAGACTTCGTCGGCGTGCAGGTCGCCGGGATCGAGACCAACAAGGACGTTCCAGTGCATCCAGGGCTGGCGATGTTCCTGAAGGAGAAGGGGGTATGGAAGAGTGAGTGGAAGATAGCCGGTAGCTAATTTTTCGCTCCAAACCCTATTAGGTGATGTGTTTTGAAGAACTTGTTGGGGAGGGCCTTAAGGTACGCACGGCTAGCGCTGATTATAATATATGCGGTGCTAATCCTGTACTACTTCACCACAGGCTGGGAGGGTGCCAGAAAGTTTGTTGTGATCATGGTCCCAGTCTCCGTGGTGGTGTGGGTTATTGAGTCTCTCTACAGGAGGGACCCCCTTATACCGAAGGTCAGGAATCTATATGCTAACGCGCTTGTCGGCATCGTATTCATAGCGCTGTCACTACTATCTGGCTACTACATAAACGAGAACTTCTGGGACTTAGTTAGCGTTAGGATGGGGTTCTACACCCAGACAGACCTCATTATGGGGGCGTTGATAGCTGTGGTGATACTGTGGTTCGGGGCCGTTAAATACCCGATTATATTCGCGATAACCATGTTCTTCCTATTGAACGTGCTCTACGGCCGTTACTTCCCCGGAATACTTAACCATCCGGGACTCAGCTACTCAAGACTCATAGCCGCGGTGAGTGTCGACTTCTCGACAGGGGTATTCGAGAGCCTCTCCCAAATCGCGACGACTGTCATAAGTGCTTTCATGCTCTTCGTGGGCATACTGAGCGGGTTCGGCCTGGTTGAGGCTACCAACAGAGTTGTCCTCTCGAAGCTTAGGTCGCCTAAACTCATACCTCAAACCAACATACTAGTGGGGGTTCCGGTAGGGATGGTTACCGGAAGTGCAGGCGCTGCGACCGCCACGGTCGGGAGTCTCACAGTACCCATAGTTAAGACTTTAGGCGTCCCGCTGGCCATGGCCTCCGCCATGGCCGCCGCAGCTGGAATAGGGGCTCAACTGATGCCTCCAGTGATGGGGGCTGCCGCGTTCGTCATGGCGGACGCGCTCGGCGTCCCCTACTTCGAGGTAATGATTAGGGGATTCGTTCCCGCGCTGGTCTTCTTCGCAGGCCTTGCTGCGGCTATTTACTTCATATCGTTGAAGAGTGTTAGGGCGGACAGTGTTGAAGGCGGTTCAACGGCAACCCGCTCGAGGTTATCGTTACTGGACTACGTTTACGTACTTCTCTTCGCGAGCGGGATATTAGTCCTCATAGTGCTTATGGCTTCCTGGGTCTACGCACCACTCGCTGCGATAAGGTCGGCGGGCGTGGTGTTGGCGGCGGTTATCTTTGTAAACCTCTTCGTGGGTTTCCGTAGGAGGCTTAAGGCTCTGGAGGTTATCAAGGATATAGGTGTGAAGACTGTTAAGGCTCTGGAGTTCTTCTCCATCGAGACGGCTAACCTAACCCTCCTGCTGGCGCTCTTAGGCATACTCAAAGCCCTATTCACCGTTACGGGGCTCTCCCTTAAGATGGGGTCGGCGATAGTCAGCTTAGGTGCTGGAAACCTCTACCTAGTGATCTTGCTGTCGTACGCGTTCGGATACATAGTCGGGATGGGAGTCCCGCCCCTGGGTACTTACGTCATAGTATACCCTGTGGTCGTCCCGGCTTTAATGAGGTTGGGGATCAGGCCCTGGGCAGCGCAGTTCACGGCCTTCTTCATAGGCGTCCACGCAGAGTTCGCGCCGCCTATGTCCGTGGCTGCGGCCACAATATCAAGGATAGCTAAGGTCTCGTTCACGTCCGTCCTGAAGGAGCTGGTCAAGATGGGCATAGGATTGCCGCTGATAATCGCCGTGACCCCTCTCAAGCCGGAGCTGGTGCTGGCCCCGGGGGTAGAGCAGATTCTCACGGGGGCTGAGCTGGCGTTGGGTATAATAGGTATAGAGGTGGTCGCGTACTGGGCGTTGCATCATAGAAAGATCTTAGACGTGGCTCTTAAGGCGTTGTTGGTGGTTAGTTCGGCGCTGTTGTTATTCACTCGAGGGCTCTACGAGATATTGGGGTTAGTCTTAACGCTGCCCTTAGTGGTATATGCCTTCCTGAGGGCTTGGAAGGTCATGAAGGCCGCGCGGCAGGCCTGAAGTTCCATAAAACTATGACCTGTATTTTTAAGTCCTACGCAAGGTCTTGATATTAGTGATTAAAATGTCGTATGAGAGGTTCCTAAGCGATAGGGCAGGGCACTATAGACCTCTCGCGACCAGGGAGGCGGCCAGGAGGCTTGAGGGAGTTAGGCCGGCGAAGGTTGTGCGCTTCGCTGTCGGTAACCCGGGGCCTGAGATATACCCTTACGAGGTGTTGGGCGAGATAGCTAAGGAGGTGATGCTTCAGTATAGGGATAGGGTGTTGCTCTACGGCTCAACTAGGGGTGATAGGACGTTTGTCGAAGTCCTGAAGAACTTCATGAGGGATAGGGGCGTCAGGGTTGATGGAGATGACGAGGTCATAGTGACGACGGGCTCGCAGCAAGCGCTGTACTTGGTCTCGGTGTTGCTCATCAACCCCGGGGACTACATTGCCGTTGAGAACCCCACATACCTCTCGGCGATAAATGCTTTCAGGACGGCGAACCCGAGGATGATTGGGGTGCCGGTGGACGAGAACGGTATGGATGTGGATGCTCTTGAGGGTAGGCTTAAGGAACTTAAGTCAGCGGGCTCTAGAATTAAGTTCGTGTATGTGGTTCCAGTCGCCCACAACCCGACTGGAGCCACCATGAGTGCTGACAGGAAGAAGCATCTGATTGAGCTAGCTAGCGAGCACGATTTCCTGATAGTTGAGGACGACCCGTACTCATACTTCACCTACGAGGAGGCGGACGTAACCCCCCTTAAAACGCTGGATCGGGAGGGCCGCGTGATCTACCTGAGCACGATGAGCAAGATACTTGCACCGGCTCTGCGGGTGGGCTGGATACTAGCTAAGAAGGAGCTGGTGAATCACTTAGAGCGTGTGAAAGCACTCATAGACATTCAGACACCCTCGCTGAGTCAGTACATATCGAGAATAGCCATTGAGAGGGGGATAGTTGCTGAGGTCATAAGTAAGGCTAGGAGCCTCTACAAGGTTAAGAGGGACCTCATGTTGCAGGCGCTTGAGAAGCACGTGCCTGAGGGCAGGTGGGTGAGGCCGGTCGGCGGGCTCTTCATAATGATATGGCTTCCCGAAAGCGTGGATACGGAGGAGATGCTTCCGGAGGCCTTCCAAGCGGGTGTGTACTACATTCCGGGACGGCAGTTCTTCGTGGATGAGGAGGGTTCGAATACTATGAGGCTGAATTTCAGCTACCCGCCGGTTGAGGACATAGAAGGTGGGGTGGAGGCTTTAGGAAGGGTTGTTAGGAAGAGGCTGAGCTGAACCCCACCCGTTTCTCGCAGGTAAAGCTTTTTAACGCCGGGTCTTGCGAAACTAGTGGTGGTTTGCATAAAGAGCTTCAGGGTATTCATACCCGAGCCTGAGTGGCCCGAATCACACAGGATCCTCGAGGAGGTGGCCGAGGTTATCGTGGGGAAACATGGGGTCAGATATGATGAGGAGGCGCTGGCTGAAGTGCTTAAGGACTTCGACGCCGTCATAATAACCTCTCAACATAAGGTATCCCGTCGAGTCATCTACAGTAGCCCGAGGCTTAAGGTCATAGCTAAGTACGGCTCTAAGCCGGGGCCAGACAACGTCGATCTTGAGGCAGCCACTGAGAGAGGCATACCGGTCGTGTATTCGCCTGAAGCCAACTCCGACAGCGTTGCGGAGTTCACAGTCAGTTTAATATTGTGCGTGCTTAAGAAGATATGCTTCCTAAACCAGGCATTAAGGCAAGGCCTGTGGAGGAGCGAACTCCTTATAGAGAAAAGCAACTTCACCCGCGAGCTCAAGGAGAAAGTCGTTGGAGTGGTGGGACTAGGCGCTATAGGGAGGAGGGTCGCTAGGATACTCCAGTCGTTCGGGGTTAGGTTAATAGGCTATGACCCATACGTCCAGCGCGAGGCCCTCGGAGGCATTCACATAGTGATGGTCGGTAGTCTGGACGAGCTCCTCAGGGAATCGGATATAGTTACTATACACGCGGCACTCTCGCCCGTGACCTACCACATGATGGGGGAGAGGGAGCTGAGGCTTATGAAGCCGACAGCGTACCTTATTAACACGGCCCGAGGAGCCATAGTTGACGAGCAGGCCCTAGTGAGGGCTTTGAAGGAGGGGTGGATAGCCGGTGCCGCGCTAGACGTGTTCGAAAAAGAACCCCTCCCTAAAGACCACCCCTTGCTGCAATTGAGTAATGTCATAGCTACCCCTCACTTCGCATCATGCACTTACGAAGCCTACGAAAGGGAGACCGTGACCGCGCATAAGGACGTCGTGAGGGTGTTGATGGGCTGCAGGCCTGTAAACATAGCCAACCCTGAGGTTCTGGGCAAGCGCCCTGACCTGCGAGAGTGTCAAGAATTTTTATTATAGATATCCTTCACGAATTCCGCTAGGTTCTCTTTTAAAATCCCCCTCACGCTAATAGTGAGGTATCGACAGAGCGCTTCGTAAGGGGTTCTGAAGCTATGTAGCTCCTGCGTTCATGGAGGCCCTTAAACCCTCCTCAATTGCGGCGGCATTGATGGGGGGATCGCGGCTTCAGCACGTGTGTAGGTTTAATACCCGCTCTTTGACTTGCGTATCACGTATACTGTGTACACAAGTGTGAGCAGTATAAACAGCGCTGATAAGGACTTTTTATGAAGATCTCCGCTCTACTGACCATCCAAGCTATTCTGAATAGATGTTCAAACTGAGGCACTAGCATGTATCCCATGAAGAACGATATTGTGGAGGCGCCCCCTCTCAATCAGGTATGCTACTACCTCTAAAACAACGCATAACGTCAGTTGCGTGGGTGAGTATGTCATTACCCACAAACCGGTTAACGATACCAACATGATGAATGGATATAGGAAAGCCTTCCTCACCCCTATTACCTTGCCGACGAAGGGGCCGAAGATCGGCGTGGTTATGTAGCAGAGGATGAAAGCTATCGGGAATGCGGCAAGCATAGGTAACACCATATGCATCTGCTCAGAGAACAGCGTGGGGCCTGGGATGAGCCCGTGTATTAGGAATGCCCCCAGTATCACCGCAGTTACTGAATCCCCAGGCATCCCGAACGTCAGCATGGGTATTAACGCTCCGGGAGGTAACCCCTATCGTAGCATGAGTGTATGCTAGAGCTTCCACCGACCCGGTTCCGTACTCCTCGCGTCGTTTGGATCTGCTGACCCCCTCAGCGTATGCCACTTGAGTGGCCATAGCTGCCCTGCACGCGGGTGAACCCTAGGATGGAATTACTTCGACATTACGACATGTACGTGATAACCGAGATTTTATAAACGTGGACAGTACCTTAACTGCGGTGCATTGGGATTGAAGGGTAGCCAGGGCTTGGATCCATATTCCTCGTTCAAGATCAGCACTGACGTAACTTTCGCGGATAAAGGATCTATTGCAGGCAGGGTCGTCGCTGTTATGGATCTCGTATTGCCTGAGAGGTCGTTGAACCTCATAGCTCCACATTCGCGGGCATTGAGGAAGTATGAAATCCATGAGTTAATCCTTACAGCAGACCCTTCTGCAAGACCTGGTGGTACGGCTAGGGGTGCCGCATATCTTTGCTTCTTTGAGGTGACTAGGGGGGTGTGATCCTGGTTAACGATAGGGTCGTCGTAAACAATGCCCCCGTATGCACTATCAGGGGGTATGACGAAACACACGCACCAAACCACATCAACATCGTTTGCTACGATAATAACGTCAAAACAGGCAAGCAGCTGGGATTAAGGGTTGGAGATAAAAGTGGTTGTTACGCGTTCGCAGTAGAGTCCTCAACGTTTCATAGTGACCGACGCGTTGAAGAGCTTATTCATGCTTGTGATGAGGATGGTGGATTCAGTAAATGCATCTTATCCCCTGCTTCTCGGCTTTAGACGCCCAGCTAGATACCGGCGGCACTAACTTATCCTCCGGTAGGACCGGTAGATCCATTAACGCAGGTCCCTCAACCTTCATTAACTCCCTAAGCTTAGCCTCCACCTCTTCAGGTCCCTCCACTCGGAGGGCGTTGAGCCCAAACCCCTCAGCTATCTTTACATAGTCAACAGGCTTGAACTCCGTCGCGAAGTACTTAGGGCCGTATCGGAAAAGTATGGAAGCTCTTATCCATCCGAAGCTCTGATTGTTGAAGATGACTACCTTGACGTTAACGCCCAGCCTAGACAGGGTCTCCAATTCGCCCGCGGTGAAGCCGAAGCTTCCGTCACCGATCAACGCAATTACCGTCGCATCAGGTTTGGCGAAGGCCGCCCCGACAGACGCTGGTAGGGCGTAACCGAGAGCCCCCATGGAGTAGTTAAAGATCATCCTCCTGCCCGCGCTCTTAACCTTGAAGAACGCTGCTGTATATATTGCACTCACTCCAGGGTCGCAGACTATGATGTAATCTCCGGCCAGGACTTGTTCTAAGATCTTCACGAACGCTACCGGGTTTATAGGGTACTCGGAATGCAGGGTGTACGTGCGTAATTTCTCCTCGTAGGATCTCCTCCCATCCTCTATTTCCTTAACTCTCTCAGGACCCTTTTTGAGATTCTTAACCCTTAGCACCTCAATCATTTTCCCTAGGGTGCTCTTAGCGTCGCCCACCAGCATTACTGCAGTTCGCAGCGTGTTACCAACTTCAGCCTCACTTATGTCCAGGTGTATTATCTTAGCTTCCGAAGGCGGTAGAGTCCAGGCATCTGTTACTGCCTGGTCAGTATTGCACCCGACATAGAAGACGACGTCAGCTCTTCTCAACACTTCGTTGGAGAAACTAGTCCCTCCTCTAGCGCCTACAACCCCTATGGAGAGCGGGTGGTTTTCAGGGAAGCAACCCTTGCCTGTCATGGTACTGCCGACCGGGATATCGAGCATCTCCGCCAGCTCGACTAACTCATCCCATGCTTGGGAGTAAAGAGCTCCCTGACCGCACACGATCACAGGACGTTCGGCAGTGAGGAGCAGGTCAACGGCCCTAGCTATGATGTCTTCCCCGGCAGTGTATCTGTGGCCAGGATATCTAGAGAATTCCCTCTGGACGTAAAGGTCGGGGGAATCCGCCCCCTCCTCAAGAACGTTCAGCGGGACTCTGAGGTGGACGGGTCCTGGCTTCCCTGTCGTGGCGACCCTGAAGGCCCTCCTGACCATGAAGGGGATGTCCTGAGCCCTCAGGACCGTCAGCGATTCCTTAGTAAGACCGCTGAACAGGGATGTCTGGTCGAAGCCTGTTAGCACGTTCCTCTTCTCCAAGTAGAGGGGAGTGTCGGTAGTTATGAAAATCATCGGTAGTGATGACTTATACGCCTCGACCACCGCCGGTATGACGTGGGTTGCACCAACGCTCGGTGCTTCACACACACCCGGCTTGTAGGACGCTCTGGCATAGCCGTCTGCCGCGAAGCACGCGTTCCTCTCATCCCTGAACATAACGTGTTTGATCTCAGGGAACTTCACCCACTCAGCATAAAGCGGGAGAGTGGTCTCACCTGGAAGGCCGAAGACGTGCTTAACGTCATACCCTCTGAGCATCTCCAGGAGTGCTTTAGCTCCATTCAAGACGAAACCCCAAGTACAATACAGCACCCCAGCCTAATTTATACCCACAATCCCCTCTTTCAGATTAACCATCAATCCAGACCGTGCGGGCGCACGTCCAAAACGCTGTTAGATGTGTAGCTTGGATTTTTTTATGAATCCGCTATCATCATCCTGAGAACAGTTGCCAGACATTGAGTTGAAACATGGAAACGGTTGCCATACCTTAAGCCCTTCCGAACGTATTTGACCTCAAAAAATTGTTACGGCCACATCTTCAGAACCACCATAGAATTAGTTGAGGTCACTCCCTTAGCTGACCTGATTTCGTCTATGCACTTATTCAGGCTTGGGATGTCCGTGGTTATGCTCGCGACCACTATGTCGTATTCGCCAGTCACCTCGTAAACCCTATCCGTACATGTGACTTTCATTAAGTTCCTAGCGACCTCCGGCACCGGCGTTGGCGGTTGCGTCTTAACAAGAATTAACGCCCTAACCTCACTGGATATGCTGTAGTCTATGGTGAACCTCCTTATGACTCCAAGTCTAGTCAGTCTCCTGATCCTCTTACGTATTGCCGACTCACTCAGCCCCAGCTCCTTAGCCATCTCTGCATACGATGTTCTGGAGTTCATCCTGAGTACGCTGAGTATCTTCAGATCCGTCTCATCCAGGAAAACTGACCTCAAGGAGTTAACACCGTTCCCTTACCGTCTAGCGCGCGCTTGAGCGGGTCCTCCGCCAATCCTGAAGATATTACTACCTCCTTAACACCACCCGCCAGCGCGTTAACAGCCTCCATCAACTTCCTGTTCATGCCAGCACCTACCTTAGGTAGTATGTCCTCAATCTCACTGACCTTCACGTTCCCTATCACCTCATCGCCTAAGAGAACGCCGGGCACGTCAGTCAGTATCATCAACTTGTCCGCCTTAATGGATGTGGCCACCTTGCAAGCTACCTGATCGGCATCGACGTTCAGCATGTTGCCCTCACCATCGATTGCTACGGGAGTCATGACGATCGTGTAGCCGCTACTGAGTAGCCACTCTATGAACTTCGTGTTGACACCTATTATACTTCCTGTGTACCCACCGTCTATAACCCTCTTCCTGCCTCTCTCGTCCACGACCACGATCCTCTTCTTCCTCTCCGCGATCAGTGTTGGCCCATCGACGCCTGATGTGCCCACAGCCTTGACCCCTCTTGCTATGAGACCAGAGACCATCTCCTTGTTAAGCTTGCCAGCCATCACCATTATGAAGACCTCGAGTTCGTCCTTATCAGTGTACCGGCTCCTGATGCCCTCAGGCGACACCACAAACTTGGGCTCTACGCCGACCCTCCTGCAGTACTCGGTGACCACGTTGCCGCCTCCGTGAACCAACACTATCTGACTGTGCCTGGCTTCCCTGCTGACACTCTCTAGAACTCCGTGCAGGTTTCCGTCAATCACCTTACCACCAACCTTAACGACGTACACCATGCACATCACCTAAGGCTTGAGTGGTGGGTGCCTGAGTCCCAGAGTCTCGTCGAAACCCATGACTACGTTGAACGCCTGTATCGCCTGACCTGCAGCCCCTTTAACCAGGTTGTCCAGAGCCGCGAAGGAGGTCAGTCTCCCCAACCTCCTTTCCACGGCGTAGCTTAAGTCCACGTAGTTGCTGCCTACCACGTACTTCGGGTCCGGGTAGCCGGGAGGCACGGTTCTAATGAACCTGACGAAGGGCTCTTTAGAGAACGCCTGCATGTAGAGCTTCATGATCTCCACGTCATCAATGTCCTTGCCGAGCCACACGTGTGTGGATGTCAAAACCCCTCTAACACTACTCACTGAGTGAGGCACCAAGGAGATCCCGACCCCACAGCCCGCGAGTCGAGCGATTTCCTGCTCGACCTCAGCCACGTGCCTGTGACCCTCAGCATCATAAGGCCTTACAGCACCTTCTCTCTCAGGGTGATGCGAACTAGGGGAAGACCTGGAGCCACCCTCACTGCTACCGACCTTGACATCGGCGACGACTCTACTCAGATCTCCAACACCTGCCCTGGCAATGGGCATCAATGACAATATTACGGCAGTAGCGTTACATCCTGGTGACGCTACTAGGTCGGCGTTCCTTAACTCGTCCCTGTGCAACTCGGGCAGACCGTACACAGCCCTCTTAAGAAGATCTGGGTACGGGTGTCTGAAGCCGTACCACATCTCGTAGAGTTCGGGCTCCTTCAACCTGAAGTCCGCACTCAAATCAACTACCTTCAGACCCGCCTCAACCAGCTCAGGCACGTAGCTCACTGAGACGCCATGAGGCAATGATAGGAACACCGCGTCACACCTACTCACTACATCATCGACCTTAAACTCGCTGAACCTCAACCCCCTATAGTATCCCCTGAGGTTGAAGTGGGCGTAGTGCACGGGTTTACCTGCGTACTCCCTGGATGTTACGTACGTCACCTCGACCTCCGGATGAGTTGCGAGCAACCTGAGTAGCTCACCGCCGGTATACCCAGAGGCGCCGACCACGCCAACCCTGACTGACAACCCAACTCCCTAAGCTAGCTACTTTCCGCAGACGCTTATTAAGTGATTAGCTACGTACTCATGCATCCTTCGTTCCAGTCAAGGAATATGTGGTGCGGTTTCCGCACCGCACTCTTGATGATTTGTCTTGAAATCATGCATTCAGTTCAAACAACCAGCACCCAACCCAGCACCGAAGTTTTTAACTACCGAACCATGAAGACTCAAGTCGGTGTGCAAGCAATGATGGCTAAGTGTCCTGTCTGCGGTGGTGAAGTGAACGTGCCTGACGACGCCCTCCCCGGCGAGTTAGTTGAGCATGAGTGCGGCATTACACTGGAGGTAGTTGTGGATGGTGATTTGGTGGGGTTAAAACCTTTGGAGGGTGTTAGAGAGGATTGGGGGGAGTAAGACTACTACTCCTCTACGATATCCTTAGATGGGAGGAAAAGTCTTTCATAGACACAGCTAGGAAGCTCGGTGTAGATATCATACCGCTCCACGTCCCAACAGTCTTCGGTAAGGTAGGCGACAAGTCTCTGACGGGTGTAGGTGAGGTTGATGTGGCGCTTCAGAGATCCGTCAGCTTCTACAACTCACTGGAGTCCACGATATTGATGGAATCTTACGGCATTAACGTCATGAATAAATCATACACGATCATGACATGTCAAGACAAACTCTGGACCACATCACTCCTCGTTAGGAACGGGGTTCCGACACCTGACACGTATGTTACATTCAACCACGATACCGTGTATAGGATCGTCGGGAACGGGCTACGGTACCCCTTCGTGGTTAAGCCCATACACGGTAGTTGGGGTAAGTTGCTCGCACTAGTGGATGATGAGGAGGATCTAAGGACCGTGGTCGAGCACAGGTCCTTCATGCATAACCCTATGTACAGCGTCTATTACGTGCAGGAGTTAGTGAGGAAACCCGGCAGAGATATTAGAGTGTTCACCGTGGGAGAGGAGGTTCCTGTAGCGATATACAGGTACAGCGACCATTGGATAACGAACACAGCCAGGGGTGGTAAGGCGGTGCCTGCCCAGATAGATCCCGAGCTCGAGGATCTGGCGCTGAGGGCTGCCAAGGCGGTTGGGGGGGACTTCCTTGGGATCGACGTATTCGAGCACCCTGAGAAGGGCTACGTGGTGGATGAGGTGAACGCCGTCACGGAGTTCAGAAACACCGTCGCCGTCACAGGTTATGACCTCACGCGTAAGGTTCTGGAACACCTAATCAGTGTGGCGAGGGAGTAGTGATGCTCAAGCAGCTCAACCTCTACACGTCCAGGGGATTAAGGATCGTCAGAGGTGAGGGTCAGTACGTGTGGGACGTTGACGGCGTCAGGTATCTGGACTGTCATACAGGTCATGGGGTGGCGTTCCTAGGTCACAGGAATCCGAAGATAGTTCGCGCGGTTAATGAGCAACTGGGTAAGGTAATGACCCTACCTGCAACGTTTGACAATGAACTCAGAGATGAGGCATTAGTCGCTCTCGGGAGGATAGTGCCTAAGCATTACACCTATGCGTTCTTTCTGAATTCCGGCTCTGAGGCCGTTGACTTCGCCCTGAAGGTCGCTAGAAAGGTTAGGAGGAAGGTTAAGTTCGTGTCGTTCATTAACTCATTTCATGGACGCACGTTTGGCGCGCTGTCACTCACGTGGAATCCTAGGTATAGGGAACCCTTCAAGCCCCTCCTCGACGTAGAGTTTGCCAGGTTCAACGATGTGGGCGCGTTGGAGAAGACCGTGACCGAGGACATCGCTGCGGTGGTGGTTGAGCCAGTACAGGGCGAGGGTGGGATTAACCCGGCGACGCGGGAGTTCATGAAGGTACTTAGGGAAGTCACCGAGAGCAGGGGGGCTCTCCTGATAGTTGACGAGATTCAGACAGGTTGTGGCAGGACTGGATACACGTGGGCCTCAGACATGTACGGAGTCTATGGGGACGTGATGTTGATTGGTAAGGCGATAGGTGGTGGAGTACCTGTGTCAATAGCATTGCTCAGGGAAGACGTAGGCCCTCAGTTAGGTGAGGGTGATCACGGAACCACCTTCGGCGGTAACCCCATAGCGCTAGCCGCGGTTAAGGCCGCCGCTGAAGTGCTGATGGAGGAAGACGTGGCTGGCAAAGCATGCACTGTAGGTAGTAAGTTACTCAGCGAGTTGGGCAAGGTGTGCAGCGACTCCCGAGTGGTCAGGGATGTCAGAGGTGTCGGACTGATGGTCGGGGTGGAGCTGAGGTTCGATCCCAAATTCGTCATCCAGTGTCTACAGAGGGAAGGAGTGATAGCGCTGAAGGCAGGGAACACCGTGGTTAGGCTCCTGCCTCCATACCTCATTAACGACGAGGACGTCTCGGCAATAGCCTCAGCCATGGACAGGTGTCTAGATGAGGAGGTTGCTAGAAGAGTTAATGCTTGAGTTGCTCAGGACCTACAGCCCTACCGGCAGTGAGGAGGCGGCTGTCAGGAGGTATATAAGCTTCGTGAATGGCCTACACATCGTTGACGCGCACGCCGACCACGCAGGCAACGCAATCATAGACCATGGCAACGGGGGTAGGTGGGTATTACTCGCTGGGCACATAGACACAGTTGCAGGCGAGCTGCCAGTAGATTATGAGGGTGGAGTCTTCAGAGGCAGGGGTGCGGTGGACGCTAAAGGCCCGTTGGTGGCGATCACTGTGGGAGCGTTAGAGGCTCTCAAGCACGTGGACGATAGATGCAGAGTTACTGTAGTAGCGCTAGTGGGTGAGGAGGGCAGGAGCCCGGGTGCCAGGGCATTAATGAGTGTCCTGAATTCCGGCGGAGCTAAGCCAACGGCAGTGGTGGTCGGCGAACCGTCAGGGTGTGACGGAGTAGTCATTGGTTATAGAGGTACCATCAAACTAAAGCTTAAGTGCTTGGGTAGTGGTGGTCACTCATCGAATCCTAGCGAGGGGGTCTCGGCAATTGAGGAGTTAATGAGACTGTGGTTAGACCTCAAATCGCTACTTGGCTCAATCCCGAACTTAAGTCTCAGCATGAACTACATCAAGGGCGGTATGCCCTTCAGCGTCATACCGAGGGAGTGCGACGCCCTAGTAGATATAAGGGTTCCAGTGGGGTTAGGGTTGGATGCCGTCAAGGGTAAGTTAGTGGAGCTCCTCTCCAACGGGTATGAGAGGTGCGTCTACAGTATAGATGATGAAACACCACCCGTCAAGGTGAGCGTCAACGCGCCAATAGTCAGATCCTTGGTGAGGGCCATCATAAGAAACAACCTGAAACCAACGCCTGTCCTCAAGCTCGGCACCAGCGACATGAATCTGCTGGCAGGACTAACCAGCAATATAGTTAGCTACGGGCCTGGAAGGTCGGAGCTTTCCCACACAGACCGTGAGGAAATAAGCATCGAGGAGTTGGAACTAGGCGCCAGAATCTACCGGGACACGATAACCGACTACTGCAGTAACCCGTAGCGTCTCCACCTACTGCCTAGGACTTCACGCTAAATCCACGCCGACCTCTCGGTTATGAGGGGCGGGGGCTTCCAACAATTATTATGGCGGCCAGAAACAGCGCGAAGAGCAACGGTGTTATGAGGGGCGGGGGCTTCCAACTGTAGGAACCTCCGTGTAATGGAAGCGTGTGTCTCGCTAAGGTGGGTAAAACCGGTTCAAGCATTTAAGCTCAACTCTGCACGATTTAAGCTCCATTTTAAGGAGTAGAGACCTAAATTTAGTAGGTGAAACTGTGTCCGAGGCTCATTTTCTGGTTACTACGCTCGAGACGTTGCCCGGCTATAGGATCAAGAAGGTTTTAGGTATAGTTAGCGGCAGCACCGTCAGGGCTAGGAACGTAGGTAGGGATATAGTGGCTGCATTAAGGAACCTGGCCGGCGGAGAGATAGTGGAGTATACGGAACTTCTAGCGTCCTCCAGAAATGAAGCACTCTCCAGAATGATTGAGAAAGCTAAAGCTATGGGTGCGAACGCTGTTCTAGGAGTTAGGTTTGCAACGTCTTCCATAATGAGTGGAGCGGCGGAGATGGTTGCCTACGGGACTGCCGTCTTGGTGGAGCCTGAGTAACTCATGTCTTCTTGAATATTATGGTTTAAGCGGCCCGCCTCAGACATTAGGGATGAGCATCTAGCTTTGAACATTGCCGCCCCTACATTAGGCTGTTATGGACCTTGCTGGAATGCATCGTGCTTTAATCCTGTGTTCCGCGATGCCTGCAGACCATATCAGTAGACACCTCTTCATGTCCTGAGCTTGGGGCAAAGCCCGCATCACTGTCCGGGTGCTTGTCATCATCTTAGGTACTCTAGCGAAGTCTTAACGAGACTTTAGCCAGAGATGTAGTTGTTCCTCTAGCTATCCACGTGTGCGCTCGTTAGACCGGTGAGGATTAGCTGGGTATTATCTAATGCAGGAGGCGATGTGTGGTAATCAACTCGCGTATGAGTATAGTCCCGTATGTTGATGGCTTCAGGGTGAAGCTTAACGTCACTACGTCCTCATTCACCGCCATCGTGAGGTTCTGCGGTGTGAACGTCGCTTCACGGTTGCCTTTGTTTAGGTACTTAGTGTACGCACTTGTATCATCGATCATCTCCAACTCCCTTTCAACGGCCGCGATGAATTCCTGGGAACACCTGTCCAGCACCCTCAAGCCGGGTCTGGGTATTGGAAGCGTATCACACGCGCTCGCTAGCTCGTCAACCCCTCCAAAGTCCGTTGCTAACTTGCTTAAGGATGTATTGAAGAGGTAGGACTGGTAGGCCTCTACGTACATCCTGAGAAGCCATTCGTCAACTCTTTTTAAGGCTTCTTCAGCCCTCCTTCCCTTGAGTAGCTCCCCCAGCAAGAGCCTCTCAACCCTAAAACTTCTTGGGAAGAGCTTCAGCGATTCCTTGAAGTCCCCCCTCTCATAAGCCCTCCTAGCCTCAACCACTCTCGGCGATTCGCTCTGGTAGGGCTTGCCAAGTATTAGCTCAACAGCCTCTCCAACATCCCCTCCCAGCAGGGCCCGACCTACAAGGTGGGTTACAGGCCTTCTAGTGCCGAACCTCTGGTGCCCGTAGTAATTAAGGAAACTCATATCACTTCCTTTGTTCCTCAGCCGTTCCAACTTTGCGATGTCGCCCGCGTTGACCCCGAGCAGAGTTACTTCAAAGCGATTGCCGCCTAGATCGCCCCTCCCAAGCATGACGTCGGCGCGGCCGTGAAGAAACAGCTTAATCCTGCCTTCAAGTAGCTCGTAGTAGGCCTCACGCCTCGCTCCAGGCCTGCACTTAACCGTTATGAACTGGCACGTGAGTCCCTCAGAGTCCTTAATACCAGCATATGCTACTTCAGCCTCCATGAGCGCAGATATGTGCCCGACGGCCTCAGGTGTTGAGAACCCCTCCTTACAGAGGACATACCGAAGTACCTCACCCCCTCTGCAGGTGAAGGGCTCTCCATCGCTTGAGGAAGGGTTAGGCGGTACTGCCTGGACGCCCTCAGCGTCGATCTCGTAGACCTTGAAGAAGTCCCCACTCTTGAAGAACCTTACGTTCTCGCCGAGCCTTAACTCCGGCCTGCTGTAGAGGAGAATGCCCACAACTTTGTCGAGCCAGTGCTCTGAGAACGCGAGGCTCATCGACGTAACCCGGCCCTCCTAAAGGAGCTTCAGATTGCCAGTAACCCTGTCGACCAGATCCTCAGGAGCCGGCCCTATCCCGACAGCCGTCACCGTGCCTTCAGGGAGTTCCGTGAGCCCTGCGTCAGCAATCATCGAGGCCGGGAGCCCCAGCCTCCTCGCCTCCTCATAATAGGTAGTGAGCTCCTGCAGATCAGCCACCTTGAGGACCACCTTTTTCTGCCCCTCCCTAACCCACGCGTCAGCCCACTCCCTCCTGGCCTTAAGAGCTTCCATGAAGGCCGTGACCGATGCGTGGGCCACCTGCACGGCCAGCTTGCCCTTGCTCATCTCAAGGTCCATGCGTACCAATATAACCTGCTTGAATCTGAACACCTGATTAGACACCCTCAAACCTGGCTTGAGATAGCTTCTCCATGATCCTACCCAGGGTCTCTGCCTTCTTACTCTCGACGCAGGTGATTAGGAGGCTCACGCTCGTGACTTCGTTCCTCCTGGCCAGGTTCCTGCACTCTGATATGAACGACCTCTTATCGACTTCGAGTACGTAGTATTGGGTTTGTGGCACTCTCCTGACGATTACGTCCCTATGGACCCCGGCGATTGTGAGCAGCCTGCTCGCGACCTGATATTCGGACGCCGTCAATATGCCGAAGCCCAAGTTCCGCAGCTGGTCGAGTAGCTTGACCCTCATCTCCTCCGGAGATAGCATCGCTATGGAACCTCCCTATAGCGCTTTGAAGGTGTTCCTAAACGGCTGACGGGGTGCAGCACGCTGTACTTCTTCACCAACAGCTTCAGGGAGTCGAATAAGCACTTGAGCATCTTTAGAGTTAAGGGATCACCGCCCTCAAGCACCCTGACCTTGAGCTTCCTGTAGACGGCCCTGGAAAGTCGTCTTCCCTCAGGGTCAAGCACTATGATCTCACCACTCACTCTGTTCCTTGGATTGAGCGTGAAGGTCGCTTGGACGGCGAAGGAGTCCTCGGGCACCGCTACCTTATGCAGCTCAGCATTCCCGACTGCGTAAGCAGGTCTCACACCCACCTTCTCAACGACTGTATAGTTGGCCTTGTCACAGTTCTTGCTCATCACCATGTAGAGGGATGTTCTTTTGTGGAGGTTACTCCGGCTCCTCGACCTCTCCACCCTCAACTCCAGCGGCTTCCTCAACTCCTCCGACCTCCATAGTCTTGAACTCCTTGAAATCCTTAATCACGACCACAACACCCTCTGAGAAACTGTAGGGAGTCACCCGGACCTCGTTAACCCCCCTGAAGTCCAGGACGATCCTGCGTCCCGACCTGAGGTCCGCCGAATCCCTCAACTTACCCTCCTCGTCGTAGAAACCGACTTTAGCACCGTCCTTATCCACGTGAATTACCACTGTAACCAAACGCTCACACCCTCTAGATTAACTGCTAACAGTATTATAACTTACGCATCCAACACTGGGGTGTCGGGAGTTCCCTGCTGCAGTTAGCCGGGGATGAGGGCTGGGGTGAAGGGCGATGACTTGATGGGCTATGAAAGGCCTGTCCGAGGTCAATTAGGCTTAAGGATCAGCGGTCGTTCCAGTGTTCCCGGTTCGGGGGATTGCGATGAACCGGCACGCGGGGCCTAAGCAATCACGGACAAGAACAACGTAGCGGACGGTATCGCCTGACTATAGGGCCGAAGCCTCGAATCACCTCAACGCGGGCAGGCCTTAGGGCTCACGGTTTATAAACCTTAAACACGTTAATTATAGTGTGTAGAAGTCATGTACGTACCTTTAGGTGGGATAGGTGGAATGAATGACTAAGTACAGGAAGTATTCTGACCCATACTCAGTAAACGTTCAGCGCTTCAGCATATACTATGACAAAAGCGGTAGATCCAGGTCTAATCCCCAAGTAGGGGACGAGTTGGTGGTGAAGATAATTGAGGTTGACGGTGAGGGGAGGGGGATAGGGTATCACAACAACTTAAAGGTGGTGGTGCCGAGGGCTGTTCTAGGGGAGAAGGTAAGGGTGGTAGTGAAGAAGATTGAGAACGACGTCCTCCATGCGTCAGTCACGGAGAGGCTGGGGATTTCTAGGAAGTAGAGCCTCCCCGACCGCGCGTGAGGGCTGAGCTCAAGGTGTGCCATAGCCCCGTTAAGCCAAATCGTTATAAGGCTGGCTCCTCAGATAATAAATCGGGTGCCTGAGTTGAGTGAAGACTCAAGCAGGGTTCTAGCTGAGCTACTATGGACCGAGAAGTATCGTCCTAAAACGCTGGATGAGGTGGTGAATCAGAAGGAGATAATACTGAGGCTCAAGCAGTTCATAAGGGAGAGGAACACACCACACCTGCTCTTCGCAGGCCCCCCGGGAACAGGCAAGACTACGGTAGCGCACGCCTTCGCCCACGACCTATACGGGAGTGATTATAGGCCGTACTTACTTGAGCTGAACGCTTCGGACGAAAGGGGGATCGACGTGATCAGGACTAAGGTGAAGGAGTTCGCCAGAACTAAGATGCACGGGAACGTGCCGTTCAAACTGATTGTGCTGGACGAATCCGACAACATGACCAGCGATGCTCAGCAGGCGTTGAGGAGGCTCATGGAGATGTATGTCGCAGTAACGAGATTTATCTTGATCGCCAACTACCCTAGTAAGATCATCGAGCCCATCCAGTCCAGGTGCGCCGTATTCAGATTCGTGCCGTTAAGCAGGGAGGACGTTGTTGGGAGGCTTTCGTGGATATGCGTTAGGGAGGGTGTTAAGTGTGCTCAGGACGCGCTGGACTCGATACACGATCTGAGCGAGGGTGACATGAGGAAGGCGATAAACATCCTGCAGACGGCGGCGACGCTGGGTGAGGTAACGGTTTCCAACGTCTATAAGGTGGTCGGCCTAGCGCATCCGAAGGAGGTTAGGGAGATGGTTAAGACCGCCCTAAACGGTGACTTCATGAAAGCGAGGACGATCTTAAGGAACTTAATGATCACCTACGGCCTTTCAGGTATTGACGTCCTCAAGCAGATCCATAGGGAGCTCACCTCATCAGACACTGAACTTCCCGAGGATTTGAAGATAGAGCTGGTCGACTATGTGGGTGAGGTTCAGTTCAGGTTGGTCGAGGGCGCTGACGAGGAGATTCAGCTTGACGCTCTGCTGGCTAAACTAACGGCCGTTGGGAAGAAGGTGATGGGGGTAACGCCTAAACGTGTCGGCAAGTAAGGTTCCTTGGGTCGTCAAGTACAGGCCTAGGAAACTCAGCGATTTCGTGAATCAGAAGGAGGCGGTGGAGACTCTCAAGAAGTGGCTTGATGACTGGCTTGCTGGAAGGGCTGAGAGGAAGGCAGCACTCCTCCACGGCCCGCCCGGCTCTGGGAAGACCTCGGTGGTCGAGGCCCTCTGCAGGGAGTACGGGCTGCAGTTGGTTGAGATGAACGCCAGCGACTACAGGAGGGCTCAGGACATTGAGAGGGTGGCTAGACTGGCCAGCGTGCAGAGAGGGCTTTTCGCCGAGAGGAGGTTAATCCTCCTGGACGAGATAGACGGCCTAACCGTCACCGGCGCTGTTGACGCAGGAGCTATTGAGGCAATCCTCGACCTCCTGGAGGTTACCAAGAACCCGGTGGTCATGATCGCTAACAACCCTTGGGATCTCAGGCTGAGGCCTCTAAGGGAAGCGTCGCTGCTCATCGGGTTCAGGAGACTGAGGAAATCGGACGTCGTCCACGTTCTTGGGAGGATATGCTCCTCTGAGGGTCTAACCTGCGATGAGGGAGCGCTTAATTTTATAGCTGAGAAGTCCGGGGGTGACTTGAGGTCTGCGATAAACGATCTGGAAGCGGTTGCTGAGGGCGCCGGTAAAGTTACTGAGGAGTTGGCTAAGCAGATACTGAGGACTAGGGACAGGGTGTTGGAGCCCTTTGAGGTCGTGCGTAATATCTTCACATCCAAGTACATCTGGCAGGCCAGGCTAAACGCAACCCAGACGGATCTGGATCCGGACACACTGATGGAGTGGATAAACGAAAACCTTCCGAGGCAGTTCACAGACCCTGAGGACTTGTGGAGGGCTTATGAGGTGCTTGCTAAGGCCGACGTCTACAGGGGGCGGATAGTCAGGACAAACTCGTGGGATCTCCTCGCATACGTCACTGAGTTAATGACTGCTGGGGTTGCTCTTGCACCGAAGAATGATGTCAAGTCTAAGTACAGGTGGGTTAGCTATCAGTTCCCCGAGAAGATAAGGCTGATGTCCCAGACCAAGGAGGCCAGGGTGTTGAGGGAGAGCATAGCGGAAGCGATAGGGGCGCACGTACACACCTCTAAGGCCAAGGTCTTGAAGGAGGTTCTGCCCTACGTTAAAGCGATCTTCGAGACGAATGTGGACGTTGCAGCAAGACTAGCCATAACGTTGAACCTCACAGACGCAATGATCAAATACCTCTCACGGGAGAGGGGTGATGAAGTAGTCGCTAAAGTCAAGGAGTTGAGGAGGATGCTTAGATCACGGGCTGAGGGGTCCGGGAATCAGGCTGGAGTTAGGGCCCGCGGCAACATCAGCAAGCCAGTTGGTAGAGCAGATCATCCAGGGAGGAGTGGGTTGGACGCGTTCTCCAGGAAGTGAGTTCAGAGTATGTTAATCAACTCCTCAACTATCCTGGCTTTAGGGTTGAGCCAGTTAGGCCTGAAGAGCCTGAGCCTGCCGATCCTAACCTCCTCAACCAAGCCTGCGTCAACTAGGTGCTTCAGGTGCTTGGAAACCAGCTTATGGTTGAGGCCCGTCTCCCTAACCACCTGGCTTATGTTTGCCTCACCCTTGCTGAAAACTATCTTAAGTACCCTAACCCTAGCCCTGCTCAGCAACACGTCCTCGAGGGAATTGTTCACTAGACCACCTTCACCTGCTTGATTACCGCATCAAGTCGTTGGAGGGTCTCGTTCAAGGGCGCCATCCCGAAACCCACGTAGGTGCTCCTGCCCCTCCTCCCCTTAATAGAGCTCCTGGTCAGTATTAAACCCCTTTGCTTGAGGTCCATCAGACACATGTAGAGCTGGGTGTGCTTCTTAGGCGTCTCACCAACCTCATTGCAGATCCTCTCGTAGGTAGATTCAACTATGCTTATGGGGACGTACTCCAGACCGCTCTCCTTAAGCGCTTGCACCACTGCCTTAAGCACCAGAAGTTCATGCAGCCCGAGATAGTGCAGTGAATCCAGCAGATCTATCAGCGCCGGATATTCGTGGCCAATAACCTGCCTTACATGCTCTATCGTGACTCTGCTGGTCTTCCCCTCGGCGAACTCCCTGTCAGCCAGCTTGCCGGCAGCGTGCAGGATCGCCAGCGCCCTCCTAGCGTTTCCGTCGCCACCCGTATCATAACCACACATCCTGGATATGTGGTCGAGTACCTCATCACTAACAACTCCCTCGTAGAAGGTCCTTTCCACCCTATCCTTAAGTATCGCATGCAGTTCAACAGCCCTATACGGCTCGAACGATATCAAGTTCTTCATCAAGTAACCACCGGTCATCGTATCCACCCTCGACCACACGCCGGCCGGGGAGCCCCTGGCTATGAAGAGCATGCTCACCCTCTTAACGCTAGTTTGGAATATGTCGTAAAGCCTCAGTAAGGAGTAGCGATCCTCCGGCGGGGCGACGCCCAGAAAATAATCGAATTCGTCGAGCGTCATTATTATGTGCATGTTCTCCCTGTCCAACATCCTGAGAAAAATCGACAACAACTCATTCGAGGAGAGACCTCTATCAGGTATGTGTAGCCCTAACATCCCCTTAGCCTCCCTCATGACGCCTACAAGGTTTCTGGATTTAGAACAGTTAACGTGGACATACCTCAGGTTAACGCCTTTCTTCTCAGCCACTCTGGCCATCTCACGTCCGAACACTGACGCGGTCACGGTCTTCCCAGTGCCTACAGGCCCTGCTAGGAGGGCCTTAACGCTGGTCGCTCCGGGATCCAGGACCACCGGCTTGAAAAGCCTGACCAACTGCCTCAGCTGCTCATCCCTATGCCTTATCACGGGCGGCACATACTCAGGGTACAGGATTGACTCATCAATGAAGACGGAGGGCCTCCTAATCTCACTCTCGATTAATTCGCGTAATTCATTCATCTCTCTGCTTAACCTAAAGTAGGATATGCGTTAGGTTGTATTTAAGTCCTCCGCGACCCGACCCCCCTGACTCGGCAAGATGTGAACCCGCTCACGAGCCGGGGGCCCTCAGCAAACAGTTAGGTCTGCATGTTCTACGCGAGGTGCGTCAGGACGCTCAGACCCCCTCTACCTACGGAGCCTCCTTAAGCGCTATACATAAGCTCCTCTCAGACTTCTTGGTTTCCACTATCACGCCGTCCCTGATTAGGTGGATCTTATTAGTGCAATTCGCTACCTCGGGGTCGTGAGTAACTACTATGATTGTCTGACCCCCTCTATTGAGTTTAAGAAAGGTCTCCAACACAACCTTAGCCGACGCTCTGTCCAGATTCCCCGTCGGCTCGTCAGCAAGTATTATCTCCGGGTTATTCACCAGTGCTCTAGCTATAGCCACCCTCTGTTGCTGCCCGCCGGAAAGTTGAGTCGGCTTCTTCACAAGCCACCCCTCCTCACCCCCGACGGACTTCAGAGCCCTTAAGATCATTTCACGCCTCCTGGACGTCGAGACCCGCGCAGGCACTAGAGATAGCTCTATGTTCTCGTAGACGGTCATCCGAGCTATTAGGTTAAACTGCTGGAAGACGAACCCTATCTTCCTGTTCCTAAGTCTAGCCAGTTCATCTGACTTCAGGCCGGAGACCTCAACACCGTCTATATATACCCTGCCTCTAGTGGGCCTGTCAAGCAGGCCGAGTATGTTAAGCAACGTCGTCTTGCCGGAGCCTGAAGGACCCATGATGGAGATGAAGTCCCCCCTCTCAACGCTTAAGTTAACGCCCCTCAACGCCCAGGTGACTATATCACCCACTCTGTAGGCCTTCCAAACGTCCTCCAACCTCATTATCGCGTCAGTACTCCGGGCGCTCATCAGCCACATCTACTCTAATCGCTGAGCTCAGCAATAAAAACTATAACGCCTTAACGCTTAAAACGCTGAAAGCGTCTAGAGGACAAGGGTGCTGGCTTGGAAGTCGTAGTAGCGCTGTGTGCTGGCATAATCGTAGGCGTTTCAATCAACGCGCTCTCCCGCAGGCGTTCGTTGAAGGACAGTTTGAGGAGCAGGCTAGGGGGGATCGCCCTCCTCATGACCTACACTCTAGTCTTCATGATAGGATTGAGGGTGGCTGACGTGCTGCCAGACATGCTGTCCAGCGGCGCTCAAGTCTTACTCACGGTACTTATGTTCTCAGCAATCCCCACAGCCCTCAGTCTGGCGGTTGCGTACGTCATTGTCAGAGGTTGAGGTGTCATGGGCAGGGATGTGTGGGTTTCATGGGTTTCAGTCGTCTTCGTTCTGGGGATACTGGCCGGGCTGGCGCTCGATTTCAGAACTCCTGAGGAGCTGGTGTGGACGGTTCTTCTGGGACTGATCTTCATAACAGGCGTCACGATAGGCCTGGACTTCGACAGCGTCCTCCGCACCGTTAGGAGGAGGACCTTATGGAGCTTAGTGATGCCCCTGGCAACGGTTGCCGGCTCCCTCACCGGCGGGCTAGTGACCCACCTGCTGACGGGCTTCTCATTGAGATACTCGTTAGCAATAGCTGCCGGCATGGGTTGGTACAGCTTCACAGGAACGTACCTGGGCAACATTGATCCGTACGTAGGGTTCCTCGGATACGTGTCCAACGTATTGAGGGAGGTCTACACGTACCTCACCTACCCGTTACTCGCCAGGAGGTGGAGGTACTCATCGGTGAGTGTGGGCGGGGCTACCACCATGGACACGACGCTGCCCCTAATAACTTCCGTGGGCGGTGCTGAGGTGGGCGTCATGGCGTTCGTCCACGGCATGTTGCTGACGGTCATGGTGCCGGTATTAATACCTGCGATCACTCTCCTCTCAAACTGAATCAACGCTAACACTTGATGCTACGTGGTTTAAAAAGTTACTTCGGCTTTTCGAGGGTGGCGGTCAGTCTATCCTGACATAGCGGCAGGGTCTCGCGTACGTGTTCCCTCCGACGTGAAGCAGTACTTCAGTGTCTTCTGTGAAGGCGCCGTCTTTAAAGTACTTCTCGTCCACGTGGACGTGGACGCACTCGAACACCATCAGGGAGCGGTCGCTGAACTGCAGTTCATTCCTCAACAACCCCTCAGCATATGCTGGAACCCCCTTAATGTGGGGGACGCCCACCCTAACCGAGGGCTCTAACTCGAAACCGAATTTCGTGAGCTTATCCTCCACCTCCCTACCCGAAACACTGCCGGCACGGTGGGCTGCCTCAGCAAGTCTGTAGGGTATTACGTTCAGCGTTACCTCCCCCGACTCCTTAATGTATTCGTACGTCAGCCTTCTAGGACTTAACGTGATTGCAAACATGAAGGGGTCGACGTTGACCGGCATGAACCAGGCGACTGCGCAGCCGTTAACCTTCCCATCCCTTGACCTACTTACAACGATGCTCACGGGCCTCGGATGCATCACCCTAGTAACGTACTTAAACACTTGCATCACCACCTCCCAACACATTAGCTCTGAAGAGCTCCCGACATAGATTACATGAGTCGAGCTTAATATCTTCCGAGATCAGTGAGTGATACTTGCATAAATGCCCCTCGCGCAGCAACTCCAAAGCCAGCACGTCTATAGCTAACTCAAGATCCTTGACCCTTAGGTCCCCGTTCACCAACCCCTCCGCCAACCTCCTCACAGCCGCCTCAACAACTGAGAGACCCCCCAACTCCGTAGCGAGTAGCTTATACTTAGAGACGTTCTTGGAGACCGACGACTGAGAGACCCCCAACATCCTCGAAATAGTTAACTGGGTGAAGCCGTACTCCCTGTAGAGAATCCCGATAAGCATCTTCTTAATGGCTGGTACCACATACTTACTGGCGAAGTCGAAAACCCCTACCTTAAGCATCCTAGCATACCATCTCCCACTTCGACGTGGATGCTTATAACTTTTGCTTACAGCTGAAAGTCTTGCCCTTCAAGGTGGGGGTCAGAACCTATTTAACTCTGTTAATGATATTTTAGTGAGTAGGTGATTGACGTGAGCTCGGACTTAAGAGGTAGGGCAATCGACGCTCTGAAGGGCTTATACGATCCTGAAATACCTATAAACGTGTGGGACTTAGGACTCGTGTATGACCTGAGAGTTAGTGAGGCAGGGGATGTCTACGTCTTAATGACTCTGACAGCCCCCGGCTGCCCGTTAGCCAGCTCGCTGGTATCTATGGTGGAGGACACGTTAAGAAGCATCGACGGCGTCAGAGAGGTCACGGTGGAACTCACCTTCAACCCGCCGTGGGATCCGAGCAGAATGACCCCTGAAGGTAGGGAGGCGTTCAAGACCCTCTACGGGTACGACTTGATGGAGTATTGGGAAGCCATGCACGGCACCGCATCGCAGACACGGAAATGAAGATGGAGGTCCAGCCGGTCTTACTGTCTCTGTTCTAGGTTGTTTTGGCGTAGTTTCCTCTAACCCCCTCCCACACGTGTTGCCGCGACCCTAGGGGTCCGGGGTCCCCGACAAACACCCAGAACACTAAAAGCACAGAAAACAAGCCCATGTCCTGAGTCGAAGGAGTGTTCTCAGTTATTATTTAACGTATATAACCGGTCGTTCTTAGTTTAACTCAGGTGATGGGGGTGGAGCTGAGGAAGGAGGCTCTCTCGCTGTCCGTCTTAAGCATGGTGTTAGCTTCGCTGGTGCTTGCTTTGGTGGCACCCCTCTACGTGATGGGAGGTCAAAACGCCCTCACTCTCGTCAGTTCGACCCAATACAACGCGGCGGGCGGCTCCTCAATATATCCAGGCAGTAAGAACGTACGTATAGTCCTTGAACTCAGGAATAATGAGAGCGAATACATTACTGGGGTTCAGGGGTGCTTCAGGCTTCCGTGGGGTTTCAAATTCTCTGCCGGAGTGTCCTCCTGCGTCTCAGCCCTCTCAACAAACGGTTCATGGGTCAACAGGTTCGGCCCTGGGGAGGTCTTCCAGCTTAGGACTCAAGTTGACGTCTCAAACGACGTGTGGCCTGGGATCTACCGCCTGCAGGTTGATGTAACCTACAGACTCGGTTCGGAAATAAACTACGTGACGCTCGAGGTGCCGATTATAGTTAGCCACTACCCTGCCACCTCGTTAGAGGTTGTGGATTCTTGGTGGGGGTCGGATCAAGTGTTCCCCGGCACTCGGGGCGCTGCCTTGAGCATCAGAGTCAGGAATCCAGGCCCCTCAGACATTATGGGAGGGTACGGCACTATAACACTTCAACAACCCCTAAAGCCTGAAAAGATTAGGGTTCAACTACCGTCAATGCCTAGTGGTAGCACGTATGTCCTCGAGGTCGGGGGTGTTGACATACCTCCGTCAGCGACGCCCGGCTCTTACAGTGTCTACCTCGATCTCAACGTAACCTCAAGAACTGAGGACGGCGTCACTTACGACGGTAGGGTCGTAGTTGCTTCAGCCGTGCGGGTTAGCGGGGGTGCGGCACCTAAACTGGTCGTGGTTGACAGCGGCTGGAGTTATGGTGTCGCATACCCTGAGGGAAGAGCTCTCTCGCTCTTCGTTACACTGCAGAATAAGGATTTGGCAACGATAAATTCGTTGGTCGCTATCTTAAACCTTCCTGAGGGTCTCAGAGCGAGGGACGGGAGGGAGTATGTGGTGCTCCCTCTTGGACGGCAGTTAAGTTATGGTGATACCGCCACACTGACCTTCAGCGATATAGTACTTAATGTCTCGAACCGCCCAGACATCATATTGGCTAGCCTCCGTCTAGAGGGGCTTGCCTCATACCGTGGTGCCGAGTTCTGGTTCAACATCACACTACCTGTCAGGGCCGCGGTGGTTGTGGAGGACGTCCTCAGGTTAAGCAGTGTTGAATGGAGTTATCAGGGGGGTGTGGCGGAGGCCCTCCCATCCTCGAAGGACGTAGTGCTTAACGTGAGGTTAAGCAACCTGGGGCAGGATCCCCTCACGGTCCTCAAAGTCCTCCCTCAGCTCCCGGAATTC
Source organism: Zestosphaera sp. (assembly GCA_038727705.1). Taxonomy (NCBI): domain Archaea; kingdom Thermoproteati; phylum Thermoproteota; class Thermoprotei; order Desulfurococcales; family Desulfurococcaceae; genus Zestosphaera; species Zestosphaera sp. The sequence continues at coordinate 380,511 of JAVYVJ010000002.1, read as the reverse complement.
GTCGCTGTGAAGTCGATCGGGGGGGCTTGCTTCGCAGGAGTTCAACCCGGAGCTACATGCCTACTGCAGATGGTTGTCGACATAAGCCCTAACGCCAGGCCAGGCCTCTACGACTCATTGCTCACGGTTACGTACTCCAGCAGGACAGGCACGTCAATACTTTACCGCACCGTAGACCTGAACCTCCAGGTCCCAATCTCCAGCCCGGACGAATACAGCGCCGACGTAGTCTTGAGTAAGGTGTGGTGGGGCACCGCTGCACCGACCGTCTCCTACGGGATGGAGGGCATGCAACCACTCCACGTGGAGATAACTAATTTGGGCAGGTATGCGGCGAGCTACGTTTACGTTAGAGTGTCAGCCCCTCACACCGTTGGTGTGGTGGACGGTGAAGGGGTTTGCTCCACGTACTTGAGTCCGGGCACTTCATGCAGATTGACCCCATATGTTAACCTGACTATGTTTAGCGGGAACCGCCTAAACTTGACGATCTCCGTCAACTATTACGTGACGATGTACGGCTCCAACATCCCGGTGAGCATGAATTACCCCGCCTCAATACCTGTGAGTAGGTACCCACCTAAAGAGCTAGGGAACCTAAGCTTAATAGGGTTTGCTTGGTTGAATAACAACCCCACATACCCCAACACGCAGAACGCCACCTACGTAATATCGTTAATCAACCGTTATCCGTACCCAGTGACGTCAATCCTGGGCGAGCTCGCACTCCCGGAGGGCTTCACAGCCAGTAAGGGCCTGAACACAGCATACCTGCCCGGACCTGTGCAACCTAACCAAGTCGCTCAGCTGACCTTCCAGTTGAACGTGGGTGCGTTGAATCCAGGCACGTACGAGGCTAGATTAAGACTCACCTACCTAGTCAACTCAGGTGGTGAGGGCGTGGGGGTTGGTGAGGAGCTGAGGGTGCCTATACTCGTTAACGGCGTCCTGCAAGGACTCGAGTTAATCACGGCATCCTGGGCTGGGAGGCCGGCGGAGCCTGGGACTTACGGAAACGTCCTCCTCATAACGCTGAGGAACTCAGAGTACCCCTCCGTCAGAGGGTTGGTGGCCGACGTTTCACTGCCTGAGGGCCTCACGTCCTCAATAAATAATGAGAGTAGAGTAAGGATACTGGCCGTCTCGTCACTACCTCAACTACCGACTCAGCAGATCGGTGGGTCTCAGATTCAGGAACTGCTTAGGTACTACACGCAGGCAATGAGCATCCAGACGCCGACGCAGACGCAGTTCAGTAAGGGTGACTACATCTACTTCTCACTACCGCTGAATGTTCTCTCAGCGGGTCCCGGGACGTACTACGCGTTATTCAACGTCTCCTTCATAGACCACTGGGGTAACTTGAGAACACAGAGTTTCAGGGTACCTGTAAGCGTGTTAGGCTCCCCCATACTGATTCAGGTATGGAGTGAGGGTTCCCTGAGCTTTAGGGAGTCAAGAGAGGCCAACATGACCCTTAAACTTCTCAACGTGGGCACCGCCCCCGCCTACAACGTCTACCTAGCAGTCTACCCATACGGGTCTTACGTCATCCTCCCCAAAACCACACCAATATACATAAGCAGGCTGGATCCGGGCAACGTGGTAACCCTCAAGATGCCTGTCTACATCAATCCGCTACCCTCGCCCCAAGTCCCTGCCTCCATAACCTACGGTAACATTCCGTTCATGGCTGCTGTGGTGTACACCACGTCGAACGGTTTGAGGCAGGTTATGAACTCGACCTTCACCGTTAGCATTGAGCCCTACATAAAGCTCATGCTGACAGACGTTAAAGTGATCTACACCGGGAATGAGGTCAGGCTCTCAAGCACTCTGATAAACGTTGGGAATGCTCAGGCTCAGAGGATAGTGGCTAGGCTAGTCGGCGGGGGTGTGGAGGGCAGTGAGGTATTCGTCGGTGATGTGGATCCATCCTCACAAACAAGTTTCGCGGTCTCACTCAAGTTGAGCACGTACGTGGAGACCGTCAAGCTTGTGTTGAGCTATAGAAACCCCTACAATGAGGAGGAGGTGTTAGTTAGGGAGTTCGGCGTGACCCCCGTCGCAACCACCACGCCAACGGTGACAGCCCCCCAGGCGGTCGACGCTACGTTGAGGTACGGTATACTAGCCCTCGTCGCGGTGTTTCTGGCCCTCGTCGCGTTCATCCTCTACAGGTACCTCAAGACACATCCCGTCCCTCAGGTGAGGGAGTAGTTTTGCTCAACGACATCTTCAGGTACTCCATGAAAGTTCTGACCGAGAAGAGGTTTAGAGCGATTCTGACGATCATAGGCATCGCTATAGGTCCTCTAGCGTTAGTCATGATGACCTCGACTGTGAGGGGGTACGCGGGCTTCATCGAGCAAAGCATATTGACGTTGGGTCAGAACACCGTCGTAATCCTTCCTTCTGAGAAATACAGGCTGTCCGCGTCCGACATCGACTTCATCAGGGGTTTGGATGAGGTCAGCGACGCCGACCCGTTCTACTCCACTCAAGGATTCGTTCAAACCGCTGAAGGGAGGAGAAGCGTCTTCATGTACGCTGTTGACGCCGCCGTTCTACTTAAAGCTATAGGCAATCTGGAGATGGAGTCTGGAGAGTTCCCTACAGACACTGAACTAACTTACTGTGTAGTAGGGCATTCGATAGCGTATTCGACCGCTACAGACACTAAAGTCTACGACGTAGGTGACGTCATTACACTCAACATAGTGGAGGTGGTGAGCGGCGGTAAGGTTAATGTGAGGAAAGTCTCAGTCAGGGTTAAGGGGATTCTAAAGGAGTTTGGCGGGGCCGCATTCGTATCCCCCGACCAAAGCATCTTCCTCCCCGTGAGGAGCGGGCCTGCACTCCTCAACATCAAGGACATGTCAGGAATATTCATAATAGCTAAGGATCCCTCACTCGTTGACTCGCTGACGCGCAGGTTGAGGAGCACCTACCAAGATAAAGTTACCATAGTTGCATTCCAACAGATAGCTAGGACTGTGTCCTCGGTCACGGGAGCCCTAGACTTCATAGTTTTCTCGGCCTCCCTCTCAGCGTTCGCAGTGGCGGTCGCTGGAACGGCCTCAACCATGATCACCTCAGTGATTGAGAGAACGCGTGAGATAGGGGTTCTGAAGGCGCTTGGCTTCACGGACAGGCAGGTGGTCACGATGATATTGGCTGAGGCCGTTATCATGTCACTAATAGGGGGGAGTATAGGGATAACGCTGGGCGTCGTCGGGGCGCATGCGTTGGCCTCAAGGGGGCTGAGCATAGCTGCCGGAAGCAGCAACCTACAGATAGTGGCCAACCCGGAAATAACTGCGGGCACCATAATCACTACAGTTCTGATAACGATAATGGTGGGTATAGCGGGCGGTATACTGCCTGCCTTCAGGGCCGCTAAAATACCTCCAGCCGTAGCACTGAGGTACGAGTGACAACGAAGTCGTTCTAGCCCCTTAGAACGGACATGGTATAGACCCTCAGTATGTAGGTGAACGCATGCGCAAACCCTAGCCCCATGGAAGGCCTCAGTTAATTATCTCTGAACACTCTGTGGATTAGTGATGTGCTTTGAAAGCCGCTATCGTTGACTGCCTAGGCGTCGGGTCTGGGGGTCTAGGGTCGTCACTAGGGACGTGATCGGCGTTGGGGCAGATTTGTTTGTGTGTGACGAGGTGCTCAGGGGCGCTGTTGATGTGTCCGGCTATGACGCGACCTTAGTTTCCGGCATGAGTTCAGACATTGACTCCGTAGTAAGAGTTGCGTCCCTGCTGAGAGGTAGGACCACGCTGGTCGCTGGCGGCCCTGTTTCGGTGGACTGGGGCGATCTCCTGAAGGTTGGGTATGACTACGTAGCGCTTAGAGAGGCTGAGGGCACGCTGCCGGGGCTTGTTGAATTGATTGGTGGGGTGAGGGACGCAACCCCGGAGGAAGTGCCCAACCTAGCGTACATGGAGGGGGGCAAACCTCGAGTCACGCATACGCTACCCTGGCTTCCCTCACCGCCCTTGTGGAGCTACGCACCCTCAGTGAGCTTGGTTGCAGCGTATCCGTACTGGTGGGGTGCCAGAGTCTATGTGGAGGTGGTTCGCGGGTGCTCCAACTACTTCAGACCTAGGCTTAGGCTGGCGGATGGCAGGAAGTGCGTGGATTGCGGGTCCTGTAGAAGTGGTTCGCTTCACGAGCGTGTGTCATGCCCGCTGGGGATACCTCCTGGCTGTGGGTACTGCTCCGTCCCCAACCTCTACGGGCCCGCTAGATCGAGGCCTGAGGACCTGGTGGTCAGGGAGGTTAGGGAGCTGATTAAGCTGGGGGTCAGGAGGGTGGTCCTCTCAGCGCCTGACTTCCTAGACTACGGGAGGGACCTACTGGTGGCTCCGGAGCTCCTGACGGACCCCAGGAACCCGCCGCCCAACCTAAGCGCTATTGAGTCGCTACTAACTCGATTGACCTCAATCCCTGAAGTGGGTTCGGGTGACGCTTATGTAATGATTGAGAACATAAAGCCTAACCTACTAACCGGGGATGTAGCGAGGGTTCTTGGGAAACACCTCAATGGGACCAGCGTCCACTTAGGTCTGGAGTCGGGGGATCCAAGGCTCCACGTGAATTTGGGCAGGCCGTCGACGGTGAATGAAGTCTGCAGGGCGGTCGAGCTGCTGGTTAGGCATGGTTTAGGGCCATACATATACCTGATACACGGATTGCCCGGAGAGACTGGTGGGAGCGCTAGGATGTCCTTGAATGCCGTTAGGAGGTTCAGCAGGATGGGGGTGGAGAAGTTCACGCTATATAGATTCAGACCGCTTAAGGGCAGCGCATTCGAGGGGTTTCCCGAGGGCAGGCCTGCTGTGATGACTTGGAACAAGGGGCTCTACTACCTGGTGCGGAGGCTTAACAAACTCAGGAAGGCGGAGCTGATTGGGGCTGTGCTCAATGTTGTAGGCGTCGAACGCGTGAGGGGACTCTCATAGCCTACACACTCCCCCACGGCCCCGTGGTGAGGGTTCCTAACGCGGACGTCAGCGATGTTGGGAGGGTCCTTAAAGTCAGGGTCGTTAGGGTGGAGAGTGATAGGGGTCACTGCTCTGAAGCTGGCTTAGGCTATATTAAGCTTAACACGCTTATTAAGTGATGGCTGTTAAGAGGTTGGTGGTGATGCAACGCCAAACACTGTGATGCTGAAGCCCGAGGTCCTAGCCCGCGCGGGCCTGATCCTGCAGTACGCGGTTTCTAGGGAGGTCGCGTGGCTGAGGCCTGCTGGATGTAGCGTTGCTGAGGACGGGTTTAAGTGCGACTTCATACCTACCTCCGGGATGTGGCCTGGGGAGGATCTAGTCAGGAAGATTGAGAGGACTGTTCTGGAGGTTGAGAGTTCCTCGCAAGCAAGCATAAGCTATGTTGGTGTGGCTGACGACGACCTCCTCAGGCTGCTTGGACGTAGGGCCGCCTACTCAGTAAACGGTATTGAGGTGTTTCTGGAGTCTGAGGTGAGGCCCTCCTCAAGCGTTGTGAAGGCCATCCTGGTGCGGAACGTGTCTGCACACAACCCGATGCCGGGCGTTAGCTTGGTTAGGTTGATAGGCGTTGCCTTCGACGATGCTGGTGAATACAGTAGGTGGCTGGAGTACTATGAGGAGGCGCTCAGGAGGGATCACAGGATCTTAGGACAGAAGCTGGAGCTCTTCGGATTCTATGATGAGGCGGGTCCGGGCTTAGTGATTTACCACCCTAAGGGTCAGGTGATTAGGGAGGAGTTAATGAGGCTCGTTAGGGAGATGAACTCTAGGCTGGGGTACAGTGAGGTCTACACGCCGCACGTCTACAAGTCCGTCCTGTGGAGGATGAGCGGTCACTACGACCTCTACAGGGATAAGATGGTCTTGGCTGAGGTCGACGGTGAGGAGTACGGCGTTAAGCCTATGAACTGTCCGGGCCACATACTCATCTTTAAGAGTAAGACGCGTAGCTACAGGGACCTGCCGATCAGGCTGGCTGAATTCGGCACCGTCTACCGGTGGGAGAAGAGAGGTGAGCTCTACGGGCTCCTCAGGGTAAGGGGCTTCACCCAGGATGACGGTCATGCGTTCGTGAGGGAGGACCAGGTCAGGGATGAGGTTAAGAACATAGTGAGGGAGGTCTTCAACCTCCTCGCGTTGTTCGGCATAGCTAGGGAGAACACCAGGATCTACCTATCCACGAGGCCTAAGAGGTACATAGGTTCGGAGGAGGTTTGGGATAAGGCTACTGCCGCGCTTAGGCAGGCTTTAGACGATTTAGGAATTCCGTACGAGGTCAGGGAGGGTGAGGGGGCTTTCTACGGACCCAAGATAGACGTGCACTTCAGGGATTCGCTGGGCAGGTGGTGGCAATGCACTACCATCCAAGTGGACTTCGCCCTCCCAGAGAGGTTTAACCTCGAGTACATCGATAGTGACGGTAGCAAGAGGAGGCCCGTCATGATTCACAGAGCCATACTGGGCAGTATAGAGCGGTTCATGGCTATACTGATTGAGGAGTTTGAGGGGAGGCTGCCGACGTGGCTCAGCCCGACGCAAGCCGTGGTGATCCCCGTGTCCAGGGAGGTCACAGACTACGCTCAGAGGGTGGCTGAACTCCTACGTAGTGCAGGGTTCAGGGTGCACGAAGACTTAAGCGAGGAGACGGTGCAGAAGAAGGTAAAGATGGCCTACGAGCAGGCGATACCGTACGTCATCGTCGTCGGCCAGAGGGAAGCTAAACGCGGAACTGTCACAGTAAGGGGTAGGGGCAACCTGCAGGCAGGGGATGTACCCCTCAACACATTCATAGAGGCCCTTGCGAAGGAGGTAAACGGCAGGGCATTAAAACAGGACGCCCTGCTAAACCTGCTTAAGATGAAAGCCGCATCCTCGGACACTAGTTGATGGCGGTTCTCACTGGCACAGCGTCAAAAAGAGCGATTCTACATTTATTGTTGATAAGAATGTGTTTATTAACTTGTATGTCGTCAATTAACCTGAGGTACCTATATGCCCTCAAGCAGTAGGGCTGGGTCAAGCGAATCCTTATTCGTTGTGCTGGTGCTGGTTGTGTGGGCTTTAGCCTTCGGTGTGTTCTTAGTTAACAGCGCTGACCCGACGCCTCTAGCAGGGCTCAGCACTACCTACACATACTCCATACTGTGGTGGGTTGCGGCCCTGTTGATATTCATTGGCTACGCGGCCTACGACTTGAAGAGGGGTGGTTGATGTGGAGGCATGGCAAATCACGCTCTCAATAATCTTCATATACTGCCTTTCCGTAGTGATCGTTGGGTTTCTGTCCGGCAGGGTGCTTAAAAAATCTCTTGAGGACTTCTATGTGTTAAGCAGGCGTGCAGGCATTATAGTCACATTCCTTGCCACAGCTGCCACATATCACAGCGCATTCGCGTTCCTGACGAGCGTGGCTACCTACGCGACTACTGGAGTGACGTGGTGGGTTGCTTCCTCGGCCTGGACTACAGGAGCCGCGGTCTTCATGTACTTGGCTGGAACTAGATTAATGAAGTTAGGTAAGGCCAGAGGCCACATATCACCCGCTGATGCCCTGGCAGACTTCTACAGGAGTGAAGCGCTGAGAGTCCTCGTCGCCGTGGTCATGGCGGTCTTCGTCATAGCGTACATAGTTGTTCAGGCCGTCGGGCTGGGCCTAATTATGGACATAGGTAGCAGCGGAAACGTACCATATATGTGGGGCTCACTCATATTAATGCTGGTCACAACACTCTACTTAGTCTTAGGCGGGCTCCGGGCGGCGTACTGGACCGACGTGCTTCAGGGCGTGTGGATGTACGTAGGAGTCATAATCGCTGGGGTTATGATACTGCAGAGGCTTGCTCCGGGCGGCGTGCCTGAGTTGATGAATCAGGTCAGGACCATCAAGCCATCCCTGCTCACCATGAACTGGGACCCCCTCATGATGTTGGGTGCCATAATGATATACGCCCCGGGACTCATGCTCTTACCGCACCTCTGGATAAAATATTACGTCGCCAAAGACGAGAAGGCGTTGAAGACCTCAGCGCTCGGGACGGCCGTGTACCTCTCCTCCTACTACATACCGACGGCGCTGGTAGGGCTTGCCGCCGCAGTCGTGAACGCCGTCGGCATGCCCGGAGTCCTGGACAAGGGCTTCATATCCGCGCTCACCGCTAAGTATGGGAGTTCCGACGCAGTGATGGCCGTCATGATATACACGTTCCTGCACCCTGCCCTGGCGGGCTTCCTGCTCGCGGGGGCCGCCGCAGCAGCGATGTCCACCCTGGACTCCTTCCTCGGCTCGACCTCCCTAATACTGGTTAGGGATATTTATCAGAGGTACGTAAGGCCCGGTAAGCCGGAGGGCGAGTACGTCACTGTAAGCAGGGTCCTCATGCTGGTGTGGCTCCTCATAGGCTGGTACTTCGCCATACTGAAGCCCGGCCTGATATTTGACGTGACGTCCATAGCGGTCGCCGGGGGCCTGCAGCTACTCCCACTCACACTGCAGATGATAATACCTAGGAGGAAGCTGATTAACAGGAACGGCGCTGTGGCGGGCTTCGCCGTAGGCTCCATAGCGGTCGCCCTCTTCACAGCGCAGACCGGAAAGTACTTCGGCATGCCGGTCACCTACCACGCCGCCATAGCTGGACTGATAGGGCTTGTCGTTAACACGGTTCTGGCGCTGCTGATCAGCGCGTTCACTAAGACTGCCGATGGGGAGAAGAAGGTTTTCGAGGAGTACATGAGGCTACTCTACATGAAGTAGAGCAGGCATGTTTTAGTCTCTAGTTTTTAATCTTTCTTTAGATTATTGTCTATGGTGCTTCCGTTGGTTAGGAGAATAGACCTGAACACGGACGCTGGGGAGTCGTTCGGCAGGTGGAGGTTAGTTGATGAGGGGGAGCTCTTCAAACACGTCTCCTCAGCCAGCATAGCATGTGGCTTCCACGCAGGGGATCCGGCAAGCATCTGGGGTTCTGTTAGGCTTGCTAAGTCCCTCGGGGTTGCTGTGGGCGCTCACCCAGGCTTCCCGGACCTGATGGGTTTCGGGAGAAGGGAGATGGGGGTTGACTTCGATGATTTAAAGGCATACATAGTCTATCAGCTCGGCGCTCTGGAGGCTTTCCTGAGGGTTGAGGGACTCAGGCTTCAGCACGTTAAGGCTCACGGGGCTCTCTACAACATGGCGTGGGTTAGGGAGGACTACGCTAGGGCGATCGCCGAGGCCGTGGCCTCCTACGATAGGGGGCTCATAGTGGTGGCGCCGTACGGGTCGAGGGCGGCTAGGGCTGCTGAGGAGTTGGGTCTGAAGGTGGCTTACGAGGCGTTCATAGACAGAGGTTACATGCCGGATGGCAGGCTGGCCCCTAGGGGGGCTCCAGGCGCCCTCATATCGGACGTCAGCAAGGCCGTGGAGAGGGCCTTAAGCATAATTGATAAGGGGGTCCTGCAGGCGTTGGACGGCAGCCCCGTGGAAATCAGGGCGCACACTCTATGCATCCACGGCGACAGTCCTAAGGCTGTGGAGTTCGCCAAATCAGTTAAGGCCAGCCTCAGGGAATTCGGCGTCGAGATCAAGCCGATGTCAGAGGTTGTTTAGAGGTTATGGGGTCCTCCGAAGTAAGGATCATTAGTAGCGGGGGCTACGTAATCCACGTGGACGTCTGCAAGGACGTCACCCCTGAGTGCGTTAAGGCTATGCACAAGCTGTACTACACGCTTAAGAGGGAGCTCTCAGGGCTCGTTGAGGAGTTGGTGACCGGGGTGACGTCTCTTGCGTTGTTCTACGACCCGAGGTCAACGTCCAGCAGCGAGCTAGTCAAGAAGGTCAGGGAGTTGTGGGAGTGGAGTCGGCAGGTCGAGTTAAGCGAGGTCTACAGACCGAGAAGATTCACGGTTCCCGTAGCTTACGGCGGTGAGTTAGGGCCGGATCTGCAGTCAGTCGCTTCTTGGGCGGGTTTGAGGGAGGAGGAGGTTGTGGCGCTCCATACTTCAAGGAGCTACACGTGCTACACGCTGGGCTTCACGCCGGGCTTCCTCTACCTAGGTGAGGTGGATCCTAAAATAGCGGCGCCCAGACTGGAGACGCCTAGAGTCAAGATACCAGCGGGCTCCGTCGGCATAGCGGGTAAGATGACAGGTGTGTACGGTCTTGAAAGCCCGGGAGGCTGGAGGTTGATAGGCAGGACACCCCTCATTATGTTTGACTACAGGAGGGATCCGCCGATACCTATAGCTCCGGGCGACGTGGTGACCTTCAAGCCCGTGAGTGTGGAGGAGTTCAGCAGGCTCAGAGGCCTGTACGTGGGTGAGTACAGTGGTTAACCTCCACATCACCTACCTAGCCGGAGTGGCCACGGTGCAGGACCTCGGCAGACACGGCTACAGGACCCTCGGGGTACCGATCTCCGGGGCTCTCGACATCACGTCCGCTTCCTACGCCAACGCCCTCGTGGGGAATGCGGTGGGTGCGGCGTTGATGGAGCTCATCGGCTCCATTAGGCTGAGGGGTGACGGGGACCTAATCGTCGCCGTGACGGGCGGCCTTCCCAAAGTGTACGTTGATCAATACGAGATCCCTCCCTGGAGGCCTGTCTACCTGAAGTCAGGTAAAGAGTTGGTAGTGCGTCCCTCAGACAGAGGTAATGTCTACTACGTAGCTGTGGCCGGGGGTATAGAGTGTGAGAGCGTGTTAGGCAGCAGGTCAACATACGTTAGGGGTGGCTTCGGATGTTTGGGGAGGCCGCTCAGGACGGGTGACACGCTAGTAAGCGCTGATGTGGACGTGGATGGTCTGTGGGCTAGGTTGTATAACTTAAGGCCGGCTTTAAACATTGACGAGAAGCTCCCTAAAACCGGCGAGACCATAGTCGTTAGAGCCACTAAAGGCATCCACGCTGATCAACTGGAGGACCTGGGCACGCTTCTTAGGTCGGAGTACGTGGTTACGCTGGAGAGCGACCGTATGGGGTACAGGCTGGACGGGCCCTCCCTTGGGTCAGCTTCGAGGCTGGGTAGACTGCCATCAATACCTACTGACAGGGGGTATGTTCAGATACCGCCGGACGGGAAGCCCATAATCCTGATGTCCGATGCGCAGACTACGGGCGGTTATGCAGTAGCCCTCCATGCAGTACCGCCAGACCTGGATATCCTAGCGCAGGCTAGGCCAGGGCGTAGGGTCAGGTTCGTTGAGGTAGGTGTTGATGAAGCGGAGAGGCTTACCTCCAACTACCTCAACGAGGTGGAGAGGCCTTCCCTAACGACTGAGGAGAGCGATGAGTACTGGGGCTGAGGAAACCCTTCCACCCTCAGTAGGGTGGTTGGGCTTTAAAAACTCTGTAATAGAGAAAATAGAGGGGATGATATCTCTTGCCCGTATTGGATGTCAGATGTAGGGATGTAGCTAGGATTCTAGCGGAGGGCCCTAAGGCACGCAAGGAGGTGGGGGTTAAGCTACGTGAGAAATACCCCAGTTTACGGCCTAGAGGGTCTTGGGTGAGGGATGTTCTACTAAGGTGGAATCCATTAGCGGCTAACGTCGGTGATGACGTGTGGGGGTTAAGCGACCTGGGCAACACTTTCACGAAACTCCCCGGCGAGCTCGGCAAGCCCTTAACTACTGGGGAGAAGGCCTTCCTGCTCGGGCTAATGTTGCTTGACGAGAAGCAGGGCAGAGTGGTTAGCGAATTACTGACGCTAGGCAGGTCATCAAACCCTGACAGGTGGCTCGTCACTCAAACCAGGAGGGTGCTCATCAGCGTCGGGCTGTTGAAGCCTGAGTAGGTATTAAGCACTGCCATAGTTGTAGTATAACTCGACTTTAAGCGACGGGAAGGAGGTGCAGTAGTGTTAAATACGCTGAATAAACCAGCAGGTTGGCCAAAGTGACTACGGATCCAACCTTAGTGAATTCTTTGAATGAAATCGTGTAGTGAAGCCTTGTCTCCAGAGCCTCCAGGATTATTATGTTGGACGCTGCCCCCAGTAGCGTTAAGTTACCCGCTATAGTTGACGACATGGCCAGCGTAATCCATGAAATGGTGTTGCTTGAGTCATACCCGAGGGACTGCATGTAGTGTATGAACAGCTTGACGAAGGGCACGTTACTTAAGGCCTGACTCAAGATCACTGAGGTAGCGGTTATCGCTACCACATTACGAATACCTTCGAGTCTTGTAGGAACCATGTAGAGTAAGAGGGGCTGGAGCACGCCGCTACGCCAGATACCATCCATAGTTATGAACATAGTTATGAAGAAGATCACGGTACCCCAGTCAACAGACTTCAGCAGCCCTCTGGGGTTTGTTGAGAATACGTAGAGGCCGGCGGCTATTACAAATGGTATGAGGCCCCTGCTAGTTACGTGTGGGAGGCCGGAGAGCTCGAGGAGGTCGTTCATCACGAGCGCTGTGATGACGGCCGCAAGTCCTGCCCCAGCCAGTAGGGCGTCTCTCCTGCTGCTTATAGCTTCCTGAGGCAATGCTGTGAGCTCTACCGGGGCATCGCTAACCCTGTATACCCTCTTGATGATGTATGCGGTCAGAATTAAGTTCGCCAGCGTGGGTAGCGCTAGGACCTTCACGAAGGTTAGGAAAGGCGCCTCGATGCCTGACTCAACAGCTATCAGGACGTTCTGAGGATTCCCTATGGGGGTCATTGCAGACCCTATAGTCACGGAGAACGCTAGGAGAAGGAACAACGCCTTAGGGTCTATGGAGGTAGCTCTTGAAATCACGTACGCTATGGGCGGCCCCATCAGGGCCACAGTGTCGTTGACTGCCAACGCTGAGAGAACCCCGAATAGGAGGGACGCGGCGTAGAGCAGGTGACTCCTCCTCCTGAACCTGGAGATCAGGGATAACGAGATAGCGGCCAGGAGACCGGAGGACTCGGCGAGGGAGACCAGGCTGAACATGCCGATGAGAAACAGTATGACGTCCAGATCTATGGTGGAACCCAGCTCATCCACCTCAACCAACCCGCCAACAACTACCAGGGAAGACGCTAGAGCCATGAGGGCCCACACAGGGGTCTTAGGACGCCTGGACCTGAGGATGAGGGAGAGTACTAAGTAAATCAGAACACCCAACGCAATCAGTTGCCTCGCATCCATTGCGCCACACCCACAGAAAAATGATGCAGAAATTTAAACACGTGGTGATTAGCTAAACCCTCTTTCATAAGATGTGCTTAAGCTGAAGATCAGTTCATTACGTGTTTGCCGATTTAGTGAGCATCTTATCTAGTTCGTAATTTATGCAAGGTCTTCATGAAGCTTGATCCCTAACCCAGTATGTTAATGCCTGTGTTTAGCGGGTTACCATCTTTTCATCACGGGAACGAGCTGATCAGTTTGATGTGTTGCGGCCCTGCTTTACTGTAAAAATATCATGGACCACATCCTAAGGTTAATATAAAAAGCTTTTAAGGAGGGGACTCTAAATATTATACGGGGTGCATCTTTAGTGGGCGCCAAGGAGGTCTTAGGTCTGGTGATCACCATTCTAAGCCTCCTAATATTCGCTTATGAGATACTCTACGTCGGCCTGACGGTCGGGGGGATAGGGATCAAGGGTCAGGTCGCCGCCGACGCCTTGCTGATCTCCGCAGGCTTCCTGCTGATTATCTTAGGCCCTGCGTTGTGGCTTGGTGAGGTACCCGCTAACCTCAAAAAACTGGTTGAAGCTAAGACCGGGAGGAAGCTGAGTTAGGGTGGTTGTGGTGGACGGCTCACCGGTCATATTGGTTTTGGTTATTGTGTTGGCGGTGTATGGCCTAGCGTATTTGTTCTATGGGAGGAGAATACTTGAGAAGAAGGTTGTGGGGGCCAGCCCGGATAGGATGACGCCAGCCTTCGAGAAGTTTGACGGGATTGACTACGTGCCAGCTAATAAGTATGTGCTCTACGGCCATCACTTCGCCTCAATAGCTGGGGCAGGACCTATAACGGGCCCGGCTTTAGCCATGGTGTGGGGGTGGGGCCTTCCTTTCATATGGGTTCTGTTCGGAAACATATTCATAGGCGCGGTCCATGACTACCTCGCCATTATGGCTAGCGTGAGACACGGCGGCGTGTCCATAATGAGCATAAGTGAGAACGTGATGGGGAGGAAGGCTAAGTACATATTCCTCGCGTACGTCTGGTTCGCCCTAGTGCTGGTTTTGGCGGCGTTCTTCAGTGTGGCTTCCTCAACCTTTGTGGGCACCCCTACAGCGGCGACGATCACCGTTCTCTTCATGCCGATAGCGCTGGTCTTCGGGCTACTGGTCTACAGGACCGGGGTGAGCGTTAAGACTGGGACGGCGATAGCGTTGATACTCCTGGTTGTAGCGTTCTTCTACTCACTGAACACCCCGCTCTACCTAACCTATGAGGCGTGGGTGGTCGTCATCTCACTCTATGCTATAGTGGCTGCAGCCCTGCCTGTCTGGTACCTTCTGCAGCCTAGGGACTACATAAACGCGTACCTATTGTGGGTCTTCGTGGGTCTTGCGATCATAGGTGCGTTCATAATACCGGATCTAACTTTCACAGGCCCCATATACACAGGCTTCGCAGCCCCCGGCACTGTAATAGGGGCGATAGCGGGCACTGCAGCCGGCAAGGCAAACATAGCTTACTTCTGGCCCACAGTTCCGTTGGTTATCGCTTGCGGGGCCCTCTCAGGATTCCACTCGGTAGTTGGGTCCGGCACGACCTCTAAGCAGTTGTCGAACGAACTGGACGCGATGCTTGTAGGGTACGGAGGCATGTTGACGGAGGGGGCACTCTCATCCCTCGCGGTGATCACGCCGATCGCGCTCGCGTGGAACTTCGCATCACTGGCCTCCGCGACCGGTCTCCCTGTATCTAGCGCGCTTCTGAAGGCAGGCATAAACACTACGACAGTCCCAGTCATCACAGGACTTGCTGGAACGGATAGATTCCTGGTCGGCTACGGCTTGGAGCAGGCAGTGGCTTGGTCAAGGATCTTCGGCCCCGGAGTGTTTGAGAGCGCGTTCCTGACGTTCAGGACTTTCGCTGCGTGGGCACTCTCAGGATTTGTGATGACCACTCTGGACACGAGCAACAGGTTGGCCAGGTTCGCTTGGAGAGAGCTCTTCGATTGGCTCAAGCCTAAGAGCGAGTCAGCTTATAAGGCGTTAACAAATAGATGGGTTGCTTCAATAATACCGGTGGTCTTCGGCGCGATCATGGCCTACCCCAAGATAGAGGTCTTCATACCAGAGCTTAACAGGGTCACGACCGTCTACGCGTACTCGATCATATGGCCCGCGTTCGCAGGCACTAACCAGTTGCTCGCCGCCCTTGCCCTACTCACTGCCACGCTGTGGGCCTACGCAATACAGAAGGTTAGAGGGGGTACCTCACTGCTTTTAATGATCCCGGCACTCTTCCTGTGGGTGACTGTCACAGTCGGCCTCATATGGTGGCTCTACGCAGTGGTTCCCGGCCTACCGCCACTCTACCAAGCTGGTGCAGGAACGATTGTGGCTGTGTCGGTAGTGCTTGACTTCCTGCTGATAGGGCTGTTCGTGAGCGGGTTAAGAAGGGCTAAATAAACCCTTCAACGTTTTTTATTAAACTCGAACCCCTCATACAAACTCCGTTTAGCTAGCGGGCAATGTTTTAATAGTTGCAGTGGCGAGAATAAGGGGGGTGTAGGTTGCTTAGGTTAATGAGGAGAATCTTAAGCGAGGTGATCGCCTTTATCAAGGGTATCAACCAAGCCATATTAGAGGAGAGCGTCAGCGCGCTAGTGCTGGAGCACAACGAGCTGGAGGCAGCGTTTGTAACGATGATTCTAGGGACTCTGGTAGGCGTTAGGACCGTCTCCCCGATTCTCAGTCTAGAATTGCTCGACGCCCTCAAGAGTGAGTTGAAAATCCTTGAGTCTAGGGCTGTGAGGGGTGGTGATGTCCTAGGGGACCTCATGTCCTCCTTGGGTGGCGAGTGGTGAGTGTTTTAACTGAGTTGCTTAAGCCCCTTGAAGGGGAGCCTCACGTAATCGTGGTGTTGGGGAAGGGCGGCGTCGGCAAGACCTCGACATCCATTTTAGTAGCTAACGAGTTGAGGTCTCAGGGCAGGACCCTCCTAGTGAGTTTCGACCCGGCTAAACACATACTGAAGTACCTTGGCTTACGCAAGCCTATGGAGACCGTGGAGGTTGCGGAGAACCTCTCGGCATGCCAGCTGGACATAGAGGCTTCAGCCAGGAAGTTGATGTCGAGCTACTCAGACCTCATGGCTGAGATGTTTCCGTCACTTACAGTCCTCAACCTGGAGGACGTCACTAAAGCCATGAAGTATGCGCCAGGGGTGGAGGAGGAGGTGTTTCTAAGGTGGCTGGCTGACACGTACGGGGACAAAGGTTATAAGCATGTCGTGGTCGACACGCCGCCGACAGGCGTCTCCCTCAGAACCCTAGCCCTGCCGAGGCTCTACCTGCTCTGGCTCGACAAGCTGATCAACATCAGGGAGAGGATAGTGTCACTCAGATACGTCATAGCTAAGACCCTCGGCAAGGAGTTCGAGATGAGGGACCCAGCGTTGAAAAAACTCTACGAACTGAAGAACACATACTCCAGAGTCAAGGAGGTGCTAAGCAATCCCTTAAGAACGTCGTACATAGTAGTCACGAACCCGGAACCCCTGCCGATGTTCGAGCTGAGGGAGATCCTCAACTTCCTAGAAAACGAGTTAACCATTAAACCTAAGCTCTTAGTGATGAATAAAGTCCTTCCAGATGAAGTGGCCGCTAGTCTGGGAACTTACGCCGAGCAGGCGGAGACGCTCAGGGAGTTCAGGTCTATAGAATGCAGGTCCATCATGATCCCGCATGCCAGCAGCCCACCTTCCAGTCTTGAGGATATAGTTAAGTTAAGAGACACTGTAGTTGTAGTCAGGGGGTATGCATGAACACTCTCTTTGAAGCGATCGCGATCTCAGTTTTGATGGCAGTGTCGGTCGCTGCCGCATTATGGTACTTCAGAATGAGGAGGAGGATGATTAAGTTCATGAAGGATTTCACTGAGGAGTTGGAGAGGGAACTGAGGCCTAGGGATAAGGAGTACACCCTCCTAGGGTACCTCGTCGGGTATAAGGCCGTGTACGAACTCGGTGAAGGGAGGAGGGCCTACGTACTGCTCACGACCACACCCAGATACTCCTTCTTCTACTACCCAGTAGCCAAGGCGTTGAGACACGACGATAGGGTAACCATAATGTTGGAGCTCACCGGGAGAAACGTTCTGAGGGATCTGCACGCGGTCAAGAGGGGTGAGTCAAGACTTATGAACACCCTGGCAAAGGATCTTGGGGAACGCCTAGAAAGGCTGAGTAAGACCACAGTAAGCACTGCGAGAGGGATTTACGAAGTCTTCTACGAGGAGCCTAAGGATGTTGGTCTGCTTAACAGAATAGTGGACACAACCTCCAAACCCATCTACAAGCTTTCAGCATACAAGGAGCTTAATGCAGTTGAGGTGGTGTCCAAACCTGAGTTAGGTTCAGTGCGTGAACTGCTTGAATCCCTTCGCTTCCTCATCAGGAACATTTCAAGAAGCGTGGGGCCGCACCACGAGAAGGTTTAGGACTGTTGACGCACACGGTCTCAACGGATAAAATCTGCCTTTTAGTGTGGGAGAAGACCCCGGCTTAAGAGCGGATCTCCTTCCCTACCTAGCGGCAAGAATTCCTCACATGACATAACTATGAATGAGGGACGTGTTACCTCTCTCACTAAGCTCGCCGAAGCTCTTCCAGCCGCGTCAATTAACGTTTTTTTGCGTTAGTGATGCCGAAACGGCGGAGGGGCATCGAGGGGTCATTAAGATCACGATGAAAACAGTTCCTTAGGTATTGAATAGGTGGAGATCCTCCAGACCTTCTTGTCCAGCTCCTTAAGCCTCTTCACCGCATCTACGCCGCTAATGATGGTGCCTTCCCGTAGCTCAACCCTAACTCCCACGATGGCATCATCTCTAAACAATACCCTGACTTTGTTGCCCTCAGCGTCTATCGCGAGTGTGTAGAGGGTTTTAAGTCCCGTTCCGGTGTACATTTCGCTTAATCTCCTCAGGAGTTCGAGGCCGCTGAGCTCTTCCTTCACCGTGCTTAAGATGTGGGACTTAAGGATTATGTTGCTTACCAGCACCTCATCATCAAGGGCTGTGGGGCTCGTTACTACGTTCACACCCTCCAGCTTGAGTTCAGGCTTAGGAAGTTCCTCACGTTTAGGTAGCTCTTTAGGGGCTGCCTCCACCGGCGGCGGTGCCGCGGCCCTCACTCCCATCTTCTTGACGAGTCCCTTCCTCCACGCATCAAGTACTGTAGGTAGCGCGCCGATCAGCCTGTTCTGATAGGCTTCAACGAATGTCTTAATGTACGGCTTCAGAGCCTTCTCGTTGGCCGACTTGACCACGATCCTCCCCCTAATTAAGGTCAGGGGCCTGCCGACCAACTTCCTGCCCACGACGCTCAGCCTGAGTTCCAAACTCAAGTCATCGTGCCCCTCCACCGTTATGACCGCAACTTCACCCTCTTTACTTGTGCTCATCTTAAGGTGTACCCGGCTCAGGGAATCCCCCACCTTCAGATCAGCTAAGACCTCATTATCGCTTAACACCTCAGCTAGAGACTCCAGAACGGGCCACAGACTCAAGTGGAGCTGGAGGTCCGCTAGGATGGTGAGAACTTCACTAGCATCCAGCGGGGAGGCTACACTAAACTCATTAACTATGGTCACTCTCGCACACTCTAATAAAGATGTTTGTTAGGGAGAATATTTAAGGAAATCACTCAGGTTGGATGTCGTAGAAAACTTTTTAATTCAACGTGCTTTATTCTACGGGTGGTGTCTTGGAGGAAGCTCCTTCAGGACCTAAGGCTCACCAGGTGATCGTAGGGATAGCCATATACGTCCTCTGGACTGTCCTGCTGCCCTTCGTCAATAGGGCTGATGTTAAGGTTTTGGGACTTCCTTTACTCTGGTTCTACTACATACTCGTCTCGGTGATCACGGCAACCGCGTTGACAATCCTCTACACGCTAGAGAGGTGAGGGAGGCTTGAATCAGGATCCAATCATCGCGTCGTCGATAGTCCTCTCAGTTATCTTCATATCGGTGGCTATAGGGTTAATAACTTCGAGGCTGAGGTTAAAGACCTTAAGGGCTGACACTTATATAGTCGCTGGGAGGACGTTAGGGACTATAGTGTTTTTCCTGAACTCCGCGGCAGTCATCTACAGCGGCTACACGTTCCTGGGCACTGCAGGATATTCCTACACCTACGGGGCGGCCACCATGTTTGCCTGGGGCACTTCACTGCTGGGGTACGTTGCTGGGTACCTGTTGGCGCCGCGCGTCTGGAGCTTAGCTAAGAAACATAATCTGATGACGCTCTCCGACTTCATTATGTGGAGGTATGACAGCAAACTGCTGATGGTTCTGGCCGCGATAGTGTCCATAGTCTTTCAGATCCCGTACGTTCAGCTACAGATTCAAGCGGTTTCGATAATATTGGACACAGTGTCGTACGGCATGCTGCCCTCACTACACCTTTCCGTGGCTGTCCTCGGTCTCGTTATCCTGTACGTCTTCCTGGGGGGCATGGTGTCCATAGCCCTTACTAACGTGTTCCTGGGGGCGATAATGCTCGTAACAATGTTCGGCGGTAGTTGGGCCTTAATACTGAAGTATTTCGGCGGCCTGCCGGGCCTCTACGATGCCGTAGCGTCCGTGTCCCCAGCACACCTGACCCTCCCAGGCCCCGGAGGGTTAAGGCCTGAAACCTGGTTCATTTCATCAGTCGTTGGGACTGGGTTAGGCTTCTGGTGCTGGTCTCAGAGAGTCCAGACCTTATTCACGGCTAAGGACGTTAAAGTGCTCAAGAAGGGCATGGTTCTCAACTCATGGTATTTAATACTGGGATCTCTGTGGGTCACGCACATGGGCTTAGTCGCCCTCGCTCTAGGCATCAAGCTGAGGTCCTCGGACTACGCATTCCTCAACCTGGTTGGCCTGTCGTTCGGGCCAAGCGTCTTGGGCTTAATAGCCGCTGGCGGCGCTGCAGCATCGCTCTCCACCGCCGCAGGTATACTCCTGGATCAAGCGAGCACCATCTCGAGAAACCTGATACAGCAGGTCTTCAAACCTAAGATAGGTGATAAGGAATTGATAAACATCACTAGAGTGGCGGTGGCGGGCTTAGGCGTAGTATCGACGATCCTAGCATACACTTCCCCCGCACTCTTAGTGGATTTACTCCTGGTAGGTTATGCAGGTGTGGCTCAACTACTGCCAGGCCTTTTCATAGGTATCTTCTGGAAAAGCCTTAGAAAGCATGAGGTGACGAGCGGCCTGATAGCAGGCGAATTAACGGTGTTAGGGATATTCGCCTTAATGAGGTACTACGGATGGAAGCTAGAACCGCTTGGAATACACGGCATAGTGTGGGGACTCGCCTCAAACCTCCTAGTGATCACTCTAGTGCACTGCGCTAGAAGACTCCTCTCAGAAGGGAAAGGGGCTTAAGGCTCAAGCAAAATCAAAACTCAACACTCCCTCGAGCACCTCAGCAACTACACTCTGGCCGCGCTCGCCTCCAGATGTTTTAACCCCCGCCCCTCTCTTCATTCAGGGGCTTCCACCTTACCCCAGAGATACCCCTGCGGGTTCGTTGGCGGTTGCCGAGCCTAGCGACGCAAGGCCTCCTACAAACCCTTCCTAAAACACCAGCAAAGAAAGCAGCCCTCCTCACCCTAAGGGCTGTTTTGACGAACCTCAACATAATATTGCCTAACAGTTTTACCGCAAATTACTAGCGGAACGTAAAGACTTCACGATTCTTTCATCTAGTTGAGTTTATGTTAGGTGGTAAGGCTTTCAATTGTAAAAGTTATATAAATAATGATTTCCATCATATGTAGAGGTCTTGTTCAACGATTATGTAACATATCCAGGAGTCATTGCAGTTATTTCATTCTGTCAACAGAAAAGCTTAAAAACATAGATGTCAGTAGTAACCTGAGGTGTCTCGGGTATGGCACTGGATATGAGGTCAGTAGCGCTCATCGCGATAGCTCTGATAATAGGGTTGGCGGCCGGCTACGCCCTGTCCGCCGCGGTAGGCGGTGCTGGCGGAGTTACCACGACCGTCACACTGACCCCTGCTAAGAAGACCTACAGTATAGGGTTCACGCTCCCGCTATCGGGGGAGCTCTCCTCCATCGGCAAGATGTGGGAGAAGGTGGTTCAGTTGGCGATAGAGGATCTAAACAGGGAGGTTCAGGCCTACGGATTCAACGTTGAGTTCAGGTCTGTGATACTGGACGACGGCACTGTCGAGGAGAAAGCCCTTCAGAACGTTCAGAGCTTCGCTCAGCAGGGGATTAAGGTGGTCATAGGGCCTGCAGCCAGTTCTCAGGTGAAGGTGGTTAAGTCGTACGCCGACGCTAACAAGATACTCATTATATCGCCCTCGTCAACCGCCCCCACTTTAGCGATACCCAACGACTTCGTCTTCAGGACTGTGGGCTCTGATGCTGGTCAAGCCAAGGCCCTAGCGGTTCTGACGTACCAGGAAGGCGCTAGGAAGGTTATAGTGTTCAACAGGAATGACGAGTACGGCAACGCTTTCGCGGAGTTCTTCGAGCGGTACTTTAAAGAGCTGGGCGGTAACGTCCTCAGCAAACTAGCTTACCAGACCGGGCTCTCCGACTACGCGTCTGAGGTCGCTACATTAGCAAGCAGGGTCCAGAGTGAGGGGGCTGAGGCAGTCGTTCTAGTGGCCTTCGACACGGACGGCGCTAATATATTATCGCATGCCGCTGAGTCGGATGTACTGTCTAAGGTTAGATGGTTTATCTCAGAGGGGCCTCACGGCGCGGAGGAATTACTCTCAGTCACTGTAGGGCGCTTCGCGTCTAAGGTCAGGCTCTACGGCACGAGGCCCCTCTTCATAGCCAACCCGCTCTACGAAAGCTTCAAAACCGCGATGTCTAAGAGGTTCAACATCGAGCCAGGCGTCTTTAGCGAGAACCTCTACGATGCGGTTAAACTTGCTGGGTGGGCGATACTGAGGGCCGGAAGCTATGAGGGCGAGGCCATAAGGAGTGCGTTGATTGAGGTGGCTAAGACGTATTACGGGCCCAGCGGGTGGACCATATTCGATGAGGCTGGTGATAAGGCACAGCAAGATTACGGTATATGGGCAATCATACCTGGAGGACCTAAAGGTTACCAGTACAAGGACGTTGGACTGTATGAGAGAGGCTCTATAATATTCGTCGAGAAAGCCTACTCATGAGTTTTTAAAGTAAATGATTTAACGTTATTTACGCTTGGTGTTGGATATGGTATCCAAATACGAGGAGGGCGGTACAGCTTGATCCCCGGTCTCTCCCAAGCTTTAAGCAACTTCATCCAATACTCCCTCTTCTACTTGATTTTCGCCCTGCCCTTAACGCTGAGCTACAGAACCACCAAAGTAATAAACTTCGCGCATGCGAACTTTATAACCTACGGCGCGTACGTGGCTATCTTCCTCCACGGAACCTTGGGGTTTAACTCGATGTGGCTGGCCGCCGCCTTAGCATTCCTAATTACCGGCGGCATAGCGGTCTTAAATAACGTGACCGTTTTCACGCCCCTGCAGAGAAGAGGGTCTACTCCAGCAATATTGATGATATCCTCCATGGGGTTGTGGATAGCCTATAAATACCTTCTCTACATGCTGACGGACGTCATGCACTTCTACACCGGCAGGAACTTCGTCTCGTACGGGAGGATCACCTACTCCGACGTCCCTAGGACATCAATAATGGGTTTCGAAATCAGTCAGGCGCTAGCCGCCTGCATTATTGCCGCAACGTTAATTGTCCTGGCACTCTACCTGATGCTGGAGAAGACTAAAGTGGGTAGGGCTATGAGAGCCGTTGCCGACAATCCCTCACTAGCGGAGATAACCGGCATACCGAGGAGCCTCATAGTTAATTTGGCGTGGTTCATCTGCGGCGGTATAACTGCCGTGGGGGGTGTTGTATGGACCTCATTCTCTGGAGCAGTGACTCCGGAGGCCGGTGACTCGATGGTGCTTCAGGTGTTCACGGTGGGCTTCATAGGAGGGCTTGTATCGCTCCTCAGAACAGGCGTTGGTGCACTCCTCATAGCCTCCATAGAGAATATAGGGATAGCCCTACTGAACTCGTACCTGGGCATCCCAACCAGCTTCAAACCATTCCTAACGTTCGCAACCTTAATAGCTACGCTCATACTCTTCCCACCGCTTGGCGCTGGGGGCGGGTTGCCCTACAGGTTTTTGAGGAGGGGTTCAAAGCAATGATATCGTTCGACATTGTCGGGTTCCTGATTAGTTGGTTAACCCTTTTCGGCATTTACTCGATACTCTCCATATCACTGAATATGGAGTCAGGGGTTAGCGGGATAACTAACTTCGGTAAGGTGGTCTTCTACGGGGTCGGAGCCTACATAAGCGCCGCCATAACGACTTACCTAATACTAATCCTCAACGGGGTCAACGTGGCCGAGACTCCCCCATACAGCATAAGTGGCATTATACTGCTAAGCCAGCTGGCTAATAAGGCACCGTTGCTCAACATAGGCCTGCTCCTGCTGTCGCTGATTATGGCGTTCGCAGTGTCCGGGCTCCTCGGCTACGTGCTCACATACCCCATACTCAGGGTGGGCCCGGCCTTCGTAGGGTTCACATTACTGAGCTCAGGCGAGCTCATGAGGATCTTCCTGCTTCATTATGAGCCCGTGGGCGCTAGTAAGGGCTTGATGGCCATCCCCACCCCCTTCGGATGGATCCCGGATAGCAGGGCACGTGATGCGGCCTTCTTAGGAATGGTTTTGGGCTTCCTAGCGCTGACGTACTTAGTCAGTGACAGGCTGGTTAACTCCCCCTTAGGGAGGACCCTTAAGGCCGTGAGGGATGACGAGATAGCCGCCCTATGTCTGGGGAAGCACGTGCCGAGGATTAAAGCAACTATGCTCTTCATCGGCTCCGGATTCGCGGGCGTTGCAGGGGTTTTCCTATCTTACTACCTGACATCGGTTAATCCAAACATGTTCGTGCCGGCCGTGACGTTCAACGTGTGGGCCATGATCATCCTAGGAGGTTTCGGGAACTTGAAGGGGTCCTTACTGGGCGCTGCAATAATAACGCTCGTGGACAGGGTGTTGACGTTCGTCACCCCTCAATTAGGCGTGACCGTCATATCGCCGGACTACCTCAGGTGGGTCATAGTGGGCCTTCTAATAGTGGTGGTTCTTCTCGTCAATCCCAGAGGGTTGTTACCGGAGAAGCCTGTGAAGACCCCCGCCGTTGAGGAAGTGCGGAAAGTGTTGACGGGTGAAGGTGGATGAGCGCTCTCCTCGAAGTTAGGGACGTCGCCAAATACTTCGGCGGCGTCAGGGCTTTGGACGGGGTCTCGCTTACAGTGCCTGAGAGGGGTCTAATAGGCCTCATAGGCCCCAACGGCTCTGGAAAGACCACCCTCTTCAACGTCATCACAGGCTTCTACGTCCCTGACAGGGGTAGCGTATGGTTCAGAGAATCTGAGAACATGGTTAGGATAGACGGGCTGAACCCGAACGAGGTCTTCAAGAAGGGTGTAGTGAGGACATTCCAGATACCGAGGCTGTTTAACTCGCTGACAGTGCTTGAGAACATACTCGTAACCCCATCAGGGCAGAGGGGTGAGAGCCTCAGCAAGCTACTCCTCACGAAGACCTGGGTCAATCAGGAGAGGGAGCTCGCCAGGAAGGCTGTCCACCTGCTCAAGATGTTCAACATGCTGTCCTACGTGAACTCTAAGGTCCCCGAGCTGTCTGCCGCACACATAAAGATGTTGGAGACCGTCAGAGGGCTCATGACCCCCGCTAAGCTTTACTTACTGGACGAGCCTGCGGCAGGAGTTGACTACTCCATGGCTAGGGAACTCTTCACGTACGTGAAGAGGTTGAGGGACGAACACGGCCTAACATTCCTTATAATAGAACACAGGCTTGAGATACTGATGGAGTACGTTGACTACGTCTACGTACTCCACAACGGCAAACTCCTCTCTGAGGGCAGACCTCAGGAGGTTGTTTCAGACCCTAAGGTCATAGAGGCGTACATAGGTGTCTGAGATGCTTGACGTGAGCAACTTGAAAGCCGGCTACGGCAAGATGGTGGTGTTGCAGGGCATAAGCCTGAGTGTGAGGAAGGGCGAGATAGTGGCGGTTCTAGGCCCTAACGGCGCCGGGAAGACCACCCTCCTGAATGCGCTATTCGGTATTGCGACGATTCACGGGGGCGAGGCCCTCTTCGAGGGAAGACCCCTGCAGAAGATGAGGACACACGAAATAGTTAAGGCTGGTATTAGCTACGCACCGCAGCTCGATAACGTATTCCCCAACCTAACGGTTTTCGAGAACCTTCAGATGGGATCCTTCATCAGAAGCGACCCCGCCATCAGGAGCGATATTGAGGAGATGTTCAACCTGTTCCCTGAGATAGAGAGGCGGAGGAACCAGAAAGCTAAGACGCTAAGCGGCGGTGAGAGGCAGATGCTGGCGGTCGCCAGGGCTTTAATGACTAAGCCGAAGTTACTCCTCCTAGACGAGCCTACAGCAGGGCTCGCACCTAAGGCCGGGGCCGCCCTGATGAAGAAGATCGCGGAGATTAGGGGGAAGGGCGTTACGATACTTGTGGTCGAGCAGAACGTCAGGAGAGCGCTCGAAGTGGCTGATAAGGGTTACGTGTTAGTGAGCGGTAGGATAGTTAAGGAGGCGCCGGCAGAGGATTTAATGAGGGCGGAGGTGGAGAAGCTCTTCTTCGTAAGTACGGAATAATCGTCTGTGGAGTAAGCGTTCATTAGTTAAGAATCAACGCATACTGCGGGTAGCCGAGCCATGTTAAGCACGCTCACCAAAGTCACACGTGGTCTGCAATCCTAAGCCATTTAATCTCCCTCAGATGCTCCTCAGGCGGCCTGCCGGGCGCCCCGGTCATGGGATCCATCATCTCCTTATTCTTCGGGAACGCAATGACCTCCCTTATCGAATCGTGCCCTAGAGCCACTGCCGTCAACCTGTCCACCCCTATGGCTATCCCACCATGGGGTGGTGCGCCGTAGTCCAGCGCCTCCAGCAGGAAGCCGTACCTGTCATTCATTTCGTCGGCAGATAGACCGAGTATCTTGAACACCCTCTCCTGCAGCTCCCTGCTGTTTATCCTTATGCTCCCACCCCCCACCTCGTAACCGTTCAGCACTAGGTCGTAGGACTGCGCTATAACGTCGAGAGGTGCTGCCTCCAGCTTCGGCAGGTCCTCAGGTCTCGGCGACGTGAAGGGGTGGTGCTTAGATGTTAAGGCACCTTCCTCATTGAGTTCGAAGAGCGGGAACTCCGTGATCCACACCATAGCGTACTCATCCCTCTTAACTAGGCCTAGGTACCTACCTAAAGAATTTCTGAGAGTCCCTAGAGTCTCTGAGGCCTTCTCATAGTTACCCACCGCAACCACGGCGGCCTCACCGATGCCTACGTCAAGGAGCTTCAGGAGTTCGTTACCTACGGAGGCCTCCCCACCTGCTAAGATGCCTGAGCCCCTGATGACGTAGTAATGCCTCACACCGCCCTCATGGCTCAGAAGCCCCTCAATAAGCTTCCCAACCTCCTCAACGCCCCTCTCGTTGATTCCGAACCTCAGCACCCTGACCGAGTCCCTGGGTCCTGCGTTGAGGAGGGTTCTCACCCTCTCGTCAGCGTCCTCCAAGAGGTTTCCGAACCGTAGGTCCGGCTTGTCTACCCCATACTTCCTCAGCGCCTCAGAGTAGGTCAGTCTCGGCAACGGATTGGGCAACTCAACGTTGAGGGTTTTGATGAACGCCTCACGCATGACATCCTCAACCGTCTTCATCACGTCCTCCTTAGTTACGAAGGACATCTCTATATCCAGCTGAGTGAATTCAGGCTGCCTATCAGCCCTTGGGTCTTCATCCCTGAAGCACCTGGCGAACTGGTAGTACCTCTCAAACCCGGCTATCATCAACAGTTGCTTGAAGAGTTGAGGTGATTGAGTTAAGGCGTAGAACTTGCCTGGATAGAGCCTGCTGGGCACTAGGAAGTCCCTGGCACCCTCGGGGGTGCTTCTAGCCAGGTAGGGGGTCTCGACCTCGATGAAACCTCTGGAATCGAGTAACTCCCGGAGGGTCTTAATTAGCTTAGCTCTGAAGATCAGGTTGCTCTGCATTTCAGGCCTCCTGAGGTCGAGGTACCTGTATCTAAGCCTCATGGACTCCGACGTGGTCTTCATGAGCTCGGGGTCGAAGACCGGTATCGGGAGGGGCTTAGCCTTACTTAGCACTACAAGCTCCCTCAACTCCACCTCGACCTCGCCGGTCGGTAGCTCAGGGTTCACCTGGGCTGGAGGACGCGCCCTCACAACCCCCTTCACAGCGACCACAGTTTCAGGCGTGAGATTCTCAGTCATTCCATAGTAGGGGCTCCTAGAACTCATGACCACTTGAACAACCCCTGTCCTGTCTCTGACCAGGATGAATGTGATCCTCCCCATCCTACGTATCGTGTGAACCCATCCGTTAACAACCACCTCCGCGCCGATGTGCTCCCGCCTGAGCTCGCCGCACCAGTGTGACCTCTTAGGGAATGCACTCACCCACCACACCAACAACACATACAGACAACAGCTAAATATAAGGCTATGAATGAGAGCCTGGGTGCGACGTATATAAGCTTCTGACGCATCCTATACTTTGGACATTGTGTGGTGGAGTAGGTTGTACGAGGAGGTGGAGAAACTGAGTCAGAAGGAGCTTAGACTTTATGAGAAACTCCTGATGGTGTTTCCCGGCTATAGGGGCTACAAGGAGAAGGAACTCATCAGAGAGACGGACAGGGTTGTGAGGGACGAGCTCCTCAGGAGGTTGAGGAGGAGTCTAGAGGATCTCAGGCGTCTCTACTCCGCCCTTGTATCTAGAGGGGGGTTGAGCGGGGATGCCAAGCGTGTTGAATCGATGATCTACAGGCTGGACTCGCTGGCTGAGAAGACCAGGCACGCCCCATACGGCTATAGACCGCTATTCCACGTGGTGAAGGTGGATGAGGAGAAGCTGACCAGAATGCTTGAGCACGACCTAACGTTAGCCGACGTTATATCCGCCCTGAACTCGCTCACAAGCAAGCTCTTAGCGCCTGACACCACCCCGGAGTGTTTGAGCTCCCTGCTGAATGATGTGGAGGGCAAGATCAGCGAGTATGAGGTTAAACTGAGTGAGAGGGAGGGTGTCCTGGCAGGCTTCATGAGGTGATGATGTGTGAGCAAGACCAACGTGATCGAGTGGGTTAACCCGGGGCCTGACGACATACTGTGGATGTACCCCTACGAGGACATCAGGTGGGGCAGCGTTCTGGTGGTTCACGAGTACGAGACCGCCGTATTCATGAGGGATGGGAAGATCTACGACGTCCTGCCGCCCGGACGCCACGTCCTGACGACGCAGAACCTACCACTACTCACCAGGGCGTTCAATCTCATCATGGGTTACGGTGAGACCCCCTTTAAAGCTAGGGTGGTCTTCATCTCGCTCAAGCAGTTCAGGGGTAGGTTCGGCCTCTCCACCAGGGTCAAGCTAGGTCCTAGGACGCTCTACATGACGGAACTCCAGAGTTTCGGCGAGTTCTGGTACCGCGTAGGTGATCCTGTGCTGTTCCTGACGCAGGTTGCAGGAGCGTTGCGGGAGTTCTCCTCACCCATGGTAGCAGACTTCATCAGAAACTACTTCATGGAGAGCTTCATCCAGGAGATGAGCAAGTACACAGCCGTCGAGATATACTCTAACCTCAGCGAGGTCTCAGCCAGAATCAAGGCAGGCGTCATACACGATGCCTTCAGGCAGAGGGGCCTCGAGCTGATAGACGTCAAGATAGGTGGTGTGAGCCTCCCGCAGCTCGAGAGGATGGAGAAGGAAGACCCTACCTACGGACTCCCGCTGTTGCTGGCCATACAGAAGGGTGATGAGGACAAGGTTCTTGAGATAGTGAAGACCGTTGAGATTATGAGGGCTTTAGGCAGGTCCCCTGCAGCAGGGTGGATGGGGGCCCTCATAGCAATGCCTGGGTTGCTCCAGCCGGTGGTTCAGCAGCAGGCGCAGCCACAACCACAGCAGGCCCCACCAGCCCCGCCTCAACAACCGCAGAGGAAAACCCCGATAGTTGAGAAGTTGCGGGAGTTGAAGGAAATGCTTGACGAGGGGCTGATAACGCAGGAGGAGTACGAGAGCATGAAGAAGGAACTCCTGGAGAAGTACAAGCAGGAGATGTAGAAATGATGTTCTTCAAGAGCGACGCCGAGAAGTTCAGCGAGGCCATGAGTAAGGGCTTCAGCGACAGGGGTAAGGGGAATCTCGAAGGGGCTGTGAGGAATTTCCTTCAAGCGTATGAAGTGGCCAGCAAGTCACGAAACCCTGAATTAGTTGGCAAGGCCGACCTAGCCCTCTTCTACGCCCTCCTCTACGACGCGTTGCTCAAGAAGAACCCAGAATCGTTCAGGAAGGCTGCTGAGCAGTGCAGGAAGTTAGACCCTGCCGTGGAGCTGGACTTAGGTCTGGCCGCTAAGGTGCGGCCTCCTGAACTACTGCATGATCTCGAGCTATTGGCTGAGATAACCAGCCTGCCGGAGTTTGAGGTAGGTAGAGTTAGGTCCATGGACCTGGACGTTGCCGACAAGTACGAGGGGGTGGGCAACCTACTCCTGGCTGAAGGCTCTAGGAGGCTCGTGCTCGAGGATGTGGTGGGCATACATGAGGCCCTCTCAGTGATAGGGTTCAGGCTACTGGGTTACGCCAGAGTGATTAGAGCAGCCAGGGTCGAGGAAAACGAGCCTGATAAGGCGGTGGAGCTGTACTCGGAGGCCCTCGCATTCCTTCAGCAATCAACGCCTGAGGTGAGGGACCACGTCAACGGCAAGATAGTCAAGTTAAGTAAGAGCACTAGATGCTGGGTCTGCCATAGAGAGATCCAGGGTGAGGAGGTGAACTACATATACCTGCCCGCCTCCATCAACGAGTACATTAAGTCGCGCTACGGGAGGGAGGCCCCGTACATGATTGAAGGTGGGGGGATTGCAGTGTGTAGGGTGTGCTACACCATGGTGCGTGATCTGAGCGACAGGATAGCGAGGAACTACTACGACCTGGCCCTCAAGGAGATGAGGATGATGGAGGAACGTTTAAACGCTAGGATAAGGGAGCTGCAGTCAAGGATAGAGTTGATGAGGACTACCGTAAGGTTCGAGAGGAGGTAGCGCTAACTGACGCGCAGTGACCGCGGCGGTGTCGTCGGTGGAAGTGCAGAAACTTAGATGCACTAACTGCGGCGCACCCCTACCGAAACCGCAGCCTGGTGATGAGTGGATTAGGTGTGAGTACTGCGGCTACACTAATAGGCTGGTGGACTCTTCAAAGTACGTTAATGAGCTGAAGCAAGAGCTGGAGAGGTGGGTAAGGGATATACTGCCACCGGCTATAGTTACCTCCACAACGGTTGACACTGCAGCCAGGTACCAGATCTTCCAGAGCATCATAAAGCCCAGGGTCAGTTTAACGCGTTCGAACGTACGTGCTAGGTACCTGCAGTGCCTCTCGCATCCCATAGTTCCGTTCATGGCCTCTGGAGCCAGCGTCACAGACGATTCTAAGCAATTCTTTGAGGAGGCTCTGAAGATAGAGAGCCTGAAGGACTTCGCCGTTACGGAGGACGATCAGAGAATGCTTAGCGAGACGCTGGCCTACGAAACGATCGCCGGACACTTACTGAACGCGCTCAGAACACTAAGTGTTAATGATGTTAAAATGGCTCTCAAGAACGTCGCCGAAGCGCTTCAATTGCTGCCCGACGCGCCGGGCTTCTCCCTAGTCAGGGAGAGGTTGAGGGCAGTGCACGCGATGCTGAGCGCCGTCAACGAGCTGATGAACCGCAACACCTCCTCCTCACTGACTTTAATAAGGGATTCAATAAGCCTCTACAACTCATTACTCCAGAGGATCTCGGGTAAGGCGCTGCCTGAAGCCAATCCGGGGATTCTCGAGATTGAGAAGTTATGTGCCGAATCGCTGGCGAACATAGTGGATTCGGCTAACAGGCTCTTCACAGCCGGCGAGGATCCGCTGAAGGTGCTTGAGTGGTTTGAGAGGTATGCAGGTTTATTCAATAGGTTAAGGGAGACGTACAGGAGGCCCATGCAGGATCTCCTGGAGGTCACGAGCCACGTGAGGAACGTGGTCTACAGTAAGACGGGATTGGGTGAAGTGGATCTCGTGCGGGGCTCGGGAACCTACCACATACCATACTACATCGTCGGGACTAAGTTCTCTTACGTGAAGGGTCTCCTGCTCAGGAAGGGGGCTGAATCCTCGATGATGTTGATGGTGACCGGCATAGCGCCGTATGCGTTGAACCCAGTGGTCGACGCGTTAGGGGTGCAAGCCGGCAGGCCGGTGCCACCTGACAGAGTCCACGAAGCACCGGCGCACATACTCGCGGGGGAACTCCTAACTAGGAAGGTTAGGGCTAACCTACCGCCGCGCGCGAGGACTGTGCCACCGCTGATAACATTCGTGCACGCTGAGAAGCTCGCCGACGCATACATATCCAGTGCCAACAGCCACTACAGGGACAGGATAACGTTCGCGTCAACGTCTGCTAAGGAGCTCCTCTACCTACCCTTCACACAGGTTGACAGCAGGACTCTAGACTTCGAGGATAGGTTGAGGATACAGCTCAGCACGAACGTGGAGATTCTTGAGAAACTCTCTGTGTAGGGTTTCCTTCACTTTAAAATTGGTGAGCCCTAAACTCTCTTAGGTGGTATGAATCTGAACATTGGTGTTATGTTTGGTGACGCTTTAGCCTTGATCAGCACAGCCCTGATGGTCTTCCTTACCTTCAGACATTATGTTAAGTCGACGGGCTTCAGGGACTTCACGGTGTTTATGCTCTCGCTGATGGCCGCCACCGCAGTATCTATAGCAATACCTCTAAATGATGCCCCCCTACTCCCCTGGATCACAGCACTCTACATAAACGGTCTCTGGCTCTACGGCGTCGGAACCGAGGGTAAGGGTAGATACCGCTTCACAGTCAGTCCGACCGCGTCCAGAATACTTGCAGGGGTAATACTGCTAACTATCGCATCCTGGCTCACCGTATCAGCCTATCACGTAGGCATCGCCTTGATGACTGTCCTGACCTACATACTGCTCGGGACCTACAAGTTGAAGGAATTCGTAAGGGTCTGACGCAACGAGCAGTTGGTCAAGACACCTTCCTTCATAAAGAAGTGGGACTCGCGATCCTCGCAGGAACGTTGTAATGTAACGTGAGAGGCTGAAGGTGCGGTGAGGGAAGAACCTCACAACCCCATGTCCTTAAGGTTTAGGTTTCATTACTGACTTGGCGCACCAGCACCATCCCGCTTTAGCAAGTAGTTCAGCGGTTCTCTCAGTGGCTCTAGCAACTAAGTCTTCAGGCACTCCCAGAACCCCTGCGCCGACTATAAGCACCTCCCTCGTCGATTCTCTGCTCATGGTCTCCACACAGTCCCTATGCGGGTAGAGGTGCATGACGGTGCCCCTAGAGTCAACGAGTATGGGGACCCCGACCTTCAGCACTTCCGCCCCACCGCCTATGGGTCTGAAGATCTCACCCCCTTTAGATAGTGTCATTGTGAAGGGGGGTGATGAGTGTTGAAGGTCGTAGAGACCTATTGGCACGAGGGTTTCGGCTGATGCTATGTTGCCAGCGTCAACAACTACGCCCAGCCTCGGGAAGGAACCTCTGAGAGCTCTCCTGACTAGGGCCTCGCTAGCGGGCCTCGTCTTAGTTGGGTCAATGCCTAACCTCCAGTAGAAGTTTCTGTAAGCCCTCACGATGGGGTCCTCCTTAAGAGTTTCGAGAGTGTGTCTAGAGTTAACAGTTCTCAAGAACTCGTCGATGGCGTCGGCGAGGGGATCAAGGAGGGGCCTTCCACCCCCACCCCACGCCACCGTATACGAGACGAACACTCCGAGCTCTCGAGCCTCATCAGAGACCTCAAGCAGGACGTCCAATCCGTCGCACAGCCTTCCACCCACAGGCATCGCCGTTTTATCTTGAGAGTCAATTTAAATAGCGATCCATGGAACCGCCCACCATGCCGCTGGCGACCTCAAGTGGTGGGGCTTGCAATGAGATCAGGCCCCACGGTTACTCCTATATGTAACCGTTATCTCTGTACCACTTAATAGTTTCCTTAAGCCCTTTCACTAAATCATACTGCGGCTTGTACCCCAGCTCCCTCTTGGCCTTATCTATTCTGTAGGCTCTGTGCGTTGTTACGGCATCAACTATCTTCATCCTGTACATTAGGTTCCCACCACCCCTCACTCTATCGTATAGCTCCGTGAACGCCAGCACGACCTTAGCTAAAGTCGGGTTTATCCTGTGCTTGGGTGGCTCCCTGTCCAGTATCTGCGAGAGTATCTCATATACCTCCCTGTACCTGTGTGCCCTCTCATCGCTGATTATGTAGGTCTGACCGACTGATACGTCGGGCTTCTCAAGCGCAAGTGTAAATCCCTGAACTACGTCACGCACGTGAACAAACTGAACTAGGTGCTCGCCGCTCCCCACCGTGAATTTAGAGAAGAGACCGCCTTTAGCTACGGTCATTATGAACCAGTAGGCCACGTCGTCGACGTTCCTGGGGCCGTAGATTCCTGAGGGCCTAATTATCGTGTACTCAAGACCTGAGTTACCTAAGGACCTTACAATCTCCTCCGCCCGGAGCTTCGACCAGCCGTATTCGAACTGAGGGTTAGGTGGTGTGTCCTCATCGCCTGGGGGGTTTGCCACAGGACCTATTGCCTCCGTTGAGCTGCAGAATATGAATCTCCTGACACCGGATTTAAGTGAGGCCTGAGCTAGGGCTCGAGTGCCCTCCACGTTGACCAACTTGTAGAGCCTCCTCGAGCCTGTGAACGTGTAGTATGCAGCGAGATGAACTACGGCGTCAACCCCTCTGACCGCTTGAGGCAGGGTCTCCGGCACCGTTAAGTCACCGTAGGAGACCTCGACGCCTAGACCGTTCAGGCGCTGAGCCTTGCGGGGGTCCCTGACCATACCCCTTACGCTATAACCCTTCCTCATCAACTCCTCGACCAGGTGCCCGCCCAAAAAGCCTGAGGCACCGGTGACCAGCACCATCAATCCTGCTCACCCATTCACTTCAGTTCCGCGCGCCTCCCTCTGAAGTAGAGGACGTACGTGAAGTAGCGTGGTATGTACTCGCCATCGTACGGCTCATATGGAGTCCTCAGGAAGGATTCACCAAGAGGGACTATCCTATACACGCCGGCCCTGCTCAGTCTCCTAATGTACTCGACCCTCCTCCCCTCGTCCTCCACGCCTATGGCGATTGTCTGGACCCCGTCTATCCCGGCATATCCAGGCGTTCGGGGTAACTCCCTGATGAGTTCGACGCACTCGTCGATGCTTGAGACCGCCACGATCTCCAGAAACCGCCTCCTGGAGTGTATGTTCAGCGGCACTAGCCTCAGTCCAGTGAATGAGGACCTCCCCCTGCTGACCACGACGGTGTAAGGGTTCTCAGGGCTGCCTGAACGTATGACCTTAGCGCCGTTGAGCTCCAGCGCCTTCCTCAGAGTTGCGAGGTTGAACATCCATCCCTCAGATACTTCAATCCTATGGATAGAGCTGTAGGAATCAAGGTGTTTGCTGACCTCCCTAGCCAGCTCGACCGCCTTACCGTAATCGCCAATCAAGAGAGCGAGGGTTGGTGAACTACACAACTGTTGGTCATACATCATGACCTCCCTAGCAAGGGCCTCTGCAACCCAGCTGCCTGCTGAAGCACCGTCCACTACAGCCACCCCAGTCAACGGTCCATTAACGTAGAGTTTGGGCTTATGGGGGTTCTCTGCGACCGACCTAGCGATGATGGACCTTCCCGGCTCGCCGCCCCAGTAGTTCACAATCCTGACTGGTGCTTCCTTCACGAGGTATTCGAAGACCCTGCTGTTGTGCGATAGGTAGGTGAGCACTAGGGCTTCCCCCAGCCTTGAAGCGTCTTCAGACACTTTGGCAAGATCCTCGAGAGGCCTGAAGACCTCCCTAACAGCCCTGTAGTTGGTCAGGGAGGGCCTCAATATAGTCACGTTGCCGGTGACTAGCGATGTGACGGTGGGTATTAGCGGGGGTACTACGGAGTTGCCTGAAGCTATTATCAAGACGGGTCCTGCGGGAAGGTTCATGAGGCGCTCGCCGGGCGCCACCTCAACGAACTCGTCTAGGCTCCTCCATCCACCGGCAAGGCCTGAGTCGATCAGTAGCTCGATATTGCTTTCCTTGAGGACCTCGCCAGCGAGTCGAAGATCGTTCTCAATCATAGCACTACTATAGCCCGTGTTCTTCACGAGCTCTTCCTTCAAGCCCTCTAAAGCCCTGCCCTCTAACCTCTCCAACCATATCCTGCCAAGCTCTGCAACGACCCTTACACGCCTCCTGAACCCTAGCTCCCTCACGCTCTCCTGAACCTTCTTGGCGTTGCTTAGGTAGTTGCTGAGCCACTCCACAGTAGGCTCTGAGTGCCTTAATCCCTCCTCAACGGGGGTTGAGGTTAAACCCCCGGCCCCAGGGTGAAGGGGTTCTAAACTCATTGCTTCACGATCCTCCCACGCATCAACTCCTCGAGAGTCCCGCCGCACGCCCTCTGAAGATCCCAGCCCTCGTCCTTAGTGAGCCTCCTCAAGTATACGTACTCCCTACCGTAATACCTCTCTGACTCAACGGACTTCATCACATCTCCAGGGAGGAAGACTTCAAGCCATGAGACAGCGAGGGG
Organism: Zestosphaera sp.; assembly: GCA_038727705.1. Classification (NCBI taxonomy): domain Archaea; kingdom Thermoproteati; phylum Thermoproteota; class Thermoprotei; order Desulfurococcales; family Desulfurococcaceae; genus Zestosphaera; species Zestosphaera sp. The sequence goes on along the minus strand of JAVYVJ010000002.1, from coordinate 344,566 downwards.
GTCGTAAATGCCTAGAACCCCCTCCCTCCCGGGCTCCTCGATCACCTCATATGTCCTCGGATCCAGGAGGAATGCCTCTTGCAGTGGGTGCGGGATTTTGTTCATGACTCCGTGCCGGTCGATGAGCGCCGTAAGGGTCTCGGTCATTCCCAACACGTCCATGAAGGGCGTGGGGACCTCCCTCCCCTCCCTATCCCTCGCCTTGAAGTACTTCCTCGCGTTCTCGACTATGGCATCGTAGGGAGGTAGGTCGGTGAACCCCTTACTACCCCCGCCAGTGACTATAACTCCCCCAGAACCCAGGTCTACGGGGGGTACTCCGGTAACGAGCTTGCTGAGGGCTTTCTTAAGCGCGTTCATCCCCTCGAACTGTTGAGTAAGTAGGTGCACTCCTGCAGGGGCTGTGAAGAGGAGCTTAGGCTCCTCCTTACTCTTGAGGAACTCCATGATTGCCTTCTTATTAGGGACTAGCTTCTGCCATTGCGACCCGCCGCTGGACGTTGTGCTGACTAGATCCATTCCGTAGAGGAGCCTTATCCTCTTACCCTGGAGGGCCAGGTCCACGAACGCTACGAAGTTAAGCGCGTTTCTCAACTCTTTGGCGGCGAGGAAGAGCGCCAGGCCTTTCCCCTCCTCCAGTAAGCCGCCGTAGACGTACTCAAACAGGTTGGTGTTTGCCCTAGTCATCATGGCCAGCTCCAGGTGACTCCTGTACACCCTCACTGGAGTGTTGTTGGTGGTTCCACTTGAGGAGAACACGACGCCGCCCTCATCGAGGTCGCTTATAAGGAACTTCCTGTACCCCTCACCCCTCATCATATCGGACGGGACTGCGAGCTTGGCCAGGTCTTCCAGCCCGGCGCTCCCGGGATCTATCTCGAGCCTCTCCAGGAGCTCCGCGTAGAAGTCGCTGTGCCTCACGAAGAACTTTAGAGAGTCTCTGAGCAGTGATTCCCTCAGACTCCTGAGGTACTCGGGGGACTTGCTGAAGAGTCCCACATCACCTGAGAGCTCCCACAACCTCTTAACGTGTGGATCGTTGAGGAACTTGCTCTTCTGAGCGGCTGCGTATATCTCCTCTATGGACGGTAATTCATTACCCAGGATCAGCACCAAATCAAAACCGAGTTCATGTTTTTATAGTTCACCCTTCACCCCTGTAAAGTCTACCTCCACTTATCAGTGCCCGTAGAGCTCTACTTGAAGTACTTCAAGCGCGGTGAAGCTAGAGGGAATTTAATTGCAGGCTTCGACGTTAACAGCGACAGGATAGACATGGTGGTAGTGGATGAGTATGGAAGAACAGCGGATACGAGAACAGAGTGGTCCACGAAGTGACATCACCTGGTTATCCGAGAAACAAGGCTAAGGTTGTTAGGCTTCAAGCTCTCTAAGCTAGTTGAGTACGCGTACCGCCATGGAGTTGGTGCAGCTGTGTTCGAGGGCCTCAGTAAAGTTAAGCGGAGAAAATTTACTAGATCACCTACAGCCAACAGGAAGATGTCCAGGTTCGCGAAGAGACGACTACTAACCCACGCAGTAACCATGAGCCTGAGATACGGGTTGAAGCCTGTTCTAGCGGATCCCAGGGGAACCACAAGCTCACCCATCCACCGTTTCCCGCTCTAGGTTTTTGTAGGCTCTCCTAGGGCGGGTTGTGCCTCAACCCTGCGGTTCACCGTGGTCACTGACCACTCCACGCAGGGGTCATGGGCACCGTTCGAGCCCAACGGCACGGGGCTCACATTTAGCTTCAGAGCTATGTTCCATGCTCCTATTACGTCTCTGTCATGGGTGAAACCGCACCTCGTGCACTTCACGAACCTAGGGCTCCAGCCCCTCCTCTGGGCATTGCCCGTCACTGGAACTAGGCTGGAGCCACACATAGGGCACCTTCTGGACGTGTTTTTCGGGTCTACGAGCTCTACTCTTACACCATGCTCTAGTGCTTTCTCCACTACCTGCTTCTGGATGCCTCTGATGGCTGATTGCTTAAGCCTATGTGCATTCAGCGACTTCAGCCCGTTCTTCTCTAGTGCTCTATCCTGAAACCTCTTGGGAAGCTTCTCCAGAACAACAACAGCTCTCTCCTCCCTAGCTACCTTAACCACGAAGGATGCAACCTTGTTCCTCAAGTCTCTTTTAACGTGCTTCTCCCGTAGCTTCCTAAAAGCTATCCTGAGAGACCTCGTGTTGTTTCCATGCTTTTCCTGGAGAACTCTCCTCCTGTAGGCGTAGCCCAGGACAATCCTGCTGTGGTTGGTTACAGCTGTTACTGCTTTGTTGTCGGGGAGTATGAAGAGCGTTACGTTGTTCTCGTTTATATCAATACCAACTACCTTGCTGTAGCTTACTCTGGTCTCCATGCTCTTGGAGAACACTACGTAGAGCTTTAGTCTCCCATTCACCAGCTTCCACCTACATGAGCTTCTAAGACTCCAACCATTATTCCAATACCTGTAGAACTGCTTGTGGAGTAGCAACGGTACTTTTACCCATCCCGTATGAGTGGCTATTGAAACTCCCTGCAGAGTAAGCTTCCACATCTGGTTATCACAGCCAACACTCCACGTTCTCACCTCTGGCTTGTCCGTGTAAGCAAGACCTTTCTTCTCCAGCTTGAGGAAAGACTTCAACCTGGTGGATGCATCACGTATTGCTTCATGAATGTAGTGCGATGGTAACTCCGAGTACTTTTCCCTGAAGTACCTGTAGAGCTCTTTCTTCGCTTTCACCCATGAGGCTACGTTCTTAGAGTACATGTAGTCTAGTGCTTCTCTCAGTATTTCTCCATAGGCTTCATAGACGTAGCTGAGAGCAGTAAGCTTCCTGCTCGTGAGCTTCGGTGATACCAGTAGAACCGTTCTCTCAAGGCTCTCTAGTTGATTCTTCAACACACTTCACCAGCTTCTCGTACTTATGGCTCCTCTTACCGTATATCCTCGCCGCAAATGACGTTACTATTTCGACCATGTCCTCAACGAGTTCTTGCATGTAGTCCTTCGGCTCCTCCTGAAAGACAGCAACCACATCTACACCGTAAGCTTTGAACAGCTCCTGTAGGTATGTGAAGCCAAACCTTGTTAACCTATCCCTGTAGGCAACAACCAGGACGTCGAACTCATGCTTCTTAGCCATATCAAGAACCTTCCTCAGTCCCCTCCTATCCTCGTTCAACCCGCTGGCAACATCCGTTACTACTGCTACGAGCCTCCAACCGTTTTGCTCAACGTACTTCTTCAATGCATCCACCTGGTTCTCGAGCTCCCTCTTCTGGTTAGAGCCACTCACACGTCCATACACAACTGCTCTGAGGAGCTTAACCTCCTTAAACTCTTCAACTGGTTGACCGAGAAGTCTCTTAACCTCGCTCTCGGGAATCCTCCACCTACCGTAGACGTTGACAGCTTTAATCCTCCCCTCACTAATCCACCTCCTCAAAGTCCTATTGGTTACTCCGAGAATCCCGCAGACCTCCCTAGTAGAGTAGTACCTCTCCAAACAACCTACACCAACATAAAAAATCCTACAAAAACCTTTATAAACCTAACACATCAAAACAGTTGCACTCCCTAGTTGTAATGAAGAAGTATGGTTTAGATAGACACACAGCGTCAGCATACCTCACAGCGCTCAAATACATTCAAGACAAAAAAGAACATTCACAACCCCCCAGGATTATCGAGCCAGCCCGAATCATCGCGCCGAGGAAGCATAGCTTAATGACTAGATTGAGTAGCTCGTAGACAGTCGTGGACAGTTTTCGTTACCGAAGACTGTAAGTCACTACCTACGGGCAGAAGGGGGTCTGTAGTTGTTGTAGGTGTCGTAGGCTAGGAAAACTTCGGGCAGCACAACCGCAACGCCGATGACGAGCACGATCAGCCCAACGGTGAAGGGGCTTGCAGCAAAAGCCACTGAACACGCCCAACCTATTAGTTGAGAATAAGGTGTAAGTGTGCTACACAAGCACTTGGGAATTGAAACCTTAACGCGGGAGAGTGCGGACTGCTCTCCTCGTTGCTCCGCTCCCGTAGGCGGGGCTGGGGAGGAGGTCGTTGAGAGGTAGGCTACGTTGGGGTTAAACGCAGAACCATGGTGGGCGATGAAACACCACCCACCGAAAAACGGTCAGCTGAGTATCATGTATATCTCACTTATCGTGGCGAGGGCCACCGTAAGCAGGGCGAGCGCTAGGCCGACGACCTCAATAACCCTCACGAGTATCGCATTCCTTACGCGTCTGTGCGCAAGCACCACAGCACCGCCGTAGAGATGTAACGCCGCAATCGCCGCCGTCAAATACCTCAGTAACGGCAACGTGTGTATCCTGACCGATGTGGGGTACGTGAACCCGATCACGCCGGGAACCGGTGAGACAGTTCCGTAGCCGCTCAGCACGTAGATCAGGAGGAGTAGAGTCAGCGGTAGTGAGGTGTACTCGACTATCTTAAGGCACCTATGGATTTTCCTAGCTCTGCTCATCCCCTCAACCTTGAGTATAGGTCTTGAAGATCTTTAAAGCTCATGAAATGCTGTGTCTGTGGGACCCCTACGGGAAACACATAGATGGGGTGCTCGTTACGCTGGGCCCTAATAACCTCAGCCACATCCTCGTCGTGAAAGGCACCTATCGCTACAGTCCCCAAACCCAGCGCTACTGACATCAGGTATATGTTCTGACCGACGTGCCCGGCCTCCATGTGAACATATCTGACGCCTCTCTCACCATACCTCCACGTGGTTCTCTCATACACGGCACACACGACCACGCTCACCGGTGCGTCCCTAACCCAGTCCTGCCTTAGGGTTGCCTCCCACAGCTCTCTCCTCACATCACCCTCCCTGACGATTCTCACGGAGTTCCTCCGGTAATCATACTTATACACTCCAGCAGCTAAGTAGCCTCCATCACCTAAGTAGACCCCCTCCGTGCCGACAACCACGTATATTTCGAGGGGGTACGTGGCTCCAGCGCTCGGGGCAGCCCTCCTAAGCCAGCCGTCAACCTCCTCCACAACCCCCTGAGAAGCCCAGAGGAGGAGTGAGAGGTGCTCGATACTTATCGGGGTATCAGCCCACTCTCTAACACTCTTCCTCAGGAGTATGGCCTCCTCAACAGAGACTGTAGTCACTTTATCAGGCAGGGGAAGAAGGACCTCACCGCCCACAATCACTACACCACTTAAATCCCGGTTTAAACTAAATAAAGAGGTGACTACGTACAGGACGATAAACACACACAGTAATACGGACAACACGAACCCGAACCGCACTCCAAGCACCCGAGAGACCTAGGTTAAGGCGTTAATTAAGTTGCGCGTCCAACAACACACTCAGGAGGCTATAAGACTTAAAAACCCTCTTCCAACAAGAATTAGTGGCGGTCCCGGTCATAGCGGTCAGGAAACACCCGGACTCGTCAGATCCCGGAAGTTAAGCTGGCCGCGTTGAGAGGGCAGTGGGGTCCGCGAGGCCCCGCAGCCCTCCCAAACCGGGATCCCGCCACTTCCTACACATGCAGTAGCGTTCCAGGCGTTAGCGTGAATTGAAGTGAGCAAGTTTTTAAGGCGGGTTATGTAGTAGTTTATTGGTGCCGCCGTAGCTTAGCGGGCAGAGCGCCGGACTCATACGGTCGTCTGGGACATCCGGAGGTCCGGGGTTCGAATCCCCGCGGCGGCACCAGTGTAGCCGGGTCGTCTAGCGGCCAAGGATGCGGGGCTCTGGTCCTCTGGGGAGCGCCCCCGTGACCGGGGTTCGAATCCCCGCCCGGCTACCACACTCATAGTCCCGGGGGTGATCTCACTTCGGCGGGTATATTGATAGGAGACCTATTAGGATCGACTCGGCTAGGGCGGGTATTAGCGGTGTGTAGTCCACGTTCCTGCTACCCAGCTCGGCGTCCAACTCAAGGGCCTTCTTGAACTCGTCCTTGCTTCTCTGTCTCAAGGGAGGCTTAACATCGCTGCCCAGAGCGTTCAGCAGTACCGAGTAGGATGTGAGGGCCGCCGAGTTCCAGTCGCTCTCCCTCTCATACTCCTTGATGAACTCGTTGGAAGCCTCAACTACTGCGTGGTACCTGGATGACGTGAATCCTATGTACCTATAGCGGTTGCCCAGGATGTTCAGGAACTCCTCCAGCGTGAGGGATTCGGAGGATATCTTAGTTGAGGTAACGCCTGACTCGTAGAGGGCCCTCCCCAAGTCCCCGCCGGCGTTCCTGAAGGCCTCGTAGACCTTGACGACCTCCTGCGGCTTGCTGTAGATGAGGAGGGATCTCCTAGCGCTTAAGAACGTCTGTAGTGTGAAGCGCTCCTTAAGTTTCAGGGTATATGATGAGGCCACACATGCTGGGACCAGAAACACGTGTAACTCAGGCAACGGCGCCCTCCCCAAGAACGCGATGTTATCCTGGATCGAATCCCTTATCAAGGACCCCACGTTGACGTCAACTAAGCCCATAGCGCCTGTAGCCACACTAACCCCTAACTCGATAGACCTCATGTAGTGTCTCAGCGCTGAAGTTAAGGTGGCTATAAATGGACGTAAATCCCTGAACCTAACGGAATATCTGTGCGGCGCTCCGGGCTTGACGTAGGAATA
>JAVYVJ010000002.1:0-37867 GCA_038727705.1 Zestosphaera sp. | reverse complement strand
AAGAGGATTGAGGAGCATTCGAGAATCTTAGGCGAGCACAGCAAAAGAATTGAGGAGCTGACTCTAAGTATTCAAGCCTTAGGCGCTAGATGGGGATTGCTGACTGAAGAGTCCTTCAGAAGTGGGATGAGGGGAATCGTGGAGGAGTATTTTGGAGGTAAGGTTGAAAAGTGGGTCTACCGGGACGCTGAGGGGTTCGTTTTCGGTCATCCAAGCATAGTAGAGGTCGACCTAGTGATCAAAGATGGTGTGCACATACTCGTGGAGGTAAAGTCAAGCGTATCTAAAGCTGATGTTTTTGAGCTATGGCGGGTGGGTCAACTCTATGAAAGGATTGAGGGTGTGAAACCCTCTCTGGTTATTGTGTCACCGTACGTGGAGAAAGTTGCTGAGGAAGCGGCTGCAGAGCTTGGAATACATATCCATACAGGCTTCAGAAGATTGCGTTAGAATCAAACACGCATCACATTTCCTCAATCGAGGAAAGTCGGACTCTTCACCTAAACTGTGAAATTCGCTATACACCGTCTATAACCCTCTAATGGTTGCGTTGTAAGCCACACAATGAGTTAAACAGCGTGGTCACTCTTGAGAAAAATATCATTGAGGATTCATTTCTTCGTGAGGTGGATGATGGCTTTCGGGTTTTTGATTCTCAGTGCTAGGGTTTCCCAAAGTCTGTAGAGATGTTCATCTCCCGATGGCCCCAGATAGTCAAGGACTGTGTCAGCTCCGACCACCAGATCTATCATGTGTTTGTTCGTTGATATGATGAGGACGTTATTGTCGTCCAGTAGCGGTGTCTGGACGACCTCGTTCACTAACGCTTTAACCCTCTGTAATTCCATGACGCCTGCCTTCTCCGTGTACTTAAGTAGGTCTGCGTACCTTGCTGGATTCACCAACATTATGTAGGGTGGGGGTATCGCTTCATTAATTAATCTTCTAACCGCTTTTGACACGTCCACTACTGGATTTCCTGGAACACTCCAGTCGCTCAGCTCCTCCTTGACGCTCATCCCGCATGTTAGGAGGCCTGGCCACCCTTTCTCAGAATCCCCTTCAAGTATCGCTCTCTCCTCGGCTAGAGCCAGCCTCGTCGAGGCGAGCACTAGGGACGATAGGTCCGGCTGGACGCCTGTCCTGCTCCAGTAGTCCAGCGTCCTCACCTTAATACTGAACTGCGTGCTCAACTCACTGAGCATCACGACCCTACCGACCTTCGACTTGGCGGTCTCCTCAGCCGAGACCCCCTCCAGCAGGACCCCCTCAACACCCCTGCCCACGTGGACTACGTCAAGCACCCTCCGTAACCTTCTAGCCGACTCAACCACCTCCTTAGCTCTAGCGCCCAGATCTTTCAAAACGTTGTCCTCGCTTAGGGCTTCCTCCTTAGGCGGATCTCCCTCAGTAACTGAGACCCCTGTCAGCTCCTTTACCTCCTGAGCACCGGCTTTAAGTTCGGCGACCTGCTCGGGATCTAAGGACTTAAGCATCGCCAGGAACTCGCCTACATGCGTCTTCTCCTCCTTAGCTATGTCCTCGAATAGCTTCCTGACACCCTCGTCCTCGCAATGCCTGGCTAACTGTAGGTACGTGTTGACGGCATCCAGCTCAGCTATTATAGAGAGTCTTAAAGCCTCAGCCATCTCGTCCTTGCTGAATTTCCTGGGTGGCGGTAACTCTAGAGGATGTTTCCCGATCAAGTTATCACCAAATAGTATAATGCGTGATCAAAAATTAAATACTTTCGAAGGTTATGCGGGGATCCAGCGTTCCGCAACTCCCGCCATCTTACAGCCGATTAGCTACTATTTATATAACGTTACTGAGTATTATCACGTGGCGTGGTTGGTGAAGTTTTGATGAGTGGATCCACGGACGAGCTGGTGGAGAAATGGCTTATCGAGGAGGGCTTCAATGTGCGGAGGCTGGAGCCTCAGCCACCCTTCAAAGTTGTCTGGGGTCTGGACGTCTTCACCCAGCCCCCCATGAACATAAACTTCAAGGTCTTCAGACCGGAGGGAAGGGAGGACAGGTATGTCCTCCTGATAGGAGTCGCAGTGTCGCCTGAACATAGGAGGAAACTGAACGAGCTGAGCCCTGAAGAGGTTCTCAAGTTCACGTCCAAACTCATGTGCAGAGTCATCAGCATGTGTCCCGCATGCAACGTCGTAGTACAACCCAGCACTGTAGACCCTCAGGCGATATCAGTGGCTCAAGCGGTCTTCAGAGATGAGGTTAGTGAGGGGTTTAAGCCGAGGTTTGTTGAACGTGTCTACGTACTGATTAACTCCTTCTTCACCATAGTCTCAACGTTCAACGAAGAGTTCCCAATAATCCCAGCTAAGGCTAAATCCGGGAAGGAGCCTTCCACGATAATATAGATGCCGATCCTGCGTGAGGTTAAAGCTCGACGGCGGTCACAAGCACTAGGTTACGCGGTTCCTAATTAATTAGTTCATGCGTCAACCGTCACGTGCCAATGATGCACGCCTTTAAAGGCTCCGCGCTTTTTTTATCTCTATAAATTATCCACCTATGATGTAATGTATCACTCGGTAATAAAATTATCTATAATTCTTAATAAGAATTTACTAGGGGTTATCATCGAGTTAGCCCTCAATAAGTTTATATACCTCCGAGTAGATACTATTATTGCGGTGAAAAATATGGAGAAGTGGATGGCCTTCGACGTGAAGGCCAAGAAGAAGGTTGAGATCCAGAACCCGCAGTTCATGAAGTTAAAGAACAACAGGTGGGCAGTGGTAGGGACAAGCCCAGAGACTAAGATTAAGGTAGTCAGGTTCCTGAGCAAGAAAGAAGTTGAAGACCTCAAGAAGAAGGGCTTAGTCAAGGAGTAATCGCCCGAACAACGAACCCGTAAAGATAAAACCAGTTGAACTTCTTTTTCCCTTTAAAACACTTGCCCCCTTCTAAGTGCATGTGTTAGCTCGGAAACCAAGCTGGTCAGCACTTCATTCTCAATCGTTATACCTGAATCCCTTAGGCTTCTCACTATGTTTGTGGTGGAGACTCCCCCTTCCTTAATGTATCTGCCCACTAGCCACAGCGGGGCGTCCATCTTCATCGCCGGCACCCCTGATGCCCTGCTGACAAGATCCCAGGCCTCCCTAACTATGTTCGGGTGCTTCATAAGGTTCTGTGCTAAGCCCTCCAGACCCTCCAGGGTTGCACTCAATCCCCTGCCTGAGCTAACCAGGCCCGAGGTGAGGGTCACTAGAGCCACTCTCCTGTCGACCGGTATCGGAATACCTGATACGTCCGCCTCCAGACCCCCTGATTTGAGGACGTAGTAGGCCATCTTGGCCGAGAAGACCACGGTCTTCGAGTCCTCATCAACACTTATACAGCGGGATATGCTGCTCACGTAGCCCCTGAGGTCACCGAAGGAGAGCTTCTCGAAGGCCTCACCACATAGGGCGGCTCTACCTAGACGCCTCAGCTTAGCCTCTAGACTTAGTCTGTTGTGGAGGGATGTGAACTCGCTGACTAACCTCACTGCATCCTTGAGGCTCCTCAAGCCGCCACATCTACCTGCTGCGAACTCTGTGAAAAGGGTCCAGAAGTCCTCACCGTGCATGGTGAGCATATACGTTATAAGCCCGTTCAGCGCCGCGAGCCACACAGACGGTGGGCCGCAGACTTTAAGGAGCTTGCTTAAAGCAATGAATTGGGGATCGACACGCTCGAAATCTTCACAGCCCTCACGCCCCAGGGTCTTGAAGACATTTCCTAAAGGGCCTACCCTAGTATCCTCAACAAGAAATACCGTCATCGCCGCGCCGACCTATAGGAGGATCTGCTGACGTGCTATTAAGTTTTCAAGGCATGTGTTGATGAACCTCGACCTCAGGCAGTCGCTCCTCCAGCTCCTCGGCAGTGAACCAGTTTCTCGAGGATCGACTGACCTTCAGTGAGGCTGCAACAACCCCCTTCATAACAGCCTCAGGGAGTTCGTTGCCTGCGGCCATGTAGTGGCTGGTGACAGCGGTGAACACGTCTCCGGCTCCAACCTCATCGACGCTTACAACCTTGAGTGACGATAGCTTGAAGGAGTCGCCTTTTGCGATTAGGTAGAGTCCCCTCGAATCCATGGTGGCAGCCACTGCGGAGCTCTTCAACACCTCGTTCTCAAGCAATCGCCTCACTACCGTATCCCCACTACTGGAGAAGCAGAATTCTTTAAGATTTCCGTGCGTGAGGTCAACTAGACCCATCAGCTCAAAGAGTTCATCACTCCAGACGCACTTGATCTCATCACCTGCGGCGGATCTGACAAACCCTTGAATATCTAGCGACTTAATCTTGACTTGATCCAGGGCACTCAGCAACTCCACATACTCACTCACCTCAACCTCCTGGAATACTGGGGCGAGCATCAAGATGTCAGGCCTGACGTCCTCGAGAACCTTCTCAACCATGTCCGCAGGTATTCTGCATTCGTCGGCAACGACATTGACAGCCTTGCCTTCCCTAATCACGAAGTGAGGCACCCTGCTGCACTCCACCGGATGGAGCACCACCCCAGAACCTAAGAACGACCCTAGGATCAGGTCAGTATTGCGCTTATCTATTAGAGTCACGGCATGGGTCTCGACCCCCAGATGCTTGGCCAATGCTAAACCACCGTAGTAGACGGAACCCCCCACCCGGACGCCCTCACCCAGGACGTCTACGGTGGCCGATCCGACTAAGACTGCTTTCATGATCATCATGAACTAATCTCAGGAATGCTTAAATTACCCAACGACTTAAGGAGATATTGTATCAGGTGGAGTTTAAGTGATCGAGTTAGTGGCTGTAGTCATCTCGATGGCCGTGCTTATCGCCCTAATACGTCTTAAAGTCAGCATAGGCGTGGCTCTAGTTGTTGAGGGGTTGATCATGGTGTTGATAGCCAACCCCGCCCTCCTCCCAGAAGTCCTGACCACCACAGTAACTAGTGAGAGAACCGTCTCACTGGTTCTGGCTTCCTTAACCATCTCCCTGCTGGTCGAGCTCTATGAGGTTACGAGACTGATCAACGGTCTGAGTAAGGAGCTCCTCAACTTCATTAAGAAGCCGTACTTAATCATCTTAGTTGTACCGGCTTTGATGGGGTTATTGCCGATAGCTGGCGGGGCCCTAATGTCAGCGCCAGTCGTGGGCAGCGTGGGCGCCTACATGGGGTTGAGTCCAGCGATGATGGCGTTCCTCAACGTGTGGTTCAGGCACACCGTAGCCTTCGTATATCCGATGAGCCAGCCTCTAGTGACCGCAGCCACCCTGACAGGGCATTCAGTGATGGAGTTAGCGATCTACCAGGTGCCTATAGTGTGTGGCATGATCATCATAGGCCTTTACCTCATGCGCAGAGGGACTACCGAAGGCTCTGGAGCCGTCTATAAGACGGACGGTGTGGCTGACACCCGTAGACTGTTGATCTATATGTCGCCGATACTGTTCTCCCTGGCGGTGGCTTTGCTGAGCAACCCTATCCTGCGGGAACTCAGCATCTACAGCGACTACAGCGTGGCCGTTGGGGGCCTAGCGGGGGTGCTGACTATAGTGGTCGTATCCCGTGCATACGGAGGTGCTGCGGTCACGCTGCCTGACTTCCTCAAATCGCTAAGGAGTGAGAAGGTGGTCAACATGGTACTGTCGAGCCTCGGCGCCATGTTGATATACTACGCCATGCTGGGCACTGGGATATCCTCCGCCGTCGGTGCGCTTATAAGTTCCTCGGGATTCCCAGACATCATAGCTAAGATCATGTTGCCAGGACTCCTGAGCCTGACCTCAGGCAGCACTATAGTGGGGATTACGTCCTCAGTGCCTCTGCTGGCGAGCTCGTTGTCCAGCGTCGGGGACTCCTCACTCATATACCTCTCGTCATTTCTGTTCTACCTGGCGTCGCCGACCCACCTCTGCCTCGCCTTCACGGTACAGTACTTCAGAGAGAACCTGATTAGAGTCTACAAATACTTACTGCCTACCACAGCACTGCTTTTCCTGACCGCCATCGCGTACTACAACGCGATCTTCCTAACACTTAAGTGACTTGAGGGCTGAACAGACTGCATCAGCTTCTGAGCCTCTTAAACCTCTCCACGTAGTCTTCGTAGGAACCCGTCACTCTCAACCACCTTCCGTAGTCGGCCAGGGCCTTAATGGCTAGAGCCGCTCTCTCAGGGGAGAGGTACATGGGCACGCCCATGGACTCCGCCTCCACCGAGTACTTCGTCGTGAAGGCACCGCCTGTTGCAACCCCGACCACCGGTATTGGACGCGGTAATGTGTCGTTGATCTTGTTAACCATCCTGACGAAGACCTCATTCAACTTATCGGTGATTCCGGGTATTATGTAGTACGGCAGCCACATGATCGCGTCCGCCTCCCCGGAGAGCATCAATATCTCAGCAGCCTCAATGAAGTGCTCATCCCTAGCAGATCCGGTGACGTCGACGGGGTTGTAGGGTGAGGCTATCGGCAGTAGAACCCTCCTCAACTTCTCCACAGTTTTGTCGCTGAGCCTCGGTACTTGGAGTCCGAGGTCTGAGAGTGCGTCGGTGGCCATGACGCCCGACCCGCCGCCGGCTGTGAGGACCACCACTCTGGGGCCGTAGGAGGGGGGCTGTAGGGACAGGGCTAGGGCCATGTCGAAGAGCTCCTCCATGCCGTAAGCCCTAATCACGCCAGACTGCTTGAAGGCAGCGTCGTAGACTTTATCCTGCCCGGCTAACGCTCCTGTGTGGGAGGATGCTGCCCTAGCGCCGGCCTCCGACCTTCCTGACTTAAGCACCACGACGGGCTTGATGGGGGTTGTCTCCTTCAACGCTTTAAAGAAGGACACGCCGTCCTCAACCCCTTCAACGTACATGGTCACCACTCTCGTGTCAGGATCCCCTCGCAAGTATTCCAGGAGGTCGTCATCGTCCACGTCCGCCTTATTACCATAGCTTATGAACTTACTCATACCCAACCCCCTCATGGCGGCCCAGTCAAGGACGGCGGAGCCGAACGCCCCTGATTGGGACACGAACGCTATGTGACCGTGTGGGGGGAAGCCCTGCCTGGTCCTCGGTAGGAAGAGCGTGTTCATCCCCGACCTAGGGACGTAGACGCCAACGCAGTTAGGCCCTATAAGCCTCATCCCATACCGCTTTACAACCTCAGTCAGCCTCCTCTCCCTCTCAACCCCCTCAGACCCGACCTCCTTAAATCCCCCTGAGATCACTATCAATCCCTTGACCCCTGCCTCCCCGGCGTCGGCGGCCGCCTCAGGAACCACCTCAGCAGGAACTGAGATGACTGCCACATCGACTTTATCAGGTATCGCTCTGACAGACGGGTAGGACTTGAGGCCGAGTACCTCAGTAGCTGCCGGGTTGACTGGGTATATCCTCCCCTTATAGAACTCCAGCAAGTTCCTCAGTAACTCATACCCCACCTTACCCGGGGTTCTCGACGCGCCAACTACCGCAACGCTCTCAGGAAAGAAGAAGAAGTCTAGCCCAGCGTCCACACAGCACACCACATATCTAGGTCAAGCGGAGCTTATAATGTTTCAGCCTGCTCCGTAGCACGGGGGAGTCCCCACTGTAACAGACGCGTGAATCATGAATATGGCAGATGCAGGTCAGTATGTCGCGTTGTAGGGCGTAGTTAATAGTGCCGCAGCGAATTATTTATTTCGGTGTGGAGTGCCAGGTGAAGGTGCTTGACAAGGATTTGAGGAAGGGCTGGGTTAAAGTGAGGATTGAAGACGTTGACGACCTCTGGGTGATTAAGAACGTGGTTAGGGAGGGGGATGTGGTGGTGGCTAGAACCACTAGGGATGTGAAGATGGATGGTGAGGGTAAGAGGAGGTTGCCGATGACGCTGGCGGTCAGGGTTGGGAAGCTCTACTTCCAACCCTTCGCAAGCAGGCTGAGGATCCACGGCGTGGTGGTTGAGGGCCCTGAGGAGTACGGGCTGAAGGGATCTCACCATACGTTGAACGTGGATGTTGGCGGTGAGCTGACGATATTCAAGGAGTCATGGAGCCATGCTGCGCTGAAGAGGCTGACAGACACCTCGAGCAGGAAGAGGTTTAGGGCGTTGCTGGTCGCCGCGGACTTTGACGAGGCCTCCCTAGCCATGCTTTACGATCAGGGCGTCAGGTTCCTGAACGACCTGAGCCTGCCCGGCCTGAGGAGTGATAAGGAATCGAGTGTGGAGGCCATAGCTAAGCAGGTTGCGGGCGAGGTTCTAAGGTACATGGAGTCAGAGGGCGTGGACTTTGTTGTGGTCGGGTCCCCGGCCGTCCTCAGGGAGGTCATAGCTGAGGAGGTTAAAGCTCGTGCAGGGGGCAGGGCTAGAGTCTTCGTCGACTCAGTATCGATAGGCGGTAGGGCCGGGATTGAGGAACTCCTCAGGAGGGACTCAGTTAAGAACCTATTGCAGGAATTCGTGGTGGTTGAGGGTGAGGCAATACTCGGCAAGTTCCTTAAACTGCTGGCCACCGAGCCGGACAGGGTCGCCTACGGGCTGGAGGACGTCGGGCTTGCCGCCCGCAACAATGCAGTGGAAACCCTGCTGGTGGTCGAGGACCTGCTCAGCTCCGATGAGTCAGGCAGGGTGGACGAGCTGCTTAACGCTGTAGAGGAACGTGGAGGTAGAGTAAGGATAATTCCGGCAGAGTCCCCGCTGGCCGTTAAGCTGAAGGGATTGGGAGGGGTCATAGCTGTCTTGAGGTTCGCCCTTCAAAGGAACCACTAACTAAGTAATGTTTAAAAATCGTGGACTAGGCTTGAGGGTTGTTAGTCGCGGGCGGTCGAGGCGATGATTATATTATGGCTGTTGCTATATTTATCTCTGATGGCCGATGGCCAGCGGCATCATTAAATGGGGTTTAGTGCTGTGGTTGCTCTTACCGCTAGGGCTTATGATCTCTGCTGCAACACCCCCACAGGGAAGGGTTGGGGTTGTCGCTGAGCTCGTCTCAACCATTGACGGAGGCGCTGTAGAGGTTGTTTCACGTGCTGTGAGCGAAGCGCTCAGCAGGTCGTCGGTGTTAGTGCTCTACATAGACACGTACGGTGGCTACTTAGCGGCCGCGGACAACATAATCAAGACCGTCACGGAGTCCGGCCTGACTGTGTACACGTACATCCCTCCGGGAGGTAAGGCGGTTTCGGCTGGGGCTTTAATAGCCCTGCTTGGCGAGAGGATATTCATGGGTCAAGCCTCCACCATAGGTGCCGCCCAGCCGTTACCCTCCGACGAGAAGACCGTTAGCTACGTGTCGGGCAGGTTCAGGACTCTTGCCATGCAAGCCTTCAAAGGTAACGAGTCCCTGGTGAGAATTGCTGAGGAGTTCGTGACCCGCAACAGAGTTCTGAGCTTCAACGAGGCTGTAGCGATGGGTTTTGCGGAGCCCGTCAACGATTTAGACGGTCTGAAGAAACTATTAGGTCTCGACGAGCTGGTTCTGGTGACCTACACGCCTTGGGACTACCTGGTATCTGTATTCTCAGCACCTATAGTCAGCTCGCTGGCCCTGATCGTGGGTGTGGCCCTCATATTCGTCGAGTTCGTCCAGGCAGGGTTTCAGGGCTATGCTGTGGGGGGCGTAATTCTGTTGCTACTTGCGCTCTACTCGATGTCCGTGGTGCCGGTAAGCCTCTTCGCACTGGCCCTGCTGATGATAGGCATGGCGCTCCTGCTGATTGAGGTAATGACCCCCGGCTTCGGGGCTTTCGGAGTGACGGGCATCATACTGATGCTGGTAGGCTCTTATGAGGTGCTCGCTGGAGGGGGTTTCGGAGCGCCCTCAACACTTACTATCGCCATAGCGATGGGCTTCGCCATGATCGGAGGGCTGATGATATATGTGGGTTATGAGGCCGGCAAGACCAGAAGGTTGAGGAGCAGGTCGTTGAGGGAGAGGCTGCTGGGCGAGGTCGGTGTGGCTAAAACGAGGGTGACGACCGGGAGTCCAGGGGTTGTTCATGTGCTGGGCGAGGACTGGACTGCTTACTCCACTAAGGGGGATATAGAGCCGGGCAGCAGGGTCAGGGTTGTGGAGGTTAAGGGGCTCATAGTGTATGTGGAGAAGGTTGAGGAGAGGATTGATGAGTCCGGCGGACCTCATTAGGTTTAGGGAGGACCTCAGGAGGAGTGTCTGGGACTTGATGGAGTCAAAGAACGTTGCTAGGTTCCCCCGCCCTGTGTATGGGAGAATCCCAAACTTCGTCGGGGCTGAGTCTGCTGCGGTGAGGTTGCTTAACCTGGGTCTATTTAACAGTAGTAGGGTTGTTAAGGTGAACCCAGACTCGCCGCAGAAGCCCGTGCGGGAGATGGTACTGCGTTCAGGCAGGACCCTTGTTATGCCGACACCGAGGATCTCCGAGGGTTTTCTGCTCCTGGACCCGGGTAGAATACCTGAGGATGCGATCAGCTACGCGTCAACCATAAGGGGTTCCTTCGAGTACGGTGAACTTGTTGATCCATGGAGCCTACCTAAAGTGGACTTAATTGTAGCGGGCTCCGTCGTTGTCGACTCATTCGGGGGGAGGTTGGGCAAGGGCGAGGGGTATTCAGAGCTTGAATATGGGATGCTCTTCGAATGCGGTAAGGTGACGCCCGACGTGTGCATATTAACTACGGTCCATGACCTGCAGGTGGTGAGCGGGAAGATACCCATGGAGCCGTGGGACTTCACCGTCGACCTAATAGCAACTCCGACCAGACTCATACGGGCGAGAGGCCCTAGGGTGAGGCCTGAGGGCCTGCTCTGGGAGTTCATCAAGCCGGAGAAGTTGGCTAAGATACCAACCCTGAAGATCCTTAAAGCACGCGGTTGCTAGGGCTGGTCGTGGCTGGACTGCGAGGTCCAGCCGTGTTGTTGAGCCCCCTTCATTAACGACTTTAAAGCTTTTAAAGTATTAGCTTTTAAAGTATTACTATCATGAGGTGAATGCATGATTGATCCAGTAACCCTGGTAGTAATTGCTATATTCCTAGCCATCTTCTTGGGCATCGTACTATCACACCTGAAGATAATTCCCGAGTATAAGAGGCTCGTGGTGTTCAGGCTCGGCAAGATAATATCCATTAAAGGGCCCGGCCTGGTCTTCCTGGTGCCGATAATAGATAGCGGTGTGTGGATAGACTTAAGGGAGATGGTCCTCGACATACCTCCTCAGACCTGCATAACTAAAGATAACGCGCCCGTTAACATAGACCTCCTGATATATATGAAGGTTTTCGATCCAGAGTTGGCTGTTAAGTCCGTTCAAAACTTCGTGATGGCGTCCACAGGCATTGCCGTGACCACGCTCAGAGCCATAGTGGGCGACCTGCTCCTGGATGACGTCTTGGCGAGGAGGGACTACATAAACCAGTCGTTGAGGGCTAAGCTCGACGAAGTTACTGACCGCTGGGGGATAAAAATAACCTCAGTCGAGATCAAGGAGATTAAACCGCCGAGCGAGGTTCAGGAGGCGATGATAAAGCAGATGGCGGCTGAGAGGAGTAAGAGGGCGATGATACTTGAGGCGGAGGGTAAGAAGCAGTCAGCGATTCTTGAGGCGGAGGGCTACAAGGAGGCGAGAATAAGGAAGGCTGAGGGTGACATGCAGGCGGCCATACTTGAGGCGGAGGGCAGGAGGAAGGCGTTGCTTGAGGTTGAGGAGGCGGCCAGACAGTTAACGCCGAACACATTGCTGCTGAGATACTATGAGACTCTTGAGAAGATAGCAGTAGCCCCGTCCTCAAAGATAGTCATACCGCTCGAGATAAGTAAATTCCTGACAAGGCTTGACGAGTTCCTTAAGAAGTAGTTAGGGAGAGTCTGGGACGATGGTTGACCCTAACTTAATATCTCATTTTCCCCGAATGTAATCCGGTCTTATGTAAAGTTTCAACGATGCCTCGCTCAGCTCAGGGTGTTTAACCTCGAGGCAAGCCAGCGACGCGGGCGGTAGGTAAAGCCGGAACCCGTTAAGAAGCTCCTGAATTACATCCTCAATGCTTGGGGAGTGCCCGATCAGCATGACGGTCTCGCCGTCGCTGAGGTCGAGGTTGGTCAGCAAGTTCTTCAGAGACTCGAGATTGAAGAGCTCCGGCGTTAGCTCGCGGCGTGGGAGGATTTCAACACCCCCCAGCAGCTTTGAAGCCAGCTCGGCGGTCTCCAGCGCTCTTTTGACGATGCTTGACACCACGTACTTAGGCCTTAAGTCGAGGATCTGGATTACTTTGACCGCTTCGTCACGCCCTTCAGGCGTGAGCCTCCTCTCGTCGTCTGACATACCTGGCCTCAGAGGCTCCGCTCTCCCGTGCCGCATGAACGCGAGCAACATTTAGCTCACCGTACGTGCTTAGCTACTTCCTCCCGAAGCCCTCCAGATACTTCATTACCTCATCGTATGCGGCGTCGCTGATCAGGCCGTCTTTGTGGAGGATCGTGAAGAGCTGGCGGGCCGTCATTAGGTAGTGGTACCTCATGCCCAGCCCTGCGATTCTGAGGCCCGCCCCCTGCTCCCTATCCACTATGACTAGGGCCCCTGCTGGAATGGATCCGGAGTTCTTGAGGACTTCGTAGGTTCTGAGTATCGAGTCTCCTGTAGTGGCGACATCGTCTATTATTAACGAGGACTTGCCTGCGACCTCACCCTCCACCTGACTGAGCGTCCCATGGTCCTTCCTCTCAAGCCTCACGTAGGCCATAGGCTTGCCCGTTGCGGCTGCTATGAAGGCTGCTAGAGCGACCCCTGAGGTGGCCACGCCCACTAGAACCTCATACGGTCTCATATCCACACTCTTGGCGACCTCGTCAACTATCAGTCTCATGACCTTAGGGTAGCTATAGATTCTCCTCATATCTATGTAGAAAGGCGACGTCAGACCTGAACTCAATACGAAGGAACCCAGCTTAACTACCCCGACCTTATAGAGCTCGTGTATCAGCTCCTGCATAGCCTAACCCTCCGCTCCTGCTCAGACGCTATCCTCTCCAGGGCTTCCCTAGGGTTAGGAGAGCCTGTCACGGCCCTCCCAACTATCTCGTAATCGGCTCCAGCGCATATCGCGCTTCCGGGTTCAGCTCCCTGGGCGCCAACGCCGGGAGAGTATATAAGTAGTTTATCTCCAACCGCCTCCCTGACCGCCCTGATGACGTTCACCCTAGTTGCTGGAGCCACAACCCCCCACACGCCAAGCTCCAGAGCCTCCGCAACCAACTCGTTGAGGTGTTTGTCGATGAACTCTGTGGAGCCTGGATGGCTCATCGACACGAGAAGTAGCAACTTAACGCCGACCTCCCTCGAGGTCTGCACCAGCTTATCCAGCGCGCCACGCCTTCCGACGAACGCGTGGGCTATCACTGCGTCAACCCCTGCGTCCGCCACTGCCTCAACCGCGTACGACATTACCTCACCTATGTCGGCCAGCTTCAGATCCGCTATTACGGGTCTGCTGGAAGCGCTTACAACCTCCTTCAGAATGCCGATGCCTGTCCTGAGGAGCAGTGGAAGCCCGACCTTAAACGCTGAAGGCGAGCCCCCAAGAGCCTCCGCACGCTCCTTAACCCACGATTCAGGATTCTCCTTAGGTGGAGGATCCAACGCGACTACTACTTTACCCAAATGCCCACTTAAGTAGCTACGTCTGGACTAATAAGCTTTTCCCAGCCCTGCTCTTGCAGTTCAGGTATAGAAAGACTTTTAAGTCTTAAACACGGTAATTGAGTGGGTTCAGTGCATAGATCCGAGTTGCCTGCAGTTTGTGGGGAGCGCCTTAAGCCCGATTTCCCCAAGCACTCAGTAACCCCGGCCAGGGTTTCTCTGAACAACGCTTTGAGCCAGAGATTCCGCGTTATGAGGGTTCGTCCGCAGTCGCTGAGCTACGTCCCTAAGCCAGCTCAGTTCTTCATGGTTTGGATTCCTGGGGTCGATGAGGTGCCTCTGAGCGTGGCTGACTACAACGCGGATGGGGAGGTGACGTTCATATATGAAGTTAGAGGATTTGGGACGCGCAAGCTCTCAGAGCTGGGTCCAGGCTCCTTCGTAGGTCTTAAAGGGCCTCTCGGCACACCTCTAGACGTGTCCGAGGGGTCTTCAGTGCTTCTTGTTGTAGGCGGCTCTGGCGTCGCTCCAGTGCCTTACATAACTAAGTATCTGGCGTCTAAGGGTCATAGGTTCGAGGTGGTGTGGGGAGTTAAGAGGAGAAGCGAGTTGTTCAACCTAGGTTCCTTCATGAGTGGGGTCGAGTACCTCCACGTAGCCACTGAGGATTGTAGTGTCGGGTACTGCGGGCTCGCCTCAGAGCTCGCTGAGACATTGCTTAGGAGGAACAGATACGACCTGGTTGTGGGCGTTGGGTCTAAAGGGATGCTCAGAACCCTCTGCAGAGTTACTGGGGGAGTGACTACCTACGTAGTCCTCGAAGCCATGGTCAAGTGCGGAATCGGGTTGTGCGGCTCCTGCTACTTGCCGCCAACGGGCAAGCTTCTATGCGTCGACGGGCCCGTCTTCACGTGTGGAGAGGTGATGGAGTACCTTGAACGCTGAAGCCGACTTAAGTACTGCAGTCGCCGGAGTCAGGCTGAAGCACCTCCTAATGAACGCCAGCGGCGTCCTTGGTGCGTACCCTGAACACCTCGTCAGGCTGGCTGGGTACGGTGTGGCGGCGGTGGTGACTAAGACCTTCACAGTATCCCCTAGGGAGGGCTACGGACCGCCGATAATTATCGGGCTGGGATGCGGGGGTTATCTCAACGCAGTCGGCCTCGCCAACCCGGGCGTCGACGAGTTGCCTAAGGTCGTCAGAAAGGGTGTGGAGTTGGGGCTCCCCGTCATAGTCAGCGTCGGAGGTTCGGCTGTGGAGGACTACGTGAGGGTGGCGTCAGTCGCCCTTGATTCAGGCGCTAACGCGCTCGAGCTTAATCTCAGCTGTCCTCACACGAAGGGCTACGGCCTTGATGTGGGCAGCGACCCGACTAACGTGTTCGAGGTGGCTGGGGCCGTTGCTTCGGTGAGCAGCGTACCAGTCATAGTCAAGCTGGGTCTGAGCGATAACTACGTTAAGTCCGCCGGCAAGGCGCTGGAGGCCGGTGCTCGAGCCCTCACGTTAATAAACACGGTCAGAGCCATGGCTATCGACGTCTACGCTCTGAAGCCCGTCTTGAGCAACATATTTGGAGGGCTTTCAGGACCTCCTATACACCCCATCGCAGTTAGGGTTGTCTACGATGTCTACAGAGAGTTCAGCCCTGACGTAATCGGGGTCGGCGGGGTCGTGGACTGGGTTTCAGCGGCTGAGCTGATTCTAGCTGGGGCTAAGGCTATCCAAGTTGGTTCGGCCTTAGCTCTCGGGAGGCCTAGGGAGCTGATCTCATCGATCCTGAAGGGGTTAAGCAACTGGGCTGTGGAGTTAGGCTATTCGAGAGTATCCGATCTAGTGGGTCTAGCACACAGGAAGTAGCTGGTGGGAACGGTCCTGCGCTGAGGAAATAATGCCTTTAGAGTCTGACGACCGCGACTGCAACCACCATTTATTACACTGATTGTGAACGTTATGTCTCGGTGAGGTGTCCTGGGCGAGAGTATGAGGTCTCCTAACTGCGCTTATTGCAGAACCAAACCATGTAGCAGGAACCCAGAAGCCATCAAGCCCAACATATGTCCCATGGTGGTCTACCCGGAGGTCGTTCAGAACGCCCTCAGCAGGTACAGTGGCTTTGTGGAGGAGATCCACAGGACGGCCTCCCTAGTGGAGAAGGAAGGTTATTGCACCTGGCCTAGGTTGCGTGAGATCGTTGAGTTTGCCCGGAAGCTTGGCTTAAGAAGATTAGGGGTGGCTTTCTGCATAGGTCTGAGCAGTGAGGCCGAACAGGTCGTCAAGTACTTTGAGAGCAAGGGTTTCGAAGTCTACTCAGTGTGCTGTAAGTGCGGTGGTGTTGACAAGACGCGGGTGGGTTTGAGCGAGGATCAAAAACTAACCCCAGGCACGCATGAATCCATGTGCAATCCAGTGGTTCAGGCGGATCTCCTGAACGCTGTCGGCACGGAGCTAAACGTGGTGGTGGGCCTGTGCGTCGGTCACGACACTCTCTTCATAATGCACTCTAAAGCTCCCGTGACGTACCTGATAGTCAAGGATAGGGTGACAGGCCACAATCCTGCTGCCGCAATTTACGTCCAGAACTACTTCAGAGCGAGGCTCTGAGATACAGGAGTTTCATCCCCATCGAAACCCACGCGCACCCGGATTGCAGTTTTAAGTTCGAATGATGAGATACTTAACTGGTGGTATTTGGTGAGGTTGTTTGAGTTAGCAACCCCCAACGTTCTGGTGAACCTGGATGCCCTAGAGGCTAACATACGGGAGATGGCTGACCTCTGCAGATCCCACGGCAAGAGTCTGTGGCCCATGGTTAAAACTCACAAGAGCTCCACCATAGCTAGAATGCAGTATGAGGCAGGCGCTGAGGGCTTTCTCGTAGGCACCGTAGATGAGGCCGAGGTCCTCGTGTCTAAAGGCTTCGCTAACATCATGATGGCCTACCCAATAGCGAATCCGGAGAACTTGAAGCGCGTCATAGCTCTGGCAGGGAGGGCACGTGTAATGCTTACTATAGACAACGTCGATGTAGCCCACCTAACCAGCAAGCTCCTGAGGGAGAGCGGTGTTAGCTTGGAGTACCTGATTAAGATCGATAGCGGTGGCCATCGCCTCGGCGTCGAGCCTGAGGGGGTGGTCGACCTGGCCGAGAGGCTTCAGGGACTCCCTAACCTCAGGCTTAGAGGGGTCTGCACACATTCAGGACACGCTTACGCATCCAGGAACGCTGAGGAAGTCCGTCGAAGCGCTGAGGATGAGGTGAGAGCCTTAAGGACTGCCGCAACCTTGCTGAGGGAGCGTGGTCATGACGTGGACATAGTTGCTACGGGTTGCACCCCCACATCCAGGCACGTCGTTAAGTCTGACGTCGTGAACGTCATGAGGCCGGGCAACTACGTCTTCTACGACGCAACGCAGGTAGCTCTGGGGACCGTTACTGAGGACCGTTGCGCTCTCACAGTCTTAGCCACCGTGATATCGCGTCCAGCCCCGGACAGGCTGATCATAGATGCGGGTAGCAAGACCCTCAGCTCCGACAGAGGGGCTCACAGCACGACCATCCTCAAGGGCTACGGAATTGTAAAAGGGCATCCGGAGCTCACCATCGTCAGTCTGTCCGAGGAGGTGAGTAAGGCCCTCGTCGACGGCGCGACGGACTTGAGGGTCGGGGATAAGGTGGAGATCATACCCAGCCACTCCTGCGTGGTCGCCAATAACACCAGCTACCTGATCGGCTACAGGAAGGACGAGGTCGAGGCTCTAATACCTGTTGACGCGAGGGAGAGGGTCAAGCCACCCGTCGCTGTCAGGGTAATTGAGTAACGTCATTTAGTGCGGGGTGAGCCAAAAATGCCTAAGTGGTTGCATGAGATGACCTGGCCTGAAGTTAAACACTATTTGGAGGGCGACGACAGGATCCTAGTGCCTGTAGGGAGCACCGAGCAACATGGTAGGTTTGCTCCGCTAGGCACTGACACATTGGTCGCGATAGCTCTGGCCGAGGACGCAAGCGACGCAACAGGGGTGCCTATAGTCCCGCCGCTCTGGTTTGGATGGAGTCCGCATCACATGATCGCGCCGGGCACAATAAGTGTGAGGCCTGAGGTTCTGAGTGAGGTCCTCCATGATGTCGTAGCTTCCTTGAGTGATCACGGCTTCAGAAAGTTCGTAGTGATCAATGGCCACAGGCTGGTGAATATTCCGTGGATGCAGGTGGTTGCTGAGAGAGCTAGGAGGGTTCTTAAAGTGCATGTAGTTCTCTTCGACCCAGCCTACATGAGTAGGGAGGTGGCGAGCGAGCTCGGCTTCGGTCCCGTCGGGCACGCGGACGAAATAGAGACTTCACACATGCTCTACAGGTATCCGGGGCTCGTTAAGAGGGAGCTGATAAGAGACTGCAGACCTGCTGAGAGACCTCTATATCACCCGGACCCCAGGGACGTCAGGGACACACTCTGCTACGTGCCGAGTACGAGGGAGGACATGGAAAGAATTGGGAGCATCAGCGGTGACTACATATCGGGAAGTCCTTCCAAGGCCTCTCCTGAGAAGGGTAGGCGGTACCATGGACACCTGGTCTCAAGGCTTGTGGAGGTGTTGGAGCATCTGAAGAGCGTTTGATGAGACCCTCCCATGACTAGAGGCCGAGTTCCCCGGCGACTCCGTTAAGTGCCTCCAAGCCGACGCTGAGGAAGTCCTCCAGGCTTAGGCCGAGCTTCTCAATCTCTAAGATCCTGTTCCTGTCTATGTTGCGCGCGAAGTCCTTGGCTTTAAACTTCTTCATTACGGATTCCACCTTCACCTCACTCAGCCTCTTGCCCGGCATCACTAGAGCCGTTGCTACGATGAGGCCTGAGAGGTGGTCTGAGGCCCTGAGCGCGTGGGAGAGCCTCACCGCAGCCTCTGAGGGGCTTCTGAACCCGTTTCGGTCGTTGTGCATTGCTATCGCCTCTAAGGCGTGGTCGGGAAGGACCCCCTTTAAGAGCTCCAGGGCGCCCAGCCCGTGCTTGAGCGGATCCCTTCCAACGTAGTCGTAGTCGATGTCATGCAGGAGACCTACAAGACCCCACATACCCTCGTTCTCGCCGAGCTTCTTGGCTAGAGCCCTCATGATGGCTTCCGTGGCTATGCAGTGTTTGATCATCCTCTCGTCCTTCAAGTGACGGGTTAGCAGGTCGTATACTTCCGCTCTGCTGACCATCATCGCTAAACACCGAATAATTAGGTATGCTTGCTTTAAAATAAAGTGTTTGGACTTCCCCGAGGGCCTAGACCTTAGCTCTGAGGACTTCCCGCACTAGTTCCCTGAACTCATCCTCCGTCAGGATCCTCTTCCTCTCGACCGCTATATCCTTCAGCCTCATCAGAATCAAAGCCACCTCCTCATCCCTCACACTGATCCTCCACTCCCTCAGCTTCTCAACTACGTTCCTCCTGCCTGACTTCTTTCCGAGGAGCACTGACACATCCGCCTTCCTACCCACCAGCGTCGGCAGATAAGGTAGCACCTCAACGGGTCTTGAGTCCTTCACGCTGTACCACCAATCAGCCAGAATCCCAGACTCTATCCTCACCGCGTTATCTCCCACGACAGCCTTCTGAGGCGGTAACGGCACTCCCGACAGACTCTCAACAAGTTTCGATAGCTTGTACAGCCTGTTCAGCCTGACGTTAGTCCTAACCCCCAGCAGAAGCTCCAGCGTGAGCACCGTCTCCTCCAAGGCCGCATTCCCTGATCTCTCCCCAATCCCGTTAACGGTCACATGTACTGTTGTCGCACCGCCCACCACAGCGGCCACGGAGTTTGCGACCGCCAGACCAAAGTCGTCATGAGTGTGTACCTCCACAGGCTTATCCACAAACTCCCTGACCCTTCTTATGAAGTACTCCATAGCGTATGGGTTCATGACGCCGAAGGTGTCCGCTATGGTGAGGACGTCCAGCCTCCTGCCGACACTCTCGGTCATCGTCTTGAGGAATTCGAGGCTAGATCTCGTAGCATCTATCGTGAACAGCTTGACGTAGAGGCCGTGTTGCTTAGCGTACTCCACAGCGTCCTGAGACCTCTCCAAAGCCTTATCGATGGGCCACTTGTAGGCGTACTCCATTATGTGATCGCTTGCAGGCAACTCCATAACCACCCCGGGGACCTCCGCCTCGAGGGCCAGGTCCACGTCCTCCTTCAGACATCTGGTGAATACCAACACCTTAGCCTTAAGACCCTGCCTGGCGATGGCTTTAGCTGCCTCCAGATCCTCTCTTGAGACGGCCGGCATCCCCGCCTCTATGAAGTCGACCCCGGCGTCGTCCAGAGCCATAGCTATCTCCAGCTTCTCACCCTTCCTGAAAACCACTCCGGGTTGTTGCTCACCATCCCTCAATGTGGTGTCGTGGATGTATACCTTCTCAGGCAACTTCATGCTCTTACGGACTTCATCGACATAATTATAAGGACTTACGAACCACTTATCAGTGAGCCATGCCATAATGCTCATCCAAATTAAATTACTACACACGACTTAAAATATCGGGACTCTTAGCAACCTCCGGCTTGAATCATAGGAGCTCCTGAACCTACCGCGCTGACCACCTCTCCGAGTCCGGCCCGGCCTGCAGAGCCTCTAAAGACCGCACTATTAGATAAAATCACTGGCAACTCTTCATCGGTTGACGGTCGTTCCCCGATGGTCGGCGTTTCATCGGTGCTCAGTCTTCGTCCCGCCTGACGCCTTGGTGGGTCCCATCCCCCACCCAAATTAATTCCATCTTAACCGCGTCCGCAGGGATGTGATATATTCCGAGGTATGGTCGGTCAGCTTAGGAGGGCCGCCACCCCTATGCCGAGTGACGTTAGGCTGGCTCCCAGAACGAGCCTGAGGCCGAGTGGTTCCTTGGCCACGATCTTATTCATAGCCATAGACATTATGGGGACTGAGGCCGTCACGATAACCGTTGACGCGGTCCCTATGGTGGCCAGCGATAGGAGGAAGAAGTACATGCCGCTGAACCAGCCCACAAGTCCTGTTATGATCGAGCACTTGATCAGATTTCCTAGGTTAGTGTGTATGCTGTAGTCTTTCTTCGCGGAGATGGTGAGCAGTCCTGCAGGGATGAAGACTGCGGTAAGGACTAACATCCTGATCGTCAGCAACGACATAGGTTCGGCGTAGTTGAGCGCCACCCTATTCAACACCGTGCCGAGACCCCAGCTAAGCGACGCGAGAGCCGCGTAGCATATCCCCCTCAGGGAGGCGCTCCCCCGATTCATGTTGTGGGACACGGAAATCGCGGATCCGGTGAACGCCAGGACGGCCCCCAGCACTACTCCGAAGCCCAACACCTCTCCAGTCAGGGTTGAGAGTGCTTGAGCCACGAATATGTAGATGTTGGCCACGATGACGGCCCTCCCGCCCCCCACCATCTGGATGGCCTTAGTGTAGGCAGCGTCCCCCACCCCAGGACCTATGAGGGCTGACGCGATGAATAGGAGGACGCTGGTGAGGGCAGTATCCGCTCTAAAGCCTGTGAGAAAGCACACCGCGATGGCTGGTGCGAGGCTCATTAAAGCTCTGAGTCCTGTGAGGAGTATCGGATGTATCGATCTCCTGTATCTGCTGGTGAAGGCGGTGTTGAGCGCCTGCATCACGGCAGTAATGAAAGCGTAGCCATATCCTAGCAGTCATAACACCAATCAAGATGTTTGGCTGTAGGTTTAAAAGCGTGTTAAGAGCTGACGCTACCGCCCTTCCAGACGTAGCTCCTGCTCAGGAAGTAATTTATTATATACCCTACTACCGTCCCGACCGCCTGGGCCGCTACAGGCACCTTCAACACAGTATAGTAGACCGCCTGCGAGGCCAGGTATTGGGCGAGGTTGCCTGCAAGCGTTGAGAGGTGGTACTTAAGGTACCTCGCCACCCAGCCTCCACCCCTACGCTCCCTGAAGGTCCACAGGTCGTTCCAGACGAAGTTGTTGGTGAGCGATACCTCGATCCCAACCGCTGACGCTATCACGTGAGGTACGGTGAGCACGTGTTCAAGCAGAGCGACCGTGCCTAAGTTGACAGCCACCCCGGACGCACCGACCACAGCGAACTTGTAGTAATCGGGCATCAGCATCAACAACTGCTTGATGTAGTTGAGTATCTCGCGCCTGCTTAGCTTGGATGCCCCCCTAACCCTAGAGCAGAACGTGTAGGGGATCTCACAGATCTTCAACCCTTCACGGTGTGCAAGAACCTCCAGCAACACCTTATAACCCTTAGGCATCACCGGCTTTAAGTCCTTGAGCAACTCCCTCCTCACTAGGAAGAACCCGGACATGGGGTCCCTGACCCCCTTCGCATGAGGTATTAATATCCTGGCTAGGTAGGTGGCCCCCAAGGATATTACCCGCCTGGCAAACGTGAAGCCCTCAGCACCCCCTCCCTCTAC
The DNA here is from genome assembly GCA_038727705.1 of Zestosphaera sp. Lineage (NCBI taxonomy): Archaea > Thermoproteati > Thermoproteota > Thermoprotei > Desulfurococcales > Desulfurococcaceae > Zestosphaera > Zestosphaera sp. The sequence goes on along the minus strand of JAVYVJ010000002.1, from coordinate 15,826 downwards.
ATATCTGGACGCTATAACCAGGTCGCAGGAATCAGCCTTCTTGAGGAGGTCTCTAATGACCTCAGGCGGATGCTGAAGGTCGGCATCCATGACCACCACGTAATCCCCCCTAGCCACCTTAGCTCCGTCAATCACTGCGGACGTAAGGCCTAACTTGCCCTCCCTCCTGACCAGTCTGACAGGATATATGGCGGAGAGCTCGGCCGCATACTCTGCAGTCCCGTCCGGGGAGTTGTCATCAACTACAACCACCTCATACTCGAACCCGTCGAGAGCCCTGCTGATCCTGGATAGTAGTTCATGAATGTTCTCCCTTTCGTTATATGTTGGAACCACTACCGAGACCTTCAATCAGATCGCCCCGCCCTTATCTTAGCCAGCACCTTCTCGTGTAGCATGCTTAAAATCCTCCTCCTGTCCTCCATCAGAACCACGTCGCTATATCCCTGCACGATGAGGCTATGGCTGAACGGACATGGCGCGTCTTGAGACACGAGGTAGTCGACCGTGGCCTCCCCCAACGCTATCCTCTTCAAGACCTCCTCAGCGTGGTGTATGTCCATCGAGTCCTCCAGCACCTCCCTGTAGGTCTCTGCGAGGAGTGGGTAGCCCGGCAGATTCTCAGACACTCTGAGCAGGGTCTCTGAGTTCACCTCCCTCCTACTAACGCTGGTCTCAACCCCTCTGTAGACCTTAAGCAAGGCTAGGGATCTTTCGGCAACGTGCCTGAATTTCCTCTTCAATATCTCACTCCTCCTGAGTGCTTTGACCAGAATCCCTCTGAGGGTTTCGTGGGTTAGGTTGCTGACCACCTTCCTAAGTAGGTTCAAGTCCAGGCGGGCGTCCCCAGGCACGGTCAGCATGAAGCCGTTGTCAGAGACCGTGACTCTTACGGGGATCCCCAGCTCGTTGCTGAGGCTGTGTGCGTACGCCCTGGAGAGGACCTGATTGACTCTCCTGCCAAAGAGGTAGTGGAAGATCAGGTTGCATACGTCGTTCTCACGCCACACCTCGATCAGGAGCTCCCTGTCCGTCGGAATCTTCCCACAAGCTTTAAGCTGTTCCGACACGTAGCGGGCGATGTACCTGGCCTCCCTCAACCCCAGCCCGTAGTTAGAGGAGATCATCTCAGCAGCTCTTCTCACACCGTGCTTGGAGACCCACTCACCAACAATCCCTCTAAATCTGCCTACCTCGAGGGCCGAGTCGTAGGACAGCGGCAGAGCCTCTGAAAACCAGGAGGGGACCGTAGGCCTCTGCTTCTCAGCGTCCCTGACGATCACCCTGAGCCCCTCACTCCTGACGAACATGTAGGTCCTCCCACCCAAGACGAATATGTCGCCGGGCTCCAGGTACTCGACGAACTCCTCCTCTAAATCACCTATATACTTGCGTCCGTCTAAGAAGACCCTCATCTTAGTCTCGTCAGGGATCGCGCCGGCGTTGAGGTAGTAGATCATCCTCACTGACTTCTTCCTGCCGAAGACCCCCTCCTCCTCGTCGAACCATATCTTAGAGTAGACGGGCACGCCGTCCGGCACGACCTCGTACCTGCCGGCGAGGTATTTCAGAACGTTGAGGAACTCGTCGTATGTGAGGGTTGAGTAGTTGTAGGATCTCCTGACCACTCTGTAGGCATCGCCAACTGACCACTTCCTCTCCAGCGACATGCCGACGAGCGACTGGGCCAGAATGTCAAGAGGCTTCATAGGTATGTGGACGTTGTCCAGCCTCCTGAGCCTGGCTAGGTGGGCGAGCACCGTCACCTCAACCAGGTCGTCCCTGTCCACCGCTATCAAGTACCCCTTACTGACATCACTCACGTTGTGGCCTGATCGGCCCACCCTCTGCAGGAGTCTGGTGACGCTCTTAGGGCTGCTGAGCAACACCACAGAATCAACGTAGCCTATGTCAATCCCAAGCTCAAGTGAAGTTGAGCAGGTCACCGCCCTCAGCTTACCCTCCTTCAGCTTGCTCTCAACCTCGAGCCTGACCTCACGGCTTAGGGAGCTGTGGTGCGCCTCTATCTCGTCTAGACCCTCGACACTGTTCCCTGAGAACATCTTCTTGAGTTTGTGGACAACCCTCTCGGTGGAGCTTCTCGTGTTGGTGAACACTAGGGTCGTTCTGTGGGAGCTTATCACCCTCTTGAGGACTCTGTAGATGGATTCGTTTAGCCTCTCGGCAGGCGCGCTCACTATGTCGACGCTGGGAGTCACTACCTGCAACTCCACAGGCTTGACGAATCTAGCGTCAACCACTACGCATTCCCTAGGTCTTCCGAAATCATCATACCCTGAGAGGAACTTAGCCACCTCGTCCAGGGGGGATATCGTGGCGCTGAGCCCTATCCTCTGAAGCCTCCTGCCCACGAACTCCTCAAGCCTCTCGAGCGTCAGCGTGAGGAGCGCTCCCCTCTTGCTGGAGGCGAGCTCGTGGATCTCGTCAACCACCACCCACCTCACATGCCTCAACCTCTCCCTGAACTTAGGCGCGGTTATGGATATGGCGAGGGATTCCGGGGTGGTTATCAATATGTGAGGGGGCTTGACAAGCATTCTGGACTTCTCGGACTGTGTGGTGTCGCTGGTTCTCACGCCGACCCTGACCTCCGGCAACTCAAGCCCGCGGGTTTTCCGAGCGTGCTCACGTAGCTCCTGAATGGGCTGCGTTAAGTTCCTCCTCATGTCGTTATTCAGCGCTCTGAGGGGTGACACGTAGACCACGTACACCTGATCCTCAAGCGCTCCCAAGGATGCGGCTTTAAGCAGTTCGTCTATTATCGGGAGGAAGACTGCTAGGGTCTTACCAGTTCCCGTGGGGGAGGATATGAGGACATTCTCACCCTCCTTAATCCTGGGTATCGCCAGGAGTTGCGGTGGGGTGAACTCCCTGTACTTGCTGAGGAACCAGTCGAGCACGTAATCACTTAAGCAGCCTCTCACGCCGCAAGACCTCTGGCGGTCGTTTGACTCCTCCAGCGGATCTCCCTACATTACTCTAGGACTGAACGACATATTAGCTTTAACGGTGCTGGGGGTTTAATTCCTCCGAGAGTAATCTAACGTGGTGATGGCGGTTGAGCAGAAGGCTTACGGCATCTGTGATCACCCTGCTTTTCCTAGCCTCGGTCGCGGCGGGCCTCTCATCCCCACCCCAGCAGAGTGAGGGGCTTGCCGAGGCCCTCAAGGAGCAGTTCAGACCTCTGACCGAGTCCTACAGCACGTCGGATCTCAAGTCGCTAATGATGCTGAGCCTAACGATATTTATGAATAATCTGAGGGTGGCGCTCCTCAACCTGATTCTGGGGGTTTCCGTCGTTGGCCCTGCCGGCGTCATGATGGTTAATGGATACGTGATTGGGGTTGTTCTCTCCAGTATGGGGGACGTTATGGCCGGCGTCGCGTTGATACTGCCTCACGGCATACTCGAGATCTCGGCGCTCATCTACTCAGCGGTTCTCGGGACGCATCTAGGTGTTGGAGTCGTCTCCTCCGTCTTCAGAAGGTCTGAAGCGGGGAGGGTTAGGGCGGCGTTCAGGGAAACCTTTACCAGGTTCCCAATAGTTGTCCTGCTACTGGCCCTCGCGGCGTTGATTGAGGTCTTCGTGACGATGCTTATAGTGGCGCCGATCGTGCGGGCTTAATAAGTCCTGCACGAACCTATTTAAGGATTGAATGATGTGAGTCATGCCCCCTGATGCGTGATGAGCTTCGAGGGTATCTGACATGCATGCACTTCATGACGGCTCAAAAACTGCCGAGATCCACCTGGTCGTCAAGCCCTTAACCAGAGCCGGTGTTGGGGAGTGTCGAGTGGACGGATATTTAAATGCAGGAGATGCGGCTTCGAGCTAGATAGGTTAGATAGGCGGAAACCCGCGTCTTAATGCACTGTAAAAATATTTAGGGGTATGGGGGTTCCCCCTGGTTCAGAGCTGTGGATTGGGGTCGACATCAAAATCAAATACTACGAGGCCTAAACCCCAAGTCCTATATGAGGCTCTCAGCCTCCCTCCTTATCGTCGGTTTGTCTGTCACTACGGCGTAGACCTTAAGGTTTCTCGACTTCATGTAGTTCTCAGGTGAGTTGACGTTGAGGGCGATCACTCTCAAGCCCTTAGCCTCTGCCTCCCGAGCGGTTCTGCTCCTCAAGAGGGCTAACGGCGTCACAAGATACGTGATACCCAGACCGGCGAGCTTGCTTAGGTTGGGATACGGGTTTAAGGTTTCAAACCCTACCCGGAGTCTCTCACGCCCTCCAGACCCCAGCGCATTGAGGTCGGTCACTACAGCCACTACCTCGACTTTCTGAAGTTCTCCGGTCAGGAGGTCCAGCTCTCTCAGCACTTCAGGCTTCCTGACTTTAAGGATTAGATGTGGGTGTGATAGTGACTCGGCGAGCCCGCTGGCCAGCTGCCTGAGGTCGTCGCCCACCTCATCAACCCAATCTCCGACATAAAAACCGTCCACATCCCTATGTCTCCCCATGTTCTGAAGGGCTTCTGAAACGCTTCCCCCACTCAGTCCGAAGAGGTTGATCAGGACGTGCGGCTCTCTCCTATCCATCATGTAGCCCTGATAGTATGTTCTCCAGAGGAATTATATTGATTCAGTGGATCTAGATCCTGAGCCTCCCCGCGTTTATGTCGTTCGCGGCCTCCTCAACGTCCTTTATCGTGTCTATGGACTTCCAGTAGTTGCTCGTGAACTTCATCCCGTGGAGTCTGCCCTCCCTAGCCAGCTGAGGGAAGGCAGTCCTCTCTATATCGCCCACCTCCGGGAGGTAGTTGAAGATGTCGCTCTTCATAACGTAGACGCCCGCGTTGATCAAATAATCCTCTATGCTTGGTTTCTCAACGAAGTTCTCGACCCTGCCGTCCGTTGATATCTTGACGACTCCGTACGGTGACTTGAGTGGGACTAGAGCTATCGCGGCGGCGAGGGCTTCGCTACGCTTCACCGCGTCGACTAGCTTGACTATCGGGATGTCTGTTATCACGTCCCCGTTGACCGCCACGAAAATCTCGTTCCTCAGGTAGGGCTCCGCATTCTTTATCGCCCCTCCGGTTCCAAGGGGTGTGTCCTCAACCACGTACGTGACGCTCACGCCAAACTTCCTCCCGGACCCCAGAAACTCTATGAGTTTCTCGTACCTGTAGCCTGCCAGGATCACGATAGAGTCAACTCCGTTGCTCTTTAGCCATCGCAGCTGCCACTCGATCACCGGCTTCCCGGCAACCTCGACGAGGGACTTAGGAATCTCCTCCGTTATGGGTCTTAATCTCTTAGCAAGTCCGCCCGCGATTATCGCGGCTTTCAGCACTTAAGACACCGTGTTAACTGCGGGCTGAGGGAAATAAGCGTTGTCAGCGTTAGACACGGTAGAGTTTGCAGAGCAGACACATCAAGTCGTTAACGCTCATCTCACCGCTGACGATCTTGAGGGAGTACTCCCTCACATACCTCGAGTACCTCTCATCATTCAGTAACCTGTCGACTAGAGGCTTACTTGACCTCCGTGCCGTCAGGTAGTTGGAGACTGCTGCAGGAGCCACGCCGAGCAGTTTGGCGGTTCTGTAGATCGTTAATCCATGTTGCTTCACGAGTGTTATGGCTAGGGCGGCCCTCACAGCCGGCATGAGTTCTTTAGCCACCACATCACATGGTAGGTGATCCAAACTCCTCACTACGGTAGTGGAGTAGCTAATGAGGTTATTAAGTGTTAGTGGCGTGAATGTTTAATCGTCTCCCTCACGCAGGACTCTACACAACCCTCAAACTCCTCCCTGCTTGAGAACGGGTACTCAGCGCACTTCTCCCTACAGACGCTTACCGCGTGTGTTCTCTCCCTGCACTCACGTTGCATAACGACCCCTGACAAACACACTTAATTCGAACTTATTATGGAGATTACGGAATTTATGTTAGTGATGCTTACCATAGGTGAGTCTGAATGAAGTACGTGATAAGAGCGAAGGTCGAGGTCGCCGGTTCGGTCGACAAGCCCGACATAATAGGAGCTGTCTTTGGGCAGACGGAGGGCCTGTTCAGCCCTGAGTATGATTTGAGGGAATTGCAGGATAAGGGGAGGATAGGCAGGATAGTGGTCGAGGTGAAGCAGGTAAATGGTAAGAGCGTTGGGGAGATTATCATTCCCTCAAACCTCGACAAGGTCGAGACGGCCTTGCTGGCGGCTTTAGTGGAGACCGTTGATAAGGTCGGGCCCTACCCGACGAAGATTAAGGTGGTCGAGATCGTTGACTTGAGGCAGGAGAAGCTGAAGAAGGTTGTAGATAGGGCTAAGGAGATACTGAGGGACATGCTTCAGGAGAAGGCTGTGGACATAAAGGAGGTTCTGACCGAGGTTAGCGAGGCGGTTAAGATAGGTGAGATCGTGGAGTACGGGCCTGAGAGACTGCCTGCAGGTCCTGAAGCGGAGACCTCGGACACGCTGATAATAGTTGAGGGGAGGGCGGACGTCATAAATCTCTTAAAGTACGGCTATAGGAACGTCATAGCGGTTGAGGGCGCTAAGGGGGAGATCCCTAAGTCGCTTGTGGAGCTGGCTCAGAGGAAGAAGAAAGTCATAGCCTTCGTCGACGGCGATCGCGTGGGCGCCATGATCGTTAAGAACCTTGCGGGAGGCATTAGGATAGATTTAGTTGCCAGGGCCCCGACCGGCCGTGAGGTGGAGGAGCTAACTGGGAAAGAGATCCAGAAAGCCCTGAAGAACGCCGTCCCGCTGCAGACCTTCCTGCAGTCCTTGATCGGCGAGGTGCCCGCCGCTCCGACTAAGGCTGAGATTGTTGAGTCTGTTCCCGCAACGCCTGAGGCTGAGACGACTATACAGGTTCCTGAGGCTGAAGCACCTCCTAAGGCCGAGGTTCTCGAGACGTACACAATCCCGAGTAAAGTTCTTGAATCTATAAATGGAGTTAAGGGCACTCTAGAGGGGATTGTGTACGATAGTTCTTGGAGTGAGTTAGGCAGGATCCCCGTTAAGGATCTGGTTGACTACCTGTTGACAACCGATAAGACTGTTTACGCGGTGGTGATGGACGGCATCGCGACACCCAGACTCGTCGACGCTGCGGCGGTTAAGGGCGTGAAGCTGATACTCTGCCACAGGGTCGCCACGATAACTAAGAAGCCGGTGGACCTCACGATCCTGACGTTCGACGAGGTCCTCCAGTAGCGGGCCTCAACCTACTTCTTGCTGAGGAAGTCTGCCAGCGACCTGCCCCTGGGCGCTTCAAGCTGCTTCTCCGTAACGCCGAAGTACGAAAGTATTCTGAGGGCAGCTGGGATCACCTGGTGGTTAATGTAGTAGTCCACGTCAATCTCGTTGGGCTTGACGAGCATGTATGGGTAGGCTCTCGAGGAGATATTGCCCGACCCTCTGACGACGACGTACCCTATCTTACTGCCTACGTCCGTCCTTATCCCGAGCTTCTCAAGTCTTCTGGCGGCCATAACGTGTGGTGCGTCGACCTCGTACTCGCTCACCCTCTTGGTCAGGGTCTTCCATATTATCAGCTTCTCTATGCCCACCCTCCCGTTCCTGACCTCCTCGATCACCCTCCTCACGTGGTTGACCGCCTCGCCAACGTTCTTCGTCGTCAGAACGATCCTCGCCACCTCCTCCTGAACGTCCTTAGCTATGTCTGTCCAGTCCCCCCTAACGGCTTCGAAACCCACTATGTCTATCCGGCCGTCCTCCGTCAGGCCTACGTACCTCTTCTTAGCCTCAGTGAAGAAGACCCTCCTGTATATCTTGTCGACCTTGATCTCGAGCCCGAGTTCGTCACCCACCCTGTTTATGAAGTCCTCGACTAGGTCCCTCACATAGCTCGTGAAGAGCGAGTCCGTGTCACCGTAAATCACCTTGAGGCCGAGGGACCTAGCTATCTCGATCGCCCTCAATATGGTCTTCCTACCTAAGGCCGTTATGCTCTCCGCCCCTTCCTTGAAGTACCATCTGGCGCCGACCCACCCCATGTAGCCGTATGACGCGTTCGCGAGGATCTTGAGGACCCTCTGCCTCTCGTCCAGCACCCTGTATTCGAGGCTCTCAGGATCCAGCCTCTTCATAGTAGTCCTTATCTCGCTCCTGAGCCTGAGGAGGGTTGTGAGAACGTTCTTGTAGAAGCCCGGCGGCTCCTTCAGGAATCTGTAGTTGAGCTCTTCGATGGTGTGGCACCTCGTCTCATCGCATCCCCCCTCCACCAGGGTGTCCGGGCTCACGTTGTACTTGATCATCAGGTTCGGGTACATGGATGTGAAGTCCAGAACCACGACGTCCTCATGAACCCCCTTAACAGGCTCCAGGACTATCGCCCCCTTATAGGGCTCGTAAGGCCTCTCAACCCTGTTCGGTATTAGCTCGCCATACTTGACTGCCTCACGCATTAAGTACCACTCGAGCCTGTAGCCCACCGACGCCGCCCCGACCTGGTCCAGCGGGAGGCCCGTGAGGCTTGAGAGCTGTATGGCGAAGGGCAGGAACTCCTTAGCGAGGAGGAGTGTTGAGACGGCGTCGTCCCTAGCGTACCTGATCAAGGTGTCCCTCAATTCCTTACTGTCCCAGTACCTAGGTATCTCGTGCCACGGGATCAGCACCCTCTCTGACTTCCTCATGACGCCTAGGTAGTCGGCAACCTCGTCCAGGGACTTGACCTTAACCTCCGGTATTTCCTCAGCGAAGTTATAGAGGTCTACGTGCAATCTACCCGGGATCGAGATGTGGCCGTAGGCGGACTGCCTTGGAACCCCTCCCTTAACCCTCCCCACGTCGAGCCTCACCTTGAGCGCCTGAGCCCTCTGAATCAGGTACTGCCAGTCGAACATGTTGGAGTTGTAGCCTACTACGACGTCCGGGTCGTAGTCGATCACGTACTCGACGAACTCCTCTATAAGTGAGGCGTCACTACCCCCCTCCTCCTTAACCATCACCCTGACCTCGCCCTCACTGTTCGCCGTCGCAATTATTATCACTGGGTTGTTCTCAGGCCTCAGGGACCCCAGCGGGCTGTAGACCTCTATGTCGAAAGCCAGCGTCTTGAGCTTCGGGGGCCTCGCCTCCTCAAGCCTCTGCAACCCGCTCTTTAGGGTGTAGGCGCCCTTGACTCTGAGCCCGCCCGCGCCGGCCTCCTCGACCTCCGCCTCATACCAGCTGCAGGGTAGGGCCTCCCTGTCCAGCACGTAACGCATGGAGAACCTTATGTCGGCCTCGAGAACCTCCCTAACGTCGGGAAGCCTCGAGACCTCCTCCCTGTACTCCCTAACGCTCTCCGGCACTACCGTCACTATCTTGAGGGCCTTGACGGGTCTGCCGTAGTACTTCCTATCAGCGACGCTGACGTCAGTTATCGGCGACCTGGGCTTGCTCAGCGCTTTAACCCCCCTCCTCACTTCCTCGAGGTCCGCGCCATCTCTGGGGACTGCATAGAAGTAGGGCCTGAAGGTAGTGTCTCTTATTAGGATGGGCTCCGAATCCTCGCTGAGGCCCCATAGCATGATCACAGGTGCGTTGTTCTCCACCTCATAACTCACGTCAATCAGATAGAACTTAAGCTTCATACCCGCTTCCGATAAGATACTATCTACGAAGGTAATATTATTTGGTTGCGGGACGCCGGCACTGCGTGCCAAGCAACGGGCGGGGACAGTGCCTCGAATGACGTGGTTGCGGCGTGCTCACCTCTCACGAGGTCTTGAGCTGGAGGTACTTAACCACCTCACTAGCGACCGCGCGTGATTTGCCGTAGACCGCGTCCATGTTGAGGTACTCCCAAGCCCCGAACCTTCCATGCAGGAACACCCCCCGCTCCCTAAGCGTTTTCTCCACAGTCTTCAGGACGGGGGTCCTCAGCCTATCGTAAATCACGTAGGCGTCCCTCCACCGCCACACACCGCTTACCTCCAGCTCGGCGTTGCTCAGCAGTCCTGTGTCAAGCACATCGTCGTAGACCCTGGATGTAAGGGCCTCATCGCTCAGGGAATTCATCTCCTCCTCACTCCCGAACGAGACCTCGGCTATTAGGGAGACCCTCCCCGGCGGCGCGTTCGCCCTCGAGAAGTTGCTGAGTACGGCGACTCTGTGGGGCAGGAAGCCCTTGTCCGGGAGGTAGACCCAGTGGTACGGCCTCACTTCACCACTCAAACCCAGCCCAACAACAGCCAGTGGAACTGATTTAAGCCCCTCAACACCGCCAACCGACCCGCCGAGCAGGTCGCTGAACACCCCTCGGGACCTCTTCAGCGGTGCTGTGTAGACTACGGCGTCGCAGTCAACGCCGAGCCCCCTAGTCTCCACGAGTAGGTTGCCGCGGCGGTTCTCACCGATCTTTGTGACTGGTTGCTGGACGTGGATCTCGACTCTCCCGCTCTTGAGGGTCTCGCTGAGGATCCCCTTCACGAGTGATTCCATCCCGCCGCTCGCCGGGTAGTAGAAGGTTAGCTGATGTGTGTAGCCCTCCACGTCAATCCCGACGGCGCTCATGACTATGTCTTTAAGCGGTGGTAGGGGGACCCTACCGTCGACCCACTCAAGCGTTACCTCCCTCAAGTCGGTCTTCCATATCTTCTCGTTGTAGGGTATGAGGTACTTGCCCGCTATCCCGTCGCCGAAGACGTGGTGGAGCCACTCACGGAAGTTCGCGGGCTCCTTCAGCTCCCCCTTAAGCCTCTTTATGTAGGCCTCCAAGGCACCCCACACGCACTCAAACCTCTCCTCCGGTGGGAGGTCGCTTAGGCCGTTCTCGAACGGATACTTCACGTAGGTTCCTCTATAGTATATCTTGGCGTTCCTGTAGTTCCTCACGCAGCCGACGTCAATTAGTTTGAGGATCTCGTCAAGCAGTCCCTGATCCCTGCTGAACAATATGTGGGAGCCGCCAGTGTCGAATACGTAGTTGCCTACGCGTTCGCTTCTGAGGAGGCCTCCCGGCCTCCCCGAGGCCTCGAGAATCACTACATTCACCGGGACCCCGGTCTTGACGATGTGGTGGGCGGTTGAGAGCCCTGCTAGACCCCCGCCTACCACGCAGACGGTCTTTAGGGTGCTCACGTCCTGTCCCTGTGGCGGAGGACCTGCCTCAGGTCGCCGGCCTCGATGAGGAATAGCTCGAGGTACGGCCTGACGGCCGCCTTGATTAGGTGGCCGCCCTTAGCGCCGGCGTCCTTGATGCCCAGGGTGACGTGGATGTGCATTGAGAGGCTTCCATCACTCCTCACCATGTAGTTACCGAGTAGTGAAAGCACCTCAAGTATCTCGTTCTCCGGTGCTTCCATCACCTCCCTAGTGAATTCCGACGTTAGTGGGTTGTAGTACCCTATCTCGGCCCTCCTGAAGCCCCCGACGCCCGCGATTAAGCCGCCCTTCAGTCCCTCACTGAGGATGCGTTGCTCAAGGGCTTCCGGGAGGGTCGAGCCCTCCTCCAACTTCACCGCTTTAATCATCCCGCATCACCAAGCATGTTTAGACTTGAGTTAAGCTTTAAATAATTTCGTCGGGCTTATCCTATTGGGTGCTTGCTTTGGCTAAGCTCTTCATGACTGGGGTGGAGCCGCTTAACGCGGCCCTCCCTGCCGGGATTCCGTACGGCTCCCTAACCCTGATTCTGGGGCCGGGGGGCGTTGGTAAGTCCGTCATGATGGCCAACCTCTCCTGGAACTTCCTAAGGAGCGGGGACGGCGCCGTGGTTTACGTGACGTTCGACGACTCCCCTGACGCCCTGCTGGCGCTCTACGAGTTCTTCGGCTGGGATGTGGGCAAGTACGTCCGGGAGGGGAGGTTTAAGATAGTGGATTGCTTCAGCTTCAGGCTGGGGCCGTTTAAGAGGCCTGTGGAGGGGGTTGTGAGGGAGCTGGAGGTCAGGGACTTGAGCTCCCTGATCTACGCCGTCAGCGACGCCGCGTCCTCGGCTAGAGGATCTACCCTCGTCCTGATAGACTCCCTCAACGAGCTCGTGCTCAAGTTCGAGGTCTCGCAGTTCGTCGACTTCATAAAGACGTTGAGGGCCACGGTAGGTAAGGGGTTGGGGAACATAATACTCGCCACGGTGCACACCACCACGGACACGTTCCAGGAGGTGGTTAACTACATAGAGTACCTGGTCGACGGGATTGTGGAGACCAGACTCAATCCCTCCCTTATAGAGTACGGCATACCGGTGAAGGAGCTGATGGTAAGGAAGATGAGGGGGGTCCCGACGAACCCCATATGGATCCCTTACGTGATAAGCGACTCAGGCATAGCTGCTGTGGACATGCAGAAGCTCGCTAAAGTACTTCAGAGGAAGGTGCAGGAGTTGGAGGCCCTTAAGAAGATCGCAACGGGGAGTCCGGGTAGTCAGGGTTGAGGGTCTCTGTAAACGTCGAACCCTCGTGCAACCTGTGCGGACTGTGTGTCGAGCTGTGTCCGGCATGCGTCTTCAGGATTGAGAATGGCAGACTGGTGCGTGAGGAAGGGAAGTGCATCTACTGCAGGGGCTGCGAGCTTCTCTGCCCGCAGAAAGCGATAAGAATCAGGGCTGACCTCACCACCCTGAGGTACAGGCAAGTAGTGACGGCGATAAGTTGACTCGGCGAATGAAGCGTAAATGACGTGTTATGCGGAGATATTAGGGGTTTAGCATTTATAACATTGTTAATGTATATGTGTCATGGAGGTGGTTTGAAGTGGTTAAGCACGTCGACCCCGTGTGTGGAATGCAGGTTGACCCCGTCAAAACCCCCTATAAGACCATCTACAAAGGGAGGATCTACTACTTCTGCAGTAAGCGTTGCTTGGAGGAATTCGAGAGGAGTCCTGAGTACTACCTGACGCAGGGTCCGCAGGGCATGACTCAACAGCGGTGATGCCGCCCTACGTGAGAGGGCTCGCCGGTGGTGGGCAGGATAAGGGTTAGGGTTGTAGGTGTGGATTGCCCTACCTGTGTTTACGCTATAGAGAAAAGACTTAAGTCGCTGGCTTGTGTGCGTTCCTTCAGAATGGACGTCAATGCCGGGGTGGCTGAGATAGAGTATGACGAAGGCGCGTGCGTCCTCCGAGACATATATGGGGCCATTAGGGACGCTGGCTACGACGTCTACAAGGAGAAGCTGTACTTCGATTTTAAAGGTCTCGGCGGGGAGGAAGCACCTGCATTAGAGTCGAAGATCTTGAGGATGGAGGGGGTATTGGACGTGAGGATATCCTCAGCGTCTGGTGTAGCGGTCGTCTTGTATAACCCCCTTGAAACCACGAAGGAGGTGGTTGCAGGCGGGCTGAGAGCCTTCGGCGCTGAGTTGCTTGCAGGGGTTACTAGGGAGGTCAGCATGGTTGAGAGGACACTACTATACAGGAGGCTGGGCTCCTTCATGATGGGGCTGAGCGTCATTACATTATCCACGTACACGATGCTCACTGGAGGTGCCTACCTTCCCAGTCACGCAACTGAAGCGGCTCTCCTGCTCATGTGCGCATTAGCCGTTGTGCTCAATTATGACATAGTTGTGAGGGGGCTAAAGTCCTTCGCCACGGCCACACCCACCATGGACTCACTCATAGCCATGTCTTCAGTTTCAACGCTGATCGCGGGCATGACGTCGATTAGCGGGCTTCTGAGCCTCCACAGTGGTTTTCACCCCTCCTCCTTCTTCGAGGCGTCTGCAGGGGTCATAGGCTTTGTAGGGCTCGGCAAGTATTTGGAGGAGAGGCTGCGTAAGAAAGCGTTCAGAGCTCTTGAGGACCTCGCTGCGTCGCTCAGGGGTAGCGTAAGGACGGTTTACAGTGATTCGGTAGTCGAGAAACCCGTTACTGAGGTGAAGCCCGGTGAGGTGGTTGAAGTCAGGGCGGGCGAGGTCATACCGGTCGACGGGGTGGTGGTAGAGGGGCTTGGCTACGTTGATGAATCCAGCTTCACCGGCGAACCCGTCCCCCGAGTCAAGAAGGGTGAGGGCAGGGATCCAGTGCTGGCTGGGAGCGTCCTGCACTCAGGGTACTTAAGGGTGAGAGCTACCAGAGTTGGGGACGAGACCTTCATCGCGTACGTCATCGAGACCGTGAGGGAGGCAGAGTCCCTGAAGCCTAGGTTAGCGAGGCTTGCGGACAGGGTGGTGGGTTACTTCACGTGGGCGGTGCTGGCCGTGGCCGTAACGACTCTCACGTACTGGTGGCTCGTTCACGGGGATGTGCGGTTAGCGGTGATGTTCATGGCTGCAGTGCTGACCGTTGCGTGTCCGTGTGCGTTAGGTGTGGCGATACCGTTAGTCACTTCAATCGCGGTGCTGAAGTCCTCGAGGTCGGGTGTGCTGATCAGGTCTGGAGAGGTCTTCGAGAGGGTGTTGAGTGCCGACCTCATCGTGTTTGATAAGACGGGTACCCTGACTGTGGGTAAGCCGGCAGTACTGGCGGTACACGCTTTAGGGAACGCGGACCTTCAAAGCGTGCTTCACTTAGTATGTACCGTTGAGTCTCGCGGCGAGCACCCGCTGTCACGGGCTATAGTTGAAAAATGCAGGAAGGAGGGTGTGGAGGCATCTAGTCTGGAGGAGTACGTCCACATGTTGGGGGAGGGCGTGTTCGGAGTGGTTGATGGGGTGAATGTCGCTGCCGGGAATCTCGAACTCGCGTCTAGGCTTGGGGTTCAGGTAAGCGAGCGCGTGCTGGAGCTCATTAATGAGGTTGGGTCTAGGGGGAACACACCTGTGTTAGTGATCGTGGGCTCGGAGGTCGTGGCCGTCTTGGAGGTGGGTGATAGGTTGAGGGAGGAAGTGCCTCAAGTGGTTAGCAGGTTGAGGGGGAAAGGCTACCGCGTCGGGCTTGCGAGCGGGGATGTGGAGGCGAGCGTTGCGTACTATAAGGAATTGCTTAAGCTGGACTTTGCTTACTGGGGACTAAAGCCTGGTGGTAAGGCAGACCTCGTTAAAGACCTGCAGAGGAGGGGTTTCAAAGTAGCGTTCGTTGGGGACGGCGTTAACGACGCACCCGCACTCAGCGTAGCTAACGTCGGGGTAGCCATGGGCGGCGGGGCCGAGGTCTCGAAAGAAGCCGGCGAGGTCGTAATAATGAATAATGACCTTAAAAGTTTCTTGTTCTTGTTGAACTTCAGCAGTGTTGTGAGGAGGAAGATGCTTCAAAACCTAGCGTGGGCATTCGTGTATAACGTCGCCCTCATACCGCTAGCGGCAGGGGCTTTCTATGCACCCCTACACTTATTCATCACCCCCGAAGTAGCCGCGGTTGCAATGGTTCTAAGCGACGTAAGCGTCGTTGCTAACGCGCTCTCAATACTTAGATCGAGCGCTTGAGCAGCGGGTTTTTATCCCGATGCGTCGAACCCGGCTCCCAGCGACCCCTCTTCTGGGCTTTGTGTGAATGCAGGCTTTTTAATGCGTTTCTCGACTAAACTTAATTAGCATGTTAATGGATTCCTTACGTAGTGTGCGGTGCGGGTTGGGCTGGACTACCTTCTTGAGAGGTCTAGACGCCTCTACGACTACCTACCTATTATCGCAGAAGGTGGCTCTCCCGATGGTAAGATATAGTCAGGAGATGACGAATCTAGTCTACTTTAAAATTGAGAGGACGGATCCAGTAATTACTCGGCTAAGGGGTAGGAGGTACCACAGGACATACGGAATAGTGTTAAGTAGCTTTAGAGTAGTTGAAGTGTTAGTCCCACTAAACCTTCATGGTCAGATACCGCTAGATCGCGGTAAGTACGTCTACTTTACTAAGTGTAGTAATCAGTGGACAATAGTTAGGAAGCTATATAGAGTATGTGAGATACACGACGTAGAGTGTCTAGAGAAAGTAACTAGTAAGAAGAGTACCAGAC
>JAVYVJ010000001.1:600000-757268 GCA_038727705.1 Zestosphaera sp. | reverse complement strand
GCTACGGGAGAAGCACGTTAAAAGAGACTTGAGGAACAAGGTTGCGTCTTTCGTTATTAAGGTAGCTAGGGAGGAGAGAGCTGTTGTTGTTCTGGAGAAGCTTCCCAAGAGGTTTCAGGATAGAGCACTAGAGAAGAACGGGCTGAAGTCACTAGATGCTCACAGGCTTAAACAATCAGCCATCAGAGGCATCCAGAAGCAGGTAGTGGAGAAAGCACTAGAGTTCGGAGTAAAGGTATCGTTTGTAGACCCAAGAGGTACATCTGGAAAGTGCCCTCTCTGCGGCTCCAACTTATCTCCTATGACGGGCAATGCCCAGAGGAGAGGTTGGAGCCCTAGGTTCGTGAAGTGCACGAGGTGCGGTTTCACCCATGACAGAGACGTAATAGGAGCATGGAACATAGCTCTAAAACTAGATGTGAGCCCCGTGCCGTTGGGCTCGAACGGTGTCCATGACCCCTGCGTAGAGTGGCTAGTAGCCACGGTGAACCGCAGGGCAAGAGGCACAACCCGTCCTAGAAAAACCTACAAAAACCTAGGACGGGAAACAGAAGATGCACTAGGGAAGCCTTGATTTTAGTAGTGGGATCGAAAATTCCCCATATAAAGTTCTGCAAGACCTGTCCTTCATTTTTCATACTTCTTTATGAGATCACTAAGTAGTTGGTGATGCTCCTCTTCATTCCTGGCAAGAGCTTCTGCCAGATCTCTAAGAACTAAATGTGGAACTTTTTGAGCCAGTTCTTTGTAATGGTCTATCATCTCACTTTCTATAAGTAAGTGATCCTTAAGAAGCTTTATTATATATTGCTTTTTCCTCAGCTGAGGGCTCTATCTCTTTTAACTTCCTCAATGCTTCAGTATCTTTTTTAAGTGCTTCATCGTAAGCTCTTAACATCCCGTTCATTAACTCTCTATGAATCAGCGTTTCAATAGCTACTTTTTTAAGTACCTCTTCTAGATCCCGCATTTCCATACCGTGTAATCTAAGTACGCTCAGCGCATGCATATATGAATTTACGGCGCTTTCTTCCGTCTCGTGTGCTTTCCTAATTAATTCATAAGTCATTTAAGTACACCTATTTATAGTCTTTTGAATCAAAGCTGATAAATCAGCCTTAACACGTCAACATTTCACATTTTCATCAAGGCGAGGGATTAACCGCCAGGTGCTCCGTGAAAGATCACGTCTTTCCATATAAGCCCCCATAAATCGCTCTCAGTGAAGGCCTCTTTGCGTATGATCATCTCGTAGATCCTTTTTAGGAGCGCGTGATGATAGAGCTCATCTCTGAGGAGAGTCTCTAGAAGGAACTTAATTGCCTTGTTGCTTGTCCCACTTTCTATCGAATCCCTCAAATACTTTATCATCTCTTCCTCAGTTCTTATGTGATGTTCTATTTCATCACCTATCCTGACTAATTCTGTCTCGTCTATGACTGGTCTCTCCCCCCTAAGCAACTCTACCAGTGCATCATAAATCATGGAGTGTTTAAGAGAGTCTTGAGCAACAACTACCATAACTATTCTGACTACGTCATTCTTAACTTCCTTGGCAGAGTCTATTAATTTTCTGGAGTATTCCCTCTCTACTTTACTCATCTCACCAAATGAAGAATCCCGCAAAACTAATACCACCTCCATTAATTAACTAAGAAAAGTATTAAAGCTAAACAAGACTTAACTTTATGGAATAGCAATATTGAATTGCCTGTCTATCTAACATTACGAACTCATTTATTTAGGTCAGCAATGAAATTATTGGGGTTGGTGTGAGTTGCCTGCAGGTGAGGGAACCCCAGGCTCTAGGCTTTTTGACTCCGTCATTGTTAGACCGCCTACTAAAGACCTTACTAAGTGTGTTTCAACCCATCCTTTTAAAGATACGTTAGATGTGAACCTGGCGCTCAAACAACATGAAGAGTACATTAAGATACTTTGTGAAGAAGGCATCCACGTCTACACGCTACCTCAGCTTGAGGGCTCTCCTGACTCCGTATTCGTACAGGACACCGCGATAGTTAGGTCCTCTAAGAGACAGGCGCTGATCTCGAGATTCGGGGAGGCGAAGAGGAGGGGGGAAGAGGACAGTGTGGAGAATTTTCTCAAAAAAGCAGGATTTACCACCTACAGAGTAGGGCCGCCGGCGACGCTTGAAGGCGGAGACGTCCTGATTACCAACATTGGCATGGTGTATGCCGGCATGACTTCCAGGACGAATTCCTTTGGCATTGAGGCCCTGAGGCATTTTCTCGAAGACCATAAGGTAATAGCTGTTCCTACGAGTAAGGTGTTTCACCTACTCTCAGCAGTCAATTACATAGGAAATAAGGCGGTTGCAATAGTCCCAGAGCTTGTTGACCCACTATTTTTTGAAGGGTTCATGCAGATCCGCGTGCCATTGGAGGAAGCGTATGCAGCGAACATGCTGTATCTGGGCGACAACAAGATACTTCTTCCTGAAGGATACCCTAAAACTGTTGAGAGGTTGAGGAGCTCAGGATATAGAGTCATTGAAGTAGATGTGTCTGAGTTCAGGAAATGCGATGGAGGTGTAACGTGTCTAAGCCTTCCACTCTACTTAATCTAAACCTATAACGTGTTGACGCATTAAGAGTACCTCAGAATTAAGTAAGGCTTAAAGCTCGTACATCCGCATTTTTAATATATTCTAGATGTTATATAATAACAAAGTTTTTAAGGTCCTCCCACTATACTTATATTGTATGTAGTCTGGTGACTGTGAAATGAATCGAAATATCATCAAGTGGGTCGTAGTCGTTCTGGTAATTATAATCGCTCTAATTGCGTACGCACCGCCGAACGCTGAGTTCATGCCTGAGGAGAAGAGATTTCCCTACGTAACGTTCCCGCTACTGCCTCCTATACTCGCCATAGCCCTGGCGATGAGCACTGGTGAGATCATACCAGCGTTATTCGCCGGTGTCTGGATAGGTGGCCTCATGGTGGCTGGCTACAACCCTCTAGGAGCTACGGTCCAGTTGATTGACTGGTATATAAAAAACGCAACGGACTCTTGGAACGCCGCGATATTACTTTACGACTTCGTGTTAGGGGCCTTTATGGGTCTCCTATACGCGTCAGGCGCAGTACACGAAGCTGCAAGAGCGATCTCCAAGAGAATCAAGACCGCCAAGGGCGCGAGCACGGCGGCTTCACTCCTGGGAGTCGCTGTGTTTTTCGATGACTACGGGAACACGGTTATAGTCGGTAACTCCATGAGACCTGTTACAGATCAGTTGAGAGTCAGTAGAGAGCTGCTCAGCTATATAGTCGACTCAACGGCAGCCCCTGTCGCGGGGATAGCGCTCGTGTCCTCCTGGATCGGGTATGAAGTAAGTCTGATAAAAGACTCCATAGATACATTGAGGATGCAGGCAGAGCAGGGGGTTGTAAGTGCGGCGCCTGCCTACGAGGCATACTTCATGTGGCTGAATGCAGTTCCATACCACTTCTACTCCATCTTTGCTATTTTGATGGTATTTCTAGTGGTTCTAACGAGAAGGCATTACGGTCCTATGTTGCACGCAGAACATAGGGCTGTTAAGGAGGGTAAGGTACTTAGGGACGGGGCTACTCCACTGTTGCCGACGGAGGAGGTTTTGGGTGCTGAGCCTAAGTCCAGAAAGCTCGCCTCAGGCTGGCTATTCGCAGTGGCTATGCTGGTCCTAGTTATAATGACCCTCTTCGGCATGTGGGGAACGGGGGCTGAGAATTTATCCAGGTTCTGGGAGACGCCCTTTGTGGACGCGTTAATGAACGCTGACACTGCTAAGGCTCTCTTCTGGGCTGGTATGGCTACATACTTTGTGACGTTCGCATGGATACTCTTCGGGAGGATCATGAGCTTCAGGGACGTGATGAAACAGACGGTGAGGGGGATGTACCTCATGGTCCTGCCCAACACTATATTACTTCATGCGTGGTGCATCAAATCGGCCACAGATGCTATAAGCACCGCTGACTACACAATCCACGGCGCTGTAGCTGTAGGACTCTCGGCGTTGTTAGTCCCGCTGATAATATACGTGGTCTCCATGTTCATATCATTTACCACAGGAACAAGCTGGGGGACATTCGGTGTGATGATGCCGATAGCGATGCCTATGGCTTGGCAGTTAGCCCTACTGCAGTTTCCTAACGACATCAACATGGCTTACATGCTCGCATTCGCTTCTATAGGCGCAGTCTTCGGGGGAGGCATCTTCGGTGATCACTGCTCACCCATAAGTGACACAACGATAATGTCATCAATGTTCTCCGCAGCCGACCACATAGACCACGTCTCAACTCAATTACCATATGCTGTGACGGCAGGGTTCGTGGGCATAGTGCTCTACGCACTCCTAGCCGCAGGATTCTCTAATCCGTTAATCCTGTTGCTGATAGGCTTTGTGCTGCTCATACTACTGCACATGATTCTCAACAGGTGGTACAGCAAGAAAGCTAAACTACCGCCTGTAGTTCCTAATTACCCCACGTAATGTTTTTAGTAATATTAAAGTATAAAAACGTGAGCAACTACTTACTTTTCTACTAGCGGTATCTCGCCCAGCTTCTCCAAGGAATCTATATTGAATACCTTAATCAAGTTCGCCGAGACTGTGTACAGTTCGTCACCCACGTAAACTGATCTGACAGCATTCTCATGCTGTAGCAGCGTCTTCACCGCCAGATAATCGTTGTTGTAGGTTACCACGAGCATTCCACCCGACGTATATGACCAGGCGTAACCGCTGACAGGTATGAAGAGTAGGCTTCTATCTAGGTGCACTGTTACTGCGTGATGGTCATTGAGTGCCGGCGTCCACGCGGGAGATATTTTTACACTCGCTACCTCCTTCATGTTCGTTGGGTCTGACACATCGAAGAGCGAAATCTTGAGTTTGGAATCCTCCATACCTATGCCGAGTAGCCTATCCTTAGGTAGTGGGTGCAGGTACTCGCTGAAGCCAGGTATCTTCAGGTATCCAAGAACCTTTGGGGTCTCTGGGTTGGAGAGGTCGATCGCAAACAGTGGGTCGACTTGCCTGAAGGTAACTAGGAAGAAGACGTTCTTCATCAGTCTGGCCGAGTATATTCTCTCACCGCTGGCGAGTCCTCTGAGAGATCCTGCGACCTGCAATGACTTCAGCTCCACTGCGAACACATTATTGCTGGTTTCACCTGCAGAATACACTGATACCAGCAGTCTGGGCTCAGTATATTCACTAGGGATCCGGGGAGTCCCTTCCGAAGCCGGGACAGTGACCTTCCTTGTCGTGCATACTCCACCTCTACACTCCTCTACCTCAATTGTTTGAGGTCCTTGCGTCTCCTTGAGTGTGTAATACCTGAAGATGGGTTCGTACACTACTCTAACCGAGTAATTGTTGCTGGTCGTAGCTACTATGAAGTAATTCCCCATCTCTTCCATCGCGAACTGATCAAGCAGGTTGCCTGGAACCTCAAACGACCCCCTTAAATTCACCTCAAGGCCATCTATGCTGAAGACGTAGAATGCAGTAATTTCAGACTTAACCTTAGTGTTGACCTCTTCAGTCACTAATGCAAGCAGATTCTTACGATCCTCCTCAGGTAGTCCTGACAGATGCGTCTCAACCACCTTTATCCCATCCTCTACACGGCCCTCTCTGAGAATCTGCGATAATTTACTAGCTACTTCTCCAGGTAAATATTTCATGAAGGCCTCAAGCGTGGATAGGTAAGCCTCAACTACGTTGTAGGATCTTCCTTGAGCTACGTAGAGGTTCTCACGGGACATGTAGAGCCAGCTACCACCTCCGGTGATAAATGAGTACGTTGCGTATCTTAGGTCCTTCAGGCTCAGCGCTACTATCACGGTGTATGAGTTAGGGCTTCGGTCAACAGCGACCAGGGACTTTAGAGATACCGGCGCATTATTTACTAAAGGAACGGACGGTTCACTGAACGGCATGTTAGTCACGATGTAGAGGTAACTGCCCGAAAGCCTGGAGCTGAGCAGACTCCCGGTTATGGTGACTTTACCTAGTAAGGCAGGTTTGCTGGCGTCACTAATGCTGAACACGTATGCCGTGATGTTGGAAATCCCCGGAGGAACTATGAGGCACCTGCATTCCGCTTCAGCCCTCAATGGGTATGGAGCGCCTTGGCTCTCTGTCAAGACTATCAACTCGTTCTCATAGAGGAAGAGGCCTGTGACGTATTCGTCAAAACTAAGCGTGCTCAAAACCCTCTTCTCAGCGATCCCCACTACATGCACCTTACTTCCGGAAGCAACTGTGATCACCTTGCCGTCCGTCTTGACCACATCAGATTCATCAATCCCTTCAACCTGCACGTTGGTTTTAGAGACACTGGTGGTTGAGGAGCCTTGAGACGCGTCCTTGGAGGGAAAAGCCTCGAAGGCAGGAGTGGCTGTCAGGGTGGCTGAAGCTAATGTATTCGGCACCCCCCTCAAGTACGTGGAATACCTGGTGTACGGGTTGGACAGACGAGCGGTCAACGCGTTCAAGTTACTCACGTTTTTTAGATACTGTGAGAGCTCCTCATAGCTGTTGAAACTCCTCAACCCTTCCACACTTACTAGCTTCAAGTCAGCCTGTTGCGCGCTGGAAACGCCTGTTAGGTATCTGTAGATGGTCTGAGTGGTTGTTTGGCTGTAGTTGAGCACGTTAGTGAACATGGTGTTCGAGGCTAGGGGTAACGAGATCCCTATAGTAAGGATCACGAGGGCCACTAGCACGAATGTAGTTCGATTCACACGCATCACCTCAACTATATCTACCAACTAGAGACTAGATAACTCTACAGTTGAAACGGGGCTGTTCCAACATTAGAACACGGTAGCCTATGAAACAGTGGGGAGCTATTGCACAATCCCAGCCTAAGAAAGCCTGAGCCTGGACCTCATATTTAATGCCTCAGCAGTGAATAATATGAAAGCCAGGGCGCATGAGGCTATTAGTAAAACCCTGTCGACGTCGAGCAGGCTTGTGGTCGCTATCACGAGCACTTCACCCAGGGCTATGCCTAGAAAGAATAAAGAGTATATTGCAAGCCTCGGTATGAGCTTTCTGCCAAGGAGCACGTAGCCCTCTAATGTAACCATCCTAGTTATCACGTACCCATCCCCCCTTCTACCGATGAAACCCAAATCCTCAAGCCTCTTGAGATGGTAGTAAACACTGCTCACCGGGATCTCTAGCGCTCTAGCGATCTCCCTCACACCTCTAGGCTCGCTAGACTCTAGAAGGTAGACATAGATCCTCAGGGCGACCCTTCCTAGCTCATCAACCTGCACTGACATCAAACATACCAAAGATACATCTACGACGTGGACTAAAAACCGTAGATCAAGACACCTCCTCAAAGATCGCATAGCATCTATGGACTATCCTTCAGCCTACTTAACCTATCCTCCACATTTTTTATCTGTTCCTGAAGAAAGGCTCTTAACTCCTCCAGATACCTTACCTCATCCTCCCTACTCAAGGTTTCTAGCGTTTTTGTAGTCTGCCACCTCCAGTAGCAACCTCTAAACACCCAATCAGGGCTCTCTAAAGTATGTGGTTGCACGAAGGACCCGTGCTCTAAGCGATGGCTATATCTCCTCCAACCCATACGCCTTCACCTCTGATGGATGGTAGGTCCTGGTACTACTCAAGACCGGCTTCATTCAAATATCCTCCATAAATGAATTACCTTTAAGGATTTTTATTGTTCTGATAACAAAATATTGAATGTAAACAATTTAAGGTAGTGATGAAAGGTTCACGATGACTATAGCTGGATTCAAGTCCATGCAGTTGTTCATGAGCTACTTGAGAGTTTTTTGAGGTGACTAACCTATATTCACCTTATCACTGGCTTAGCCCAATTCCCGTACTTAACCCACGCAACGGAGCCTAAACCGCTGATTATGTTACTTAAAGCCATTGCAAGCCAGATCCCGTAAGATTGCAGGCCCATAACGTAGGATAGCAAGTAACCCAGACCTATCCTGACACCCCATAATCTAACCATGCCTATGACCGTTGGTACTGTGGTATGTCCAGATCCCCTGCCCACAGACATGCCTACGAAGAACATGGTGAAGAACGGTAGGCTGAAGATGAAGGTCTCAAGAAACAGCATTGCCTCTCTAAATATGAGGGGATCCACAGTGAAAACCTGGATAAGTTCCCTCCTAACGGTAAACACCGCAAACGCCCCTGCTGCAGTCAGTAAGCCTACAGATAGGGTGGCTCTGTATGCTATCTTTCTGGATCTACCGATATTACCGGCACCGAGATTCTGGCCGATCATTATGGCTGTCGGCATTGTTAAACCCCACATCACTGCGTCCGCTATGTCCATAACTATGAACCCTATCGCGGCAGCCGCTGTGGCGATCACTCCGAACGAGTTGATTAACGCATTCTGAAGCATGAAAGCGACGCTGTTGGAGGCGTGGAATACGTAGACAGGCCCGCCTATACGTAAGTTTCTGGAGATCCAGTACCTATCGATATTGCTGGTAAAAGCTATCCTCAAGTCAGGGAACTTACGCTTTGTCAAGTAGATCAGCGTGGCTACTCCAACAAGCCTCGAGAGGACTGTGGCTATTGCAGCCCCGGTAGCCCCCATCATTGGGAAGGGCGGCATACCCAATATGAGGAAGGGATCCCAGACTATGTTGATTAGTGCTGAAATCCCCCCAACGACTGCTGGGGTCCTTGTGTCACCGACTGACTGAAGGATGGTTGAGTAAGTTATTGAGAAGCCAGACAGTATTAGATCCATGAAGATTATTCCAGAGTAGCTCATAACTTCGTCAAATATCTCAGGCGGAGTTCTGATGACGTAAGTGAACAGGTAATACCTTAGCATAAAGTACGTAATGCCAAACATGAGGCTGGTGATCGCTGTGACTGTGAAGAACCTGGATGCCACATCACTAGCCCCTCCATATCTCCTGGCGCCTATATACTGGGATAAGAGTGCCATGTTAGCTGTCGAAAGTGCCATGTTGAAGGCGTTGAAAAACGTGAAGGGCGGCCACGCCTGCCTAGGGACGGCCATAGCCACGTCGCTATACTTGCTCAGCCAGAAAGCGTCGGCAACGTTATATGAAACGTTAACGAGCTGTACAATCATTAACGGAAACCCTAACCACAGTAACGTCTTAACTATGGGGCCGTTGACTATCTCGTTTCTGTATCTTTCGATCGTGATTGCTGATGTCCAAGCCACCTGTGGCACCTATTTTTACGTTTGCTATATTCTTTAGGAATATATTTTAGCCAGGCTTAATAAGCTATAGTACAGCCTAAGCCACGCAATGCCCTTATTAGGGTTCTCTAAATATATATGTGGTATCGTCAGGCGGCGGGTGTTAGCGTGGCTAGAAGAAGAAGGACGCAGGTGCTCAGACACCTAATCTTAGCTGTCCTAGCTACTGAGGTAGAGCTTCATGGTTATGGAATATATAAGAGGATTGTTTACGTGACTCAGTCCGTGTGGAGGCCGTCTATAGGGACTTTGTACAGAACCCTGAACGAGATGACCCGTGAGGAGCTTGTGAACAAGGTTGTCGTGAGTGGTAGGAAGGTTATCTACAGGATAACTGAGAGGGGGTTCGAAACCCTCGCTAAAGAGACGCTCCCTCACGCGACGAAATCGGCAGGCATATTGTCTGAGTTTATCGAGGCTTACAGAATGATGCATGGGAGGGGTGATCTAACTGCCTTACCTGAAGAGTTCAAAGAGAGACTGTTACGCCTACATAAGGCTTT
Organism: Zestosphaera sp.; assembly: GCA_038727705.1. Taxonomy (NCBI): domain Archaea; kingdom Thermoproteati; phylum Thermoproteota; class Thermoprotei; order Desulfurococcales; family Desulfurococcaceae; genus Zestosphaera; species Zestosphaera sp. The sequence continues at coordinate 747,489 of JAVYVJ010000001.1, read as the reverse complement.
AGAAGAATTTTTGAAGGAGTTTAAAATAACTTAAGCCTAGGCTCAGGTAGTTAGAGCTCCACCTCAGTACCTAAGCCTCTGGCTCTGGCGAGTTTGTAGGCGAGGGCGGCTGCACACACGTCCTGTATTGCCAGACCTACACTCTTAAATAAGGTTAGTTCATCACCCTCACGACCTTTCTTAATGCCTGAAGCCACCTCACCTAATTCAGCCACGTCATCAATCCTTATGAGACCTCGTTCTATCGGCACTCGTATGTCACCAGTCTCCTCAAGTACTGCCTTCCTAGAGTCAACTACGACTTTACTGAATTTAGTTATTGCACCGTCATCTAGCGCTCTATGGTCCCTCGCGTGAGCACCTATGCTCACAACATGTTGATTCCTACCTAACCACCTGCCAAAGATCACGGGCTCTTTGGTCGTGGACGCTTCAACAATGACCCTAGATCTTCTCACTAGGTCCTCATGTGAAGAGGCCTCCATGACTCTGAACCCAGCATCCATAGCCCAAGCCTTAAAGGACTTCATCGCCTCACCTCTTACGTCATAGATTATCACGTCATCCGTCTTGTAGACGGAGGCTATAAACTTGAGTTGTTGCTTTGCCTGAAAGCCCGTCCCTATTATCCCTACAGGTCCTGACTCCCTAGGAGCCATGTATTTCGCCGAAACCGCACTTGCTGCACCAGTTCTCAGAGCCGTCAGGATGCCGCCCTCCACAACTGCCACGGGAGTTCCGGTCACTGCGTCGAATAAGGCCACCACAGCCTGTATGGTAGGTAGCCCTCTACCAGGATTCTGAGGTATTAAACTAACTACCTTCACACCCACTCCGTAGCCAGGTACGTATGACTGCATGACACCCCACCAGTTGCCCTCAACCCACATAACCGTCCTGGAGGGGGTTACGGTTTCATTCCGCGAAAATTTAATGAATCCCTGCTCGATCTCAGGTATCAGTACCTCAGGCTTAAGCAATTCCTCAAGCTCGCGACCCTTAATCAGAAGAAGTCTGACCAAGTTAGAACCACCTATTGTTAGAACGTGTTAAGGTTAAAAAATGGAAATCAATGCGTAGCATTGAACAACCCTCGTCCTCTAACTCTAAAAGCCTGAAGGACGTAGGTTAAGAAGGAAAATTCTAGGAGGCCAAAATCCGTTGCTCTCGTACTCTCTTAACGTAGACTCTAGTTTTAACGATCCAGAGGGCCAGTATGACCGCTACTAGGGAAACACTACTGACAAAGAGGTCCACAGTAGTTTTCGAGATTACCGATATGTATATCTCCCTAATAGCTATAACCGCCGCCGTCTCCATTAACGCTAGTAGATACTCCTCACCCCTCACAGCCAGGACGCTTCTAAGGAGTTCCGAAAATATGAAGAGCAGTAGTATGTAGTCAACAATCAGCTTTAGCTCATTTACTGTTGAGGTGTAGGATACGAGTTGCCCCAAATCCCTTACAAGGTAGTATAGAGTTATGACTATCATGATGCCTAGAGTTGCTAGGATCACCACGTCTACCAAGTACATCATTAGGTTTACAATTCCCCTCACTTTAGCGTGCGTTGACGTAAGCCCCACGCTGATGCCCTTGGAATTATACCTGACTTAGCTTATTAATAAGTCATACGCTGTGGTTACTGACTAAAGGCCCGTGTTGGGCAAGTCTATGTTCAGATATTGCCGGCTAGCTTAAGTTGTGCGGTATTAGTGAAATTCAAATACGCTGAGGATCCAAATGCCCTAATAAGATCTGTGTGCTAGAATGCTAGGATTGCGTCCTTAATTCCGCAACCTTCTTGACAGCCTTGATTATGTTGATGTATCCAGTACATCTGCACAAGTTACCCCTCAGGTACTCTTTGATCTCCTCCTCAGTCGGTGTTGGTTTCTCCTTGAGCAGATATTCACTCATGACCACAAACCCTGGTATGCAGTATCCACATTGGACAGCACCCTCTTCAATGAAGGCCCTCTGCACCTCGCTTAGTTCACCTTCCCTAGACAATCCCTCAATGGTGGTCACCTCCTTCCCACTGACTTCTACAGCAAGTGTTAGGCAGGAGAGTGTAGGCTCACCATCGACCAATACCGTGCATGCCCCGCATTCACCCACACCACATACGTATTTCGTTCCGGTCAAGCCCAACCTATCCCTCAAGACATTCACTAGTAATTCATTAGGGTTGACGTCAAGCGACACCACATTGCCGTTAACCTTAAACGAGATCTTTACCATAGTTCTCACCTCCTAGCCCTGGCTAAAGACCTTACCAGCGAGTCATAAACTAGAGCCTTGGAGACCTCCCTTCTGTACCAAGCGGAACTCCTAACATCATCTATAGGGCTCACCTCGCTGACTACTGCCTCAGACGCTGCTCTAAGCACATCATCGTTAATCTTCCTTCCCTTCAACATAGCCTCACATCCCCTGGCTCTGATGGGCTTTGGAGCCACGGAGCCTAAGGCCACCCTAATCTCACTCACAACCCCGTCTTCAACGACCACATAAGTTGCCGCGCTTGCTATGGCTAAATCCACGGCAACTCTGCCTATCTTAATGAAGGAAGACCCTCCCTTCCCTCTCCTAGGTATTATGATCTCCTCGAGTAACTCATCAGACCTCAGCGTCGTCTTCCCTGGTCCTGTGATTAGTTCTTCTATTTTTATTGTTCTTGTTTTTTGTTTGCTTGTTAGTTTTGCTTTTGCTTCGTGTACTAGTAGTGGGGGTGCTGAGTCTGCTGCTGGGGATGCATTGCACAGGTTACCGCCCACAGTAGCCATACACCTAACCTGCACACTACCCATGCTCTTGGCAGCGTCATGAAGTGCCGGCACCTCCTCTCTAACCAGCTCTGATTTTTCTAAGTCACGCCATGTCGTCAGGGCGCCTATCCGTAACAATTCGCCATCCATGACTATATACCTTAACCTACTGATCCGCTTGATGTTTACTATATACTTAGGTACAACCGTTCGCATTTTCATCTTGACTAGGAGGTCGGTACCTCCTGCCAGGATCTTAGCCTCTGGCCCGTATTGGCTGAGCAACTGCAACGCTTCATCGAGGCTCTCAGGCTCGAAGTATTGAAAGTTGAAAGGAATTATGCGCGTATTCCTTAGGTTCACTGGGGCGGGTCTGGAGTTGAAGGTCACATACATCACCTCCCCCTGCTTTTAATGGCCTTGAGTAGCTTGTCCGGAGTCATCGGTAGCTCGTAGATCCTAACCCCTACCGCATTGTACACAGCGTTAGCTATGGCTCCTACCGCAGGATTCATAGCAGCCTCACCCAATCCCTTAGCTCCGAACGGGCCTGTGGGCTCGTAAGTATTGGCGATCACCACCTTGAAGTCCTCCAACGGCGGGATATCCTGTGCAGTAACTACCTTGTAATCCGTCATAAACCCCTTGCTGAGCAATTCGCCTGTCTCTAGATCGTATGGAGTGTCCTCCACGAAAGCCATGCCCCAAGCCATGGCGAAGCCTCCGTGAAGCTGGCCCTCAACAAGGTCCCTGTTAATAGGGGTCCCCACGTCGGCCCCAGCAACTACTTTAACAGGTCTCACCTTACCGGTCCAGGTATCGACCTCGACCTCAACAAAGTATACTGTGAAGCTTGGCGGTGCTGAGGTGGCCCTATAGGTCGTGACAGCCGCTATGGTGCCCCAGTTCCTTTGCCATGCTGCTCTAGCTAGATCCTTCAAGGTTATCTTAACGTCCGGCAAACCCTCCACGAACACCACGGCCTGCCTCAATTCCTCATCATACTTGATCCGCAAAGCTTCAGGACTAACCACCCTTCCCAGAAGCCTGATCGCATATTCGAGCACCTTCTGCTTCACTATTTGAGCCGCTCTCCTAGCCGCCTCGCCCCCAACGTAAGTACCTCTTGAAGCGTGGGTACATACATCATATGGAGTATTCTCCGTGGAGGCAGTCGACAAGTTTATCATATCGGGAGGAACCCCTAACTCCTCAGCTATTATCTTGATGTGAGCATCAAGAGTCCCCCCACCATGATCCTGAAGGGCTGTTATGTAGTCGAGAGTCCCGTCCTCGTTCAGCTTGAGGACCGCTCCTGAATAATCGATCACCTCACCCGATATCGGACCTCCAGCACCAGATGTGTGGAAGCCTCTGCCGACACCCACACCCCTTCTGAACCTACCTCCCTTATCCTCAGGTCTCCCCCTCGCATTCCACCCTATGAGCTCCTTACCCCTCATAAGTAACTCTGGAACACCATCCGACTTAATGACGGTCTTCACGGTTGGTCCTTGACCCCAGAACACGTCTCCTAAACCGACATAGTTCTTCAGCCGTAGATCTATCGGGTCAATACCCAGCATCTCAGCCAGCTCGTCCATAAGAACCTCAACCGCCCAGGTCACTTCAGGCGCGCCGTAACCTCTTAAGGCACAGCCAGGCACCTTGTTGGTGTAGACGGCCCTGCCCACGTACCTAACATTCCTCCACTTATAGAGGGACATGAACCACCCTAAAGATGTTCCCAGCAATGGGTAAGGCTGTATCTGATGGGCCCCTACATCAAGGATGTTCTCAAACTCTGCACCTGCGAGAGTGCCATCATTCTTGACGCCCACTTTGATCCTGAAAAAGAACGTGAAGTTGGAGTGATCTAACATGTCCTCTTCTCTGGAGTAGGCTATCTTAACAGGCCTCCCAGATTTTAAAGATAGCGCCACCGCTATGGGAATGAGTACATTGGTCTGTATGCTTGAACCGAAGCTACCACCTAAAGGTATCTTAACCACGTTCACCCTACTTAAGGGTATGTCGAATATTTGATGTATGAGAATCCGGGTATTGTGGATTGTCTGCGTTGTTGCGTATATAGTTATCCTACCATCGTCCTCGGGAACACAAAGAACTGCCTTAGGTTCTAGCTGCATGTGATACCTCCTACCACTTTTAAAAAATCTCTCGACCACCACATCAGCCTTCCTGAATGCCTCGTCGACGTCGCCCTCTGAATAGTCAAGGGCGGCTGCGATATTGTTCTTGACGTTAACAAACTCGTCTCCTTTCATGATCTTATCATGTATTAGAGGCGCCGCAGGACTCATAGCCTCAAAAGGGTCAAGCACTGGCCGATATACCCTCTCTACGTTAATCTGAATGGATTCAGCGGCCCTCTGGGCCAGCTCCTCAGTCGGAGCGGCGACGGCAGCTATCGGGTCGCCAACATATCTTGGTCTCTTAGTCAGGACTACGTGATCCTTGAACGTTACTTCGTTCACGCTAACCAGCCTAGGGTTAAAGAGCTTCTGCGGAACATCGGCGGGGGTTATGACTACAGCGCCTAACTTCTCAGCTTCACTGGCGTCGAAACTCTTTATGTCGGCAAACGCATACGGGCTTCTGACGATCTTACCTATAAGCATTCCCGGAATCTTCAAATCATTGACAAACCTGAGAGATCCCCTAACCTTAGGGACACCGTCTCTCCTAAGCGTCTTGGAGTTGAGGAACGTGATCTTAACACTCAATTAAATCAGTCCACATAACTATAGGGTGGCAACTATTTTTAACTTTATTTAATCTCACCTCAATATATACAGGGTCTTAAATTGAGTTATGGAGCCAGCCTGCTGGTTAAAGGAGGCACGCTTGTAACTCCTGACGGCCTTCTCAGAGCGGATGTTAAGATAGTGGAGGGTAAGGTAACAGCAATAGGAAATAACCTTACTCAAGCAGAAGTTGAAGAGGTTCTGGAGGCCAGCAACTTGCTTATTTTCCCAGGAGTGGTTGACGAGCACGTGCATATGAGGGAGCCAGGGCTGGAGTATAAGGAGGATTTTTCACACGGGACCTCAGCGGCCGCGGTCGGCGGTGTCACGACCGTTATTGAACACCCAAACACCCTGCCGCCTGTTGAGAATTCAAGTAAGTTGGTTAATAAGGCAAAGCTACTTGAGAGTAAAGCTTGGGTTGACTTCGCACTCCATGGTGTGCTTCATGACTCAAACTCACACGAGCTTGAGGATATGGTTGGTGCAGGAGCTGTTGGCTTTAAAGTGTATATGGGACCCACGGTCGGTGATTTACCCTCACCCAGTGAGGGAACCCTCTACGAAATACTTGCTAAATCCTCCCAGCTTGGGCTAACTCTGATGTTCCATGCCGAAGATAGGTCCCTGGTCGAGTTCTTCACTAAGAGAATAGCAACCTCCGGGAGATCGGATCTACGGATACACGAGGATTCAAGACCGCCCATCACTGAGGAGATGTCGATATTGAAGTTAATTATTCTGTCAAAGAGAACTGGCGGGAGGGCGCACATAGCTCACGTCGCATCAACCGAGGCAGTAGAACTGATTAGACGTGCAGCAGCTGACGGCGTCAAAGTTAGCGGTGAAGTGTGTCCGCACTACATAACCTTCACCAACGATGATTATGTCAAGTACGGTGCACTAATTAAGGTGTTCCCACCCATAAGGGGTAGGACACACAGAGAATCCCTGCTGAGAGCTATTAAGGAAGGCGTGATCAGCGCTCTGGGATCAGATCATGCACCGCATGCTAGGGAGGAGAAGTTGAAGAACATATGGGAGGCGCCTGCTGGGATTTCCGGAGTTCAGACGTTCTTTCTAGTATTTCTTGACTTGGCCTTGAAGGGTGAGCTACCAATAACTGTGCTACCAAAGCTAATGTCCGAGAACCCAGCAAAGCTCTTTGGTTTATGGCCCCGCAAGGGAGGTCTGAGAGTGGGCAGCGATGGAGATTTAGTGATTGTGGATCCTAGAGGACGCACGAGGGTTACTGAGGAGTGGCTACGATACAAGAATAGGGTCACTCCCTATCTTGGTTGGGAGTTTCAAGGTGAGATACGGCATGTAGTCATTAGAGGACATCTAGTGGTTAGAGGGGGCCTTCTAAGCGAGAAACCTGTCGGGGTCTGGCTTAAAAGGACTGAGTAAACGATTCCCGAATGCATAGCAGTACCTCACGCCACTGTTTTAGGTTTCGTATAAGGTCTATGATAGTTGGTGTTTAATTGCTCTTGAGATCTCCTGCCCACGGTGTAGGTGTTGTGTAATGAAGACCCGAGGGGCTTGATGAGGGGCTGTGGGTTGGAGTCGCTCTGAACAGGTGAAGTACGATGACGTGGTTTTCAATGAAGGAAGCCCTCGAGATCCGTGAAGTCAAGGACTGATACTAAACAACATCAAATGGCATGAAGCCCGAAGTCCTCAACTAGATCTCAGTTTTTAACTAATAGGTAGTGAGTTTAATTAGGGGCAATCCTAGATGGGATTTTCGGTCGAGGATCCACACAAACTGTTAAGTAAATGGCTTGAAACTAAGGAGTTCCTAGTTGTAGGTAAGAACGTTGCCAGAGTGGACGCCTTGAACAAAGCGTTGGGGAGGGTTAAATACACTGAGGACTATCTAACTAGTGAGGTCCTTTTTGTAAAGCAAGTTCTCAGCTCAGAGCCGCACGCGTTGATTAAACGCATAGACTCTTCTGAAGCTCTTAGAGCTCCGGGCGTTTGCCGAGTGATTACATCCAGCGATATCCCCGGAGTTAATCAAGTCGGGTATGCGTTGCCTGATCAGCCGCTACTTGCTGAGAGGAAGGTTAGGTATGTCGGTGAGGTGATAGCGTTGGTGGTTGCATCAGATCATGAGAGAGCGCTTAGTGCTGTGAAGGAGGTTAGAGTTGATTATGAGCCGTTGCCGTATGTACTCGATCCCCTAGAATCCATGAGGAACAATGTGTTGATACACGAAAATACGGGATCGAACATAGCCTTCAAAACTAGGGTAGTAAGAGGTGATGTGAACGACGGTTTCAGCAAATCCGATGTAGTGGTTGAGAATGAATACAGAACTCACCATCAGGATCACGCTTATTTAGAGACTGAGGCAGCTCTGGCGATTCCGGATCTCGAGGGTAGGATAACGATAGTGGGTAGCATACAATACCCGCACCTAGCGAGAGATATATCCGCTAAAGTGCTTGGCGTGCCATCAAGTCACGTTAAGGTGGTAGTTCCCTACGTAGGTGGGGGTTTTGGAGGTAAGGATGATGAAGGGCCTCTAGTGGCTGCTAAAGCGGCGTTGGCGGCGTACCTAACCAGAAAACCTGCCTTCCTACTGTACAGCAGGGAAGAATCAATATGCATACATCCAAAGAGGGAAGCGACCATTATAAGGTATAAGAGCGGTGCCGATAGGAACGGTAAGCTTCAAGCTATTGATGTCACAATAGTTCATGATACGGGTGCCTATGCTAATAGATCGCCTTTCATATTGTGGAGGGCCACTATGCATGCGTCAGGACCTTACGAAGTCCTCAACGCTAAGATAGATGGTTATGCGGTGTACACTAATAAAGTGTATGAGGGATCGTTTAGAGCCTTTGGAAACGCTTCAATACAGTTCGCTGTTGAGAGGCAGATGGATCTGCTGGCGGAGAAGCTAGGTATGGATCCTGTTGAGTTCAGGTTAATTAACATTCTGGAACCTGGTAAGCAAACCATTACAGGACAGTTACTGGATCACTCCGTAGGTGTAGGTGAGGCGGTTAGAAGGGTGGCGGAGGTAGCAGGGTGGAAGGGAAAGCGCGAAGAGTATAGGAAGTTCAACGAACGTAGTGACAGGTTCAAGAGGGGTATTGGGATAGGTGTTGCTTGGCATGGAATAAGCACTTCAAGAGGGGTTCCCGACTGGTCTAACGCCTACATAAAAGTTGAGAAGGACGGCTCAGTAACTCTATATACGGGCATCACGGAGATAGGGCAGGGGTCGCCTACATCATCACATGTTCAGATGGTGTGTGAGGTTCTTGGCATCCACTCAGACTACGTCAAGGTAGTTTTCGGTAGCACTGACGCGCCTGACTCTGGCGCAACCCACGCATCGAGGGGTACTAGCATAGGCGGCATAGGCGTTTTAGTGGCGTCTGCGAGGTTAAGGGAGAGATTGACCTCCCTCGCAGCCTCAATCCTAGGTGTAAGTCCTGAGGAAATCATACTTAAGGATGAGAAGGCCCAAGTCAAAGGAGATCCCGCCAAATATATCTCCTGGAGGGATTTAATCAAGGAGGCGCTCTCCAGGGGGGTTGAGTTAAGCGCTACCGGGTACTTCTTCCTGCCTAAAGGGAGGTTTGACGACGCTGCAGGGCAGGGAGTCGCCTACCCAGCCTACAGCTACATAGCGGTCGTAAGTGAGGTCGAGGTCGATACCTGGACCGGTAAGGTGAAAGTGCTTAAGGTGTGGCCAGCTCTAGCGGCCGGAAGGATAATAAACCCGCAACAGGTTGAGGGGCAGGTCGAGGGTGCAGTCGTTCAAGGAATGGGTTACGTCCTCATGGAGCAGTTAGTGTTCGATAGTAGGGGAAGGGTGATCAACGCGGACTTAACGGACTACGTAATACCGTCGATTAAAGACGTGCCTGAAGTAGCTAAGCCGATTTACGTGGAAGACATATTTAAGTACGGCCCCTTCGGAGCTAAGGGCGTCGGTGAAATGGCATTGATACCAATGCCTGCCTCGCTATCCAACGCTATGGCGAATGCGCTGAATGCCAACATAACTAGGTTGCCTTTGACGCCTGAAAACATTCTTAAAGTACTGGGTAGGCTGGAGTAGGTGATGGATTAATGTTCTACAGCATTCCTGAGGTGGAGTATATACGGGTTTCAAACCTAGATGAAGCGTTACAGTTGCTCAGTCAATACGGGCCGGAGGCTAAGATCCTGGCAGGAGGTACCGACCTCCTAGTCGATTTAAAGGTCGGTAGGTGTAGACCAAAAGTAATTCTAGATATGTCCGGTGTTAAGGATCTTCGTTACATAATCGATGATGGGGATAAGATCCGCATAGGAGCTCTGACTAAGGTGCAGGAAGTCGTGGAGTCGCCCGTGGTTAAGGCTAAGGCGCCCCTCCTCACCGAAGCTCTCTCCGAGTTAGGTTCCTGGCAGGTTAGGTGTATGGCTACTGTGGGCGGTAACCTGTGCAACGCATCCCCAGCAGCAGACTCAGCACCCCCACTACTAGTACACGAAGCAAAAGCAAAACTAACAAGCAAACAAAAAACAAGAACAATAAAAATAGAAGAACTAATCACAGGACCTAGGAAGACGGCTCTTCAGAGTTCTGAGTTATTGTGTGAGGTGGAGGTACCTTACGATGAGGAATTAACCAGAGCATATTCCTACATCAAGCTGGGTAGAAGAAATGCCTTCACGCTGTCAGTGGTCTCCGTGGCTGTAGCCGTTAAGGTTGTTAACGAGAGATTCAAGGATGTTAGGGTGGCACTCAATTCGGTAGCGCCAACTCCAGTGAGAGCGAGAAGCGTTGAGTCCTTCTTAGTTGGGAATGCAGTAAGGAGAGAGAGGGTGGAGGAAGCATCAGAACTGGTTCTGAAGGATATTATGCCGATAAGCGATGTTAGAGCCTCTGCAGAGTATAGGAGGCACGTGTCCAAGGTCTTGGTTAGGGACGCTCTAATCAGAGCCCTTAGGAGATCGGGTTGGGTCGGAGGTGGTTAGAAGTGTTGGTCAAGTTTAGGCTTAATGGAGAGGAGGTCGAAGTCGAGGCAAGACCTAACGAGATACTTCTTGACACCTTGAGACTTAAGCTGAACGTGAGGAGTGTCAAAAGAGGATGTGAGAAAGGTGAGTGCGGAGCGTGCACAATCCTGTTGAATGGAGACCCAGTAACTTCATGCCTTATACTAACGCCTCAGGTTGAGGGATCTGAGATCCTTACCGTAGAGGGTCTTGAAGAGGATCAGGAGTTCAAGAAACTTGTCGACAGTTTCGTCAGTGAGGGCGCCGTCCAGTGCGGGTACTGCACACCAGGATTCCTGCTTACCGCCTACGCGGCCTTATCTAAAGGGAAGATAAGATCGGTGGACGACGCCAAGAAGTACTTAGAAGGTAACCTATGCAGGTGTACAGGGTACAACAAGATAATTAAAGCGGTTGTTAAAGCAGTATCCTAAAGAGTACTGAACATCGGGTACGCGCTAGAATAAACGTTGTCGTAGATGAAGCTTTGATTTAGATGAATAAAATTCCTGAAACCTTAACACGTACAATCATATATACTCCGTAGACGATACTTATAATTGGTGGTTTGTATGGGTGCCGAGAGGGAGATTTACAACGATGTTCAAACAAACGGGATTATAGGACCGCACACCAAAATGATAGGACCCGTTGCTGACGGGGGGCAAATAATTTTCATCACCGCTCCAGGCTGTTGGGGGCCGATGATAACACCGAACCTCAGAGGGGGACACGAGGTAAACATTCCAGTGGCGGTTGAGGGTGCTAGGGTTGGTGACGCATTAGTACTCCGGGTTGCGAGTATAGAGGTTCTTTCTAAGGCGACGGCGTCAGGCATTGACAGTCCTAGGTCAGGGACTTACGTCGGGGATCCCTACGTGATGAAGAAGTGTCCATCGTGTAATGAGCCGTGGCCTGAATACTACGTTGACGGCTTAGGAGACAACGCTGTTAAATGTAGAAAGTGCGGAGCACCTGCATCGCCGTTCACCATGTCCAACGGATATACCATGCTCTTCGACTTAAGCCTTGGTGTGGGAATCACTGTCAACAAGAGGCTTGCAGAGGAGATAGCCAGGAACGCTGCTGACTGGAGCGCCCTTCCTAAGAACTCCAAACAGGTTCCGGTGTTGGTCTTGGGTAAGAGCGATATTGTGGGTTTAGCGACTAGAATACAGCCGTTTCTAGGTCAGCTAGGTAGCGTACCCGCTGTAGATATCCCTGATTCACATAACGCCGGTGACTTCGGCTGGTTTCTTGTGAATGCGCCGCACCCGTACTCAATAACTAAGGAGGATTATGAGACCAAACTGACTGACGGGCATTTAGACGTGGACTCGGTCAGGAAGGGAGCTGTCCTAATAACCCCTGTTAAAGTTGACGGTGGAGGGGTTTACGCGGGTGATGCTCATGCTATGCAGGGGGACGGTGAGGTAGCAGGCCACACAACAGACGTTGCTGCAAGAAGCGTGGTTGAGGTCTCTGTGATTAAAAATCTAAAGCTTAGCGGGCCTGTGCTCCTGCCTCCAGAGGATGACCTGCCGCCGCTGGCCAAGCCGTGGCGGAGGGATGAGTGGGAGAATGTTTTAAGTTTAGCCAAGAAACTAAAGATAGACGTAGAACCAGTAGCACCTCTTCAGGTAATAGGTTCCGGTCCAACGATAAATGAGGCAGTCGTAAGAGGTTTCGAAAGAGCCTCTAACCTTCTCGGAATGAGTATTGAGGAGGTAAGGAACAGGGTTACGGTCAGCGGTGCTGTGGAGGTGGGCAGACTACCTGGAATAGTGCAGATATCTCTACAGGTCCCTCTGAGGATTTTAGAGAGATTGCGAATGGATAGAATAGCTATAAGTCAATACAGGTTACCCTATTAATAGATCGCTTAACAGCTTCTTACCCTATAATACGCTAACTAGGTTTAAACCTGTCAGAAGTATCGTATAAGCGTTTACAGTCCCGGTGAGGGCCTTACGTTCAGGGGAGACAGGCTGACCCCAAACGCTTGAAATCGTAAACGGCTTAAAAACTAATGTCGATACCCCAATATCTGCTCATGTTAGCTCTCAAGGAATCTCTAGTTCTTTTGCTCAACCCTTCTGGAACGGCTCTGATGTTATCAGGGTGTCTACATCGAGACAGCAGGCCACCAATGTAGCTCAGGAGACCTGCTACTAGACCATCGCCGTAGCCTCCCTCGACTACACTGACCACGCTCCTTGTAACACCCTTAGCTAGAAGTTCTCCTAAGTAAGCACCAATGTTTCCGTATGTGATTTTGGTAGCGGCTAACGATGTAAGGGGATCTCCTAAGTAAGCGTCAAACCCTGCTGAAACGGCTATGGCATCTGGTTTGAACACCTCCACAATTCTCGCTATAATCTCACTAAGGACCCACATGAATGTCTCATCGCCAGCATTGGGTTGGAGAGGAATGTTAATCATCTTACCAGCCCCTGCTCCAGAACCCACATCCATCGCGTCCCCTGTTCCAGGATATATTCCATCCTGATGTAAGTCCACGTGAACCACTCTTCCATCACTCCAGAAGATCTCCTGCGTGCCGTTACCGTGATGAGCATCGAAGTCTATAATCAGCACCTTATTGACGCGCCTTAAGTAAGCTATGGCTGCTGCGGCTACGTAGTTAAATATGCAGAATCCTAACGTCGGCGCTCCTAAGGCCCTCCCCGATCTGCCCGCGTGATGCCCTCCGGGACGAGGAATCACCAGCACTAGCTCCCCGCTCTCAAGCGATCTTAGAGCTTCATGATATGTCGTAGTTAAGTACGACGCTGCCACTGAGTAGGTGTGTTCGGTAACATATGTGTCCAGGTCTATGTAGTGAAAGCCTTTGGCGGACTCCCTCCGTATATACTCTACATACCCGGCGTCGTGAACCGATATGAGGACTTCTAACTCTGGCTCAGAGAGCTCTGTAAAGTTCATCTGAGTGGAGAACCCTGACTTCGCTAAAGCTTCAAGAACTTTAACTGCTCTAGATGGATCCTCCGGGTGTCTACGGGAGGGGTCTAGGTGTAGCCTGTGTTTCGAGTCGTAAACTACCAACAACCCCCAGATACCTCAATATAGTATTGAAGTGTCAAACCAACTTAAATACACCTTTCCACCATAAAGGACGAAGTTTAATGGTTTAACATCATTCACGATCGTTATGTTAAGGTAAATAAGGGCAGAAAACCCTATTAAATAGAGTGTTGGCGATGCTCGAGCTGAGGAACGTTGATGTGTCGGTTGGCAAGCGCAAACTCTTGTCAAACATCAACTTGACCGTAGGTCTGAAGGAACTGCATGTGGTCATAGGACCTAATGGTTCTGGAAAGACCTCACTCTTAAATGCTGTGATGGGCCTTAAACCATATGAAGTTGTTAAGGGGCAGGTATTTTTCATGAACTCAGATGTAACTCAAGAACCTCCATATGTGAAGGCTAGGAAGGGCATCATACTGGCTTACCAGTTACCTCCTGCCATTAAAGGCGTGATGACTGAGAGGTTTGTGGAGGAGCTGATCAGGAGGTTCAATGCTGACAGGAGGTATGTAGAGGTGCTTTCCGAGGTTCTGGAGGTCAAGAATCTCTTCAGTAGGTACTTGTTTGATAAAATGAGTGGCGGCGAGAGGAAGAGGCTAGAAACATTTCTAACCTTGTTAACAAACCCTAAAGTGGCTATGTTGGACGAGCCCGACAGCGGCGTGGATATAGAGAGTCTTAACAACATGTCAGAGGCTCTGAAGATCGCCCTAAATAGGGGATCCTCGATAATACTAGTTACACATTCACTCCACATGCTCAGACTGCTGAGAGAGCAGATTAGCGCCGTGCACATGCTGTATGGAGGCACCATGATGTATTCAGGCATCTACGACGAGGTAGTACCCCTCATAGAGAGGCATGGGTTCTCCGGGGCTTTGACGCAATTAATCGCTAGGTGAGTCAGGGTGAACCGAGAGAATGTGGTTAAGGCGCTCAATAAACCGTCACCCTACGGACCGGATGTAGATCTAAGTAGATTCGATATAGCTCCTGCAGAGACGGGGGCTTTCAGCGATGTTACGACAGAGAGAATATCAGACAGATTAGGCCTTGGCAGAGAGACCTTCAGGAAGGCTGAATACCTTCAGGTGAACGAATCCGCCGTCGCCAGGGCAATGAGTGAGAAGCTCGTCAAGCACGGCGCTATAGTGTTACCGACCAGTGAGGCACTCAAGAAGCTTGAATGGGCTAGCAAGTATTCCTGGCGACTTGTAAGCCCCGACAGAGACAAGTACACGGCCGCTACCTACCTCTACGGGAGGGAGTCAGGATACTTCATATACATTCCTGCGGGAGTCAAACTTAAGGAACCCATCTACACATGTCTTTTCATAACCAGGAGAAATTATGCGCAACTGATACACAACATAGTGATTGTGGATGATAACGCGGAGTTAAACCTTATCACGGGCTGTGGTGTGCCTGACCAACCCCTCAACTCCCTCCACATAGGAGTTTCTGAGTTTTACGTAGGTAAGAATAGCAAATTGACGTTTGCAATGATACACGCATGGGCCCCTGATATGGTCGTCAGGCCGAGAACTGCTGTAGAGGTCTCTGAAGGCGGAGAGTATGTCAGCTACTACGTGATATACTCTCCAGTAGAGTCCCTGCAGACGTACCCGACTGTCCTCTTGCATGAAGACTCTAGGGCCACTCTAAACTCCGTGATAATCGGAGAGAAGAACGGAGTCTACGACGTTGGGTCAGCCATAGCACTCAACGGCAGAAATTCTTCGGGAGAGATAATCTCGAGAAACCTAGGTAGAGGAAGCTCGACCATATACGCTAGGTCTAGAATTGAAGGCAGAGTGGGACCTTCGAAAGGGCATATAGAGTGTTTAGGGCTCCTAGAAAGTAGCGAGGCCATTATAGACTCAAAGCCTGAGATAAGCTCATCAACTCCTGAGGCCGTCTTAACGCATGAAGCAGCGATAGGTAAGGTGGGAGAGGAGTTAATTAACTACCTCTTAAGTAAGGGATTCTCCGAGGATGAAGCCCGCGCGGCAATAATCAAGGGGTTCCTCAGCATAGAGGAGCCCAAACTACCACCGCAGGTCATGGAGACCATTAGGAGGACAATCGACTACATAGTCTCTAGAGCTACTGGGTAATCACACTTATAAACGTCGATCCGATAGTATAGGGTAAGCTGAAGTGCGGACAGTACTGATAACTCATACAGACCTTGATGGCCTGGCCTCAGGCGCTTTAATATTAAAGAAGCTAGGTAGTCTAGATAGGGTTTATTTTGCTCAGCCACACTACCTGCACAGCAAATTGGCTGGGGTTCCTGGTGGAAGCACTGTTTATGTGACTGACTTGGGGGTAAACAGCAATACATTAGATAAGGTTAAGGAGCAAGTTAAGAAGATACTGGTCTCTGGAGGTAAGGTATACTGGTTTGATCATCACGTGTGGGAAGACAGTTGGATTGCAGACATGACTAAGCTTGGCGTTGATCTCTATGTGGACAGGACTGCATGTAGTGCATGGGTCGTTAGTAAGTACCTTGATGTGAAGGATTCCGACGACCTGGTAAGGACTGCGTGTTCTGTTGATCTATGGCTAATGAATGACTGGAGGGGCAACTACCTCTCTAGATACGTAGGATACACAGGGGGTAACGCCTGGAAGGAGAGAGCCCTCAGAAAACTGGCTCAGTTCAGCGGCTCCGTAGATCATGAGATATTCGAAGTTACGGAGAAAGCTATTACTAAGGAGTTAAACGTGTACAGTAAGGCGCTCAAGAAAGCGAATGTAAAGGAATGTAATGGAGTAAAAATAGTGTATTATCTAAAAGACGAGGAAGAGCACCTAACGTCATATATAGCTAACACATTAATCGCTAGGTATGAAGCCGACGTAGCGGTAATATGCCGTAGAGGTTCCGTAAGCCTCAGGTCCAGGGAAGTAGATGTGCGGGAGATAGCTATGCGTATGGGGGGTGGTGGTCACCCGAAGGCAGCAGGAGCCAGTTTAAGACCAAGCATTATTATGAGGATCATGTACGTGATTGGGCTTAAGAAATTCTACGCTGAGTGGTGTGTTGATAAAGTGCTTGAGCATATCTGCATCCCAAACGCCATGCACTCAGAACGTAACGCTCAGACGTGCAGGTAGCAAAACCCCGACTATAAATTACACTTTCGTTAGTAATAATGTATGGTGTGTTGAGAGATTGTCAAAACCCCTGTACCGCCTCAAGAGGAAACTGACTGTTGAGAATCTATGGATCTACGTAATAGCATCGTTAATGATTGAGCCTACATACGCCTACCGAGTGAAGAAGCTGATAAATGAATTCTTTAGATTTAATCCGACGACCATAACCCTTTACTCAGTTATCTACAGACTTGCAAAAAGCGGGCTAATCAAAGAAGAGACGGTGTCAGGTGAGAAGATTTACAGACCAACTAGAGAAGGCATTGAGGAGTTAGAGGAGGCAGTGTTACTCATGGAGGACTTAGTGAGCCGTCTCAAAGAGGTTCTTCGCTCCAACAACTCTGGAGTGATCCACTGATGAAACATGCAATAGGTTTAGATCTTTCAGCCAAGCCTGAGAGATGCTCAGGAATCGCAGTAGTAAACACTTCACGCAGGGAGGTCACCGATCTGAGTTGCTTAGGTTCTGACGAAGAGATACTGAATTCAGTTCGCGACTTATCAGAATCCGTCATCGCAATAGATGCGCCCTTGACTGCGTACCCTCTGATGAGGGAGGTTGATAGGCTCATGATTAAATCTGGCCTAAGAGTGCTTCCGCCTAACTTCAGGTGGATGAGGCAACTTACCCTCAGAGGTTATAGTATAATGTCTGAGCTAAGTAAAGTAGGCTTTACTGTAATTGAGACCCACCCGAGAAGCGTCATGAAGCAACTTGAACTTAAGGACGTTAGGGAGCTTCTCAAACTACTGGGCATACGGCTGAATGGGGCTTGCAAGTTAAACAAGCACCTTGAAGACGCTTTAATAGCAGCTGCTGTAGCTTACTGCTACCTCACTAACTGCGTGACTTCCATAAGCGCGCATGACGGGACCGTATACTTGATAACTGACCGCATCCTGAGGGGCTAACGTTGATTCTTAGGGTTAGAATGCGGGTCTACAGTAAGGGCGCGCATGTCCTTACTTAAATTTCGCTATCCATCGGCAGATATGGTATCACTATCCCCTGGAATTTCCTGGCCCACCACCGCAGGTACTCCTGAATGGATTTCCTCTCATCCACACTGATGGTGAACCGTTTCTTAGCCCACTCAACCTCGTTAGAGCTTACAGTACCTTCACCCTTGCTTGCTGACAACCTAAGTAACGCATCAAGCTCCGCCAGAGAGAACCACTTGCTGAGCTCGACTATCCTGTCCGGTATTGCGTCATCCGTGAATTTTATGGAATACCTCCTGGCGTTGTTCAGAATAGCCTTTCTCCTCATTTCCTTATCCGGGTAACCTAGGATTATCGCAATGTCTATCCTGCCGGGTCTGAGGAGCGCTGGATCTATCAGGTCGGGGTTGTTTGCAGTGAGTATAGTGAAGGGTCTCTCGGGTCTCTGGAGGTGATACAGGATCGTTGAGATCTCACTTATATGCGCTTCATGAATTGTATACTTTCTTGACGATATGAACTCCGCATCATCTATTACCAAGGCGACCTTACCTCTTTGCTTGAAGATTTGCTGGAAGATCGCGTTGAGAGCCTTCTCAGTAGCTCCGTACCACATAGACCTGTAGCTCTGAGGTCTTAACTCTATAACGTTCAGATTCAACGCCGAAGCGAGAGCTTCAGCCATCACTGTTTTACCAACCCCTGGGGGTCCTGTTATGAAGGCGCCTCTCACTGAGAACGGTAGCTCCTTAAATATAGGGTTAACCAATACCACGTTGATCTCATCGATGAGCTTCTGGGGTAGATCGCTCATGGTCCAGGAGGGCTTCCTAATAGGTATTCTTATATCCCTGTACTCATTACCGTCGCTGACGATGACTCTGAGTTCGTTATGTTCCACTGATCTCAGAGATATTACTGAGAGTGGTGGGAGAATTTCATAAGGCGTTATGTCGACCCTCTGTTTTCTCAAGTCATCCACCAATCTAACCCAGAAACCCGTCACCACCTCGGATATCCTGCTCTTGATTTTTTCGTCATCCTCGTCGGGAGATACTAGAATGATCACAGGTCTTAAACCCTCCAAATCCTTGCCCTCCGCCGTAGTGATGGATGCCGACAGCATTTCAGCTCTCCTAAAACCACCCAAAACCAACCCCAGAATTCCGTAGAACTTCCTCCTAGACACTATCTTAGAGAAGACGTTGAGTGAGAGGGGGATCAGGGAAAATGAAATATCTCCGTCCCTGACAGGAACTCTAGATCTAATCTTCAGATAGTAGGCGAAGTCCAGGTTATCTATGTTCTCTAGATAGTTGTAGTGCTTGCTGAGCGTCGCCAGCAACCTATATGACACGTAGGACTCCCTGTAGGGGGCATATGCTACAAAGAGGTTCTTGACGTCCCTGTATAGATTGCTCCAAAGCACTTTAGCGTCTCTGAGCTTCCTGCTCATCTCTAACCCAATTGTAGGATATAAAACAACGCATATAAACGTAACTAGCCATGAAATCGCTTCTATCGCCTGGACGTCATGGGGAGTTGTCTAGCTACGTGTCATTAGTAACCCTCCTCGGACCTGTTTATTGAGGTACAGAGGTTCAGCCATAGTCGCCGCCTAATTTAATTTAGCAAGTGTTGTAAGGTATATTAGGGGTTTCGATTGTCTGGATTAAGAATCACAGTCATACCCATAGGAGGCGAGGCTGTTAGATTAAGACCTCTGACAATAGAAACCTCTAAGAGTATGGTTAGGTTCCTCAACAAGCCTCTACTAGAGCTAGCTCTTCTTAGGCTGGCTAAATCCGGCATCAGGGAAGTGTATCTGGGTGTCAGGGGATATCATAACTACAGGGATCTATTCGACTACTTCAGGGAGGGCTATTGGTTTAGAGAGAGGTACGGACTCAAGGAGGACTTGAGAATCAGGTACATGCCGAGATACGACACTCTAGGAAACGCTGATGCCGTAAGGTTAGTTATGGAGTATTACGATATTAGAGAACCTGTCGCTATAATTCAGGGTGACAACTTATTTGATTTAGATATCCAGGAAGTGTTCTGGGCTCACATTAGGAACAACGCCTTCATGAGTATAGTCCTCAAAGAGGTTGACGACGTCCAAGGATTCGGCGTTGCCGAGGTCGATGATAGAGGAAGAATACGCAAGTTCATCGAAAAGCCAAGGCCTGAAGAGGCTCCAAGCAGGCTCGCGAACACAGGTATCTACGTAGTGAGCCCGGAAATACTTGACTTCTTCAGGGAAGGTGAGGGGCTCAGGATGCTTAAGGAAGGTAGGATGGATTTCGGCAACGACGTGATACCCAAGCTCATAGAGCTTGGGTATCCAATACACGGATACGTGATGGGCGGATATTGGTTTGATGTGGGATCTCCGGACAGGTACCTAAAAGCTATGATATACCTTCTCTACAACATGAGTTCAGAGGATCTTGAGGCCAAGGAAATAACGAAGGAGGTTCTAGGCATGGGTAAGTCACAAACCTCCCTCAGACTACATAAGGAGATAGAAAGGAGGGTTAGTAACGGTGATCTGATTTTCGTCGGCAGGGCTTTGATAGGAAGGCACGTGAGTATAGGGAGCAGATGTATTGTGGAGGACTCAACTATAGACAATTACGTGATCGTAGGTAATAGGTGTGAGGTAATCAGGTCGACAATCATGGATAGGGTTAATGTAGGGGAGAGGGTTAGAGTGGTTGACTCGATAGTAGGCAGGCATGCCGCGATAGGCGATAACAGTGTAGTGTTAAACAGCGTAATCGGCGATGATGTGGTGATCGGGAATAACGTCAAGCTCGTCAACGTTAGAGTATGGCCTCATGAGCATGTCCCCAGCAACGCGTCAATAGAGAACTATGAGGTCAAACCCCACTATCATCAACAACGGTGAGAGGGAGTCGCTTGCTGATCGCGCCGCCGGAGATTAGGAAGGTGTGGGTCCTGACATTCGAGTATGCAGGGATTAAGAAATTAGGTGGTTTGGGGGAGGCCGTCAAGAATATCTCGGAGGGATTAAGCTCCTTGGGTTTTGACGTCACGGTAATCATGCCATCGCATGGTGTAGAGGCAGGATCCGAGATGGAAGGAGTTGATTGCAACGGGCTTCGCGTGGGTGTGGACGGTTCGCATTATCCCTACAGAATTAAATTCAACCTGCTGAGGCTTGGGGATAAACTTAAGGTAGTCTTGGTCAGGGGAGGCGATTCAAGAACTTCAGTAATACTCGATGACCCATACATATATGGAAGGGTGGAGGAAAAGGCGTGTCTACTCAGTAGGGCTGTCTCATGCCTGACTAAGGCTATCGGATTCCCCGATGTAGTGCATAGTAATGACTGGCACACCGCGCTAGCCGCTATGTCGCTTAAGATAGAGGCAGAGTTGAATGGGTTGGCCCTCCCATATCTACACCAAGTGCATCTGCCGGGATCGCCCAGGTTTTCATGGCACTACCTATCCCCAGAATGGTGCGCCCTCCCGTCAGAACAACACAGAGTCTGGAGAGTCTGTTGCCATAGGCTAGAGAATACCTACGATCTGTGGAATTCGGCGGGCGGTAACCTAGAGGCACTGGCCGTGGTGGAAGCTGATGGGATTGCCTCAGTTAGCCATAGCATGGTTAGTGAGTTGTTGAGGAGATACGGCGAGTGGCTTAAACCTAAGACCTGCGTCATATATAACTCGACTGACTGGTCATTGAATGAGGTCGTAAACTATGCTATAACTAGGTATAGATATAGCGGCAGGGATAAATTGAGATGGACTCTGTGCAAGGAGGTGATTGAAAGGCACAAGCATGTAGGACGGCTCTCAGAGGGGGAGGCACTGGTCCTCAGTACCGGGAGGTTAACACCGCAGAAAGGCTTCGAGCATCTACTCAGAAGCTTCAGGAAAATCTCAGACGGCCTGAGACTGATCTTACTAGGTATTCCGGTCGGCGATGTCGACTATGAAGACCTCTTGCGGCAGCTACTCGAGGATCTAGACGGTAGAGCGGTCCTGGTCACTGAGAGAATAGAACACCAATTGTACAAGTTATTGCACTACGTCGCTAATGCGTTCGCAGTTCCATCAGTCTACGAACCCTTCGGCATAGTGGCGATTGAAGCTATGGCGGTCGGAACGCCGCCGGTGGTGAGTGATGTGGGCGGTTTAAGTGAGATAGTCGAAGATGTAAGGTTCAGTAAGGAGGGATGCGGCGTTAAAGTGACGCCGGGTAGCGAGGAAGAGTTAGGTGAAGCGTTGCAGAACGTTGCCTACATGACCCTCTTTAGTGAAGAGGGTAGAGGGCTTGAGCGCATTACCTTCAAGCAACTTGTAGAGGCTCTTAAGGCGGACCCCTCAGCAGGTCACAAGGTAAGGGATAACTGCGTTAGGCGGGTAGATGAGAATTTCCGGATCCACAACACTGTGGCGCAGACACTTAAGTGTTATGAGTTAAGTAGGGAAATGGCATACTATAGATCCCTCTGACCCACGTCGAGAGGTTCAACCCCGCAATTTATCGGAATCTTGTTTGATGGCCCGGCCACTAGAAACCTTACCTAGATTCTCTCGATGCCTAATGCCCTAGCAAGTTCATATATGACTGGAGGCTTCCAGTACTCCCTACCTAATGACTTAATCAAACCTAAGACCCACAGTATCAGTAAGGCCAGCCCCACCAACGCGTTTATGAGCCATCCAATAATCGGTATGAAGCTTAAAATCCTCGTTACTATGGAAGCGACTATGATTATTATGAAGAAGGAGATCGACAAGTAAGCCCAATACTTAACGTACTTGTAGTTGGGCTTCAGAACTAAGGCCAGTACAGCACCTATTATTGAGAGTAGCCAAGCAATGAAACCCCATATCTTCTCCTCCTCACTTATCTCCTCTCCAACCCCTGCCAAAATTAACACCACAATAATATAGTGAGAGCTAATCTATATAAAGACAAGGCCTTCAAGATCAGTTGGGAATCGGGTTGAGATCCTACTTCAGGGTGTTAAGAACAGGTAGAACGAGATCACTATCATCATTAAAGCCCCTAAAGCCCTAATTGGCCTTTCTCTACTCAGTAAGACTTCATGTACGCTTCTCACTCTAGACACACCGACGAACACTAGAAGCACCAGGACTAGAGGAGATTCAAATATAGCGACATACAGCATCGTGAGAGGTAACCAAGTCAGAAACCCGTACTGGGACATGATGACGTTGTAGAGTATGTAGAGCCCTGCACTACAGGGGAGCAGCGTGAACGACACTATAAGTCCTAAGACGGCTGTTGAGAGAACTTCAGCCCTAAGGATTTTGTTGAGACCGAGCATGCTAGCTATCCTACAGGGTAATTCGTCCTCCCTGCAGATGAGCTGGTTCCCATCGGACTTCCTACCTCTGGCGAGACTAAGTAAGGAAGCTAGACCGTAGAATATCATCACTGAAGCCATTAACCATCTGGGCAGCCCGCTTGCCAAGATCCTCAGCAAGAACCCGAAAATCATGTATCCTGCAAACGTTGCGGCGATGAATGAAACGCCTACCTTAGCAACGTGTTTTACACCTATCAATGAAGCCGACGTTAGTATGGAGACAAACAGGACGAAGATGCATGGATCTACAGAGTCTGCCAACGCCCAAGACACTAGCAGGCCCAGCAACCCTGGAAATTCATTCATGGATCATCTTACCTAATATTTTATTTTACAATGTCTATATAAGTTGAGTTCAGAATACTATGCATGAGATGGTGGAGGATGTATTGGTCGATACGTGATGGACTAGCACGCTACGTCACCCTAGTGTTGCTACTGTCTTTGATTGTGCAGCCAGTTCAGGTTCTCTGTCTCGCTGGGGATTCGAGGGGGGTGGGTTATAGCTTAGTTATGCTTGGTTCTAAGACGTGTCCCTACTGTCAGGCGCTTCATAAGTTCTTCAGCGCTAACTACGCGGGGGTTTTCACAGTCCTTAACGTGGAGGACGTCGGCACTGAACTCCTCTACAAGATCGCTCTCCTGGAGGTCAGCTACAATCTCAGCTCCTCATACGCCGGCGCAACACCCCACACGCTGGTCTTCAACAACGGAACCTTAGTAGCTATAGTGATAGGGGATGTGGAGGGCAGGGAGTTCTGGGACAACATGATAGGGTTGAAGGCAACGGACAAAGTCCCAGTATATCTGGGGAACAACACCGAGATAGAGATCCCACGCAACGCGTTAGCAGAAATCACGACCAAACTAGAAACTCTTCTGAACACTACCACAACACCGCGCCCTAGTAGCATCGCCTCGGAGGCTACCGGACTTATCCTAGTAGTTGCTGGTGTCATGATCCTCCTAACATATATCATTATGCGTAGACGTCACTAGTCAATACTTTTTCCCTAAGTTTCAAGGCTGTGAATCCCGCAAGCATCACTGCAGTCGCGACCATTAATACTAGCACGGAGACTGGCACCCCGTAATATGACGTGAGGAATGTTCTTCTAGGTCCTAGAATGGAGGCATGCGTAATTGCCACGGCAAACCCCGCTAGGATGGATAGCAGGGACGCAACCTTTAAGGGTCTCTTTCTACTTGCGTGTGGTGTGATCCATGCGACTATGGTGACAGGCGCCAGCGGCAATAGCAGGACCGATGTAAGTACTGAAAGATCTACGACGAATCCAACCTTCATGAACGCCAGCGTCGATGAGATAAGCGTTAGCGCGGCTACTATGACGTTGGAGATGCGGTACGTGTTTAGGTCAGGCTTGCCGCGACTCTCTATTACGTCCCTCACGAATGAGGATGCCACCGCCAAAATTATAGAGTTGGCAGTAGATACTGCAGCAGCTATTATGGACATGTATATGAAGGAGGCTAGTACCGGCTCCAGACTCGAGAGTAGCTTAGAAGTTACTAGGTCAGGGACGGTGATGCTCTCAAGTAAACCCAGTTCGACGAGACCTCTAGCAACGAGGCCTACGTAAACCACCGCCAGTGTGTATGTGAAACCGAAGATCGAGAAGAGCAGTACTGATCTCTTGTATGAGGCCCTGTCCTTAGGAACGTACAGTCTTACAACCACCTGCGGGTTAGTTACAGCGAAGAATAACCAAGGCATCGTGTAAGCCAGGAAAGTCTGAAAAGACCAGAAGTCCGTCAGACCGAGCAGGCCTCCCTTGCCCAGGACCTCATTCAGCTGCGTTATGGTGATGCCGGAGTTTGGTATTAAGCGGTTCGTAAGCAAGAAGACTAGGAGCAGAGCTGCACTCAACATCCAGAGCCCCTGATACGCGTCAGTGGTCGCTACACTCCACATGCCGGCCAGTGCAATCCACGCGAGGACAAGGACGGCTACGACTACAACGCCAACTTCATAACCTAGTCCAAGACCCTCGAATATGGTGGCCGCACCTATCACCTGAGCCGAGACGTAAGGCACCATCGCAATCAGATAAATTATCGTGATAACGTAGCCAATCAGTTTAGAGCCATACAGATCTGAGAGCATCTCGGACGGACTGACCCAACCCCTCTCCCTGGCCATTGACCACACCCTAGGACCTAGGATAGCTAAAATCACTACTGTGACCAGCAGGTAGGCCAGTTCAAAGCCTAAAGCTCCGATACCGCTCGTGTATGTGAGTCCAACGAGCCCGACCATCATGAACGCACTGTACGTAGTGGCGGCGTACGTCATTGAGGAGAGAAACCAACCCAACCTGTAACTAGACACGAAGTAATCCCTGCTGGATTTAACTCCATGGCGCCTGGAGAGGTAAGCTATCAGGGAGCCTACCGTTATATAAACTACTAACACAGCAGTGAACGTCCAAATCAATGGACTCATACCAAATCGCCTATCAACAGGATGTTCGTCACCGTCAGCCAGGTTAGAGACAAACCAACCCAGAAAGCAAATAACTCAAGTCCTAAGACTTTCCTAAGAAACATGTAAGGGATTATGTAGAAAAGACACATAACAATGATGCTGGCCAAGATGTAGTGCTTCCTCAGACTTCCCGGCTTCATCCGGACCTCCGAACATATGTTCGACCAACACATATAAGCTTTAAGACCTCCATAGCGTTGGGGGCAGGGGATTTAGAACGAGTGTTCGTGAGAGAGTGTTAAAAGCCCTTGGAGTAAGGGCGGGTGAGTTAGTGCCTCAGAGCCACCTCCATAAGTCTCTCGGTCTTTCTAGGAGTAGGGTCTCTGAAGTCTTAAGTACACTTGAGCGTGAAGGCTTGATTGCCAGAGTTAAGGTAGGTAATCAGTATCTAGTTAAGTTGCTTGAGACTCAAGGGACTGCCGCATCAAGTGTTCTCAAGTCGCTGAAAATAGGGGTCGTGTGGTCAAGTGAATATCCCTTCCTAACAGTCTTCGCTAAACGAGTTAGAGAGAAGTTAAATATTTCACTAAACGTGGTGGTCTTCGCAAGCTCACTGCAGGCCACTAAATCCCTAGTCCTAGGGGATGTGGCATTAGCTCTGTCCCCTGCGATAACTCAAGTGCACTTTTATCTAGCTTTCAGAAATTTCAAGATAATCGGAGGCGGTGCCTACGGAGGATCGGCAGTCATGACGAGAGGAGATATTGTTTCAGATTATATGTACTCGAGCGAGCTATCAACAATGGATCTAATCAGGTCGCTGGTAGTGGGCGAAGGCATTATACCCGCTACTGAAGTAACTACTAGATACTTCAGAAGTCCTGAGGAGGTGATTAAGGCGGCCTCCACAGGTTTAGTTAAGTATGCTGTTGTTTGGCATCCTCTATATAGAAGACTACAGAGTATGGGCTATAAAGCCCTTGTGAAGGGTGAAGAGCTTGACATTCCGTATTGCTGCACCCTGGCTGTGTCCAACATAATACCTAGCGAGATCCGCCATAAACTCGGCAACCTCTATAGGGAGTCTCTCGAAACCTACAGTAAGACTCCTGAGAGATGGATTGAGTGGTACGCGTTGCAGGTGGGCATACCTAGAGATATGGTTATAGACGGCATTAGAGAGTACGGAATTAATCCTCACTTGGATAAGAAAGAATTACTGAGATACTTCAATAAAGTGCCAATTAAACTCCCTGACATGAACGCATTAGCAGGAGAAATTCTTGAAGCACCAGGTTAAAGAATTATCTGGTCACTTACACCTGGACTGGTCACTTACACCTGGAAAGGAAAGGCTTCCATGTTGTAGGCAGCATCCCAGAACATGTACTCGTAAATGGAACTCAGTCTAAAAGCTTTCGTCGCCTTAGCCCATACAAGCCTGTTAACATAGCTTAACGACTCGTCAACTATGTCGAGGATTCTGGCCACGTACTTAGCATACTCTTTGGATGAGTAAGTGGCTATCCATCTCTTGTAGAGTTCATTGGGGGAACCTTTAGCCTCAAGATAACGACCAACCTCAAGATATATCCAATAACACGGAGTCACCGCTGCCACACCCACGGGGAACTCCTCCAGGAGGGCGGATCTCCAAAGATGATTAACGTAAGCAAGGTTAGTGGGGTTCTGCGGCGCTGATCTCACTTTCTCAGGGCTTAGATCCCACACACTGAAGTACTCTCTATGGAGGGCTTTCTCAAAATCTATGATGGCTGAGGAGTCCTCCACGAAGGACCTAACCCACTCCTCCCTAGGGGCTTTACTTGCAAGTAACGCGAGGATCCGTGCGTATTCGTCCAAGTATAGTGCGTCTTGAATCACGTAATTTCTGAAGACAGCCTCGGAGAGAGTTCCTTTGCTCAACTCCTCTATGAAGGGATGCCTTACTATCGCATCAAATATCTCCTTGATCCCAGACCACAGCATCTCCGAGGGCTTCATGACATTCAACACCTCCTAAGATCCTTAATTACCTCGTCAGCCACCTTCCTCCCTGAGAGGAGCATCCCACTGAATATAGGGCCCATCCTAAACAAGCGGTTTAGTGCAGCAACAGCCATACCAGCTACGTAGAGGCCCTCCACAACCTTACCGGTCATCTCAGCTACCGATGACTCACCTGCCTCTGAGTACGCTGACCTCTCAGTAAATACCTTGACGCCTGCTGTGGGGTTCTTCTTCTCAAGTATTCTGAGGACCTCTGCCTCATGTCCTGTAGCATCTACCGTGGCTCGCGAACGAATGAAGAGCGGATCCACATGTAAACCTGCCATGTGGACTGCACTCCACTGAACTACAACCCCTTCCACTCTAAATGGATTCTCACGCACTATGAGATCCTCTGCAGTGATTCCGTGGAGTATCTTAGCCCCTGCATCTATTGCCCCAGTGGCGAGTTTGCTCATTAATTCAGATGAATCCACTGTGTAGAGGTCGTAGTCGCCCGCGTACTCATACTTTATGTTGAACTCTTTAAGTATTGATACGGCCCTTCCATCAAGCACTACCTTATGAAGTAACATCCCACCGCCTCCGATACCGCCGCCGAAACTCAATCGTCTCTCAAGCACTACCGTCTTAAACCCTGCCTGCGCTAGATACTTGGCTGCTGTAAGTCCTGAGGGACCGGCGCCGACTACCACTACGTCAGAGTTGGTAAGCTTAAGCCAATCATCTGCAGTCGATCTCCATATGGCTTTAGTGATCCTCGACTCTAGGGATTCCATATTAACATCCCTTGTAAAACTTGATTATTAAGGTTTTTATTTCTTAGTAATAATGTTTGTGGTGGTGATGGGCTTTGGACGGAGCTCGCTTATGGAGGGTTGCGATAACTATAGCTGGTAGCGACTCGGGCGGAGGAGCTGGGATCGAGGCAGACTTAAAGGTCTTCAGCACCCTGGGCGTCCATGGGACCGTAGCCCTTACTAGTGTCACAGCTCAGAATACGTATGAAGTGACTGCGATCCATGATATACCTCCCGAGATTGTTTACAAGCAAATTGAGGCAGTAGCTAGGGACATGGGGATAGATGCTGGAAAGACAGGCATGTTAAGTAGTAGTGGCATAATACACGCCGTGGCCAAGGCTGTTAAGGAGTTCTCATTCCCCCTGGTCGTGGATCCTGTGATGATTGCTAAGAGCGGTGCCAGACTGCTTAGGGAGGATGCTGTAGAGGCGTTGAAGAGAGAGATATTACCATTAGCCAAGGTGGTGACGCCTAACGTTCCTGAGGCGGAACACCTCACGGGGATAAGAGTTGAGAGTATAGAAGATTCAAAACTGGTGGCCAGGAGAATAGTTGAGGATTTCGGTTGCGAGGCGGTGGTCGTTAAAGGAGGCCACCTGGGCGATGAGGAATCAGTAGACGTTCTTTACTGGAGAGGCGGTCACTACATCTTAAGGGGTCCTAGAATCAGCACTGGCTGCACTCACGGAACTGGATGCACCTTCTCAGCAGCTATAGCTGCTGAATTAGCTAAGGGTTCGAACATCTACGAGTCCGTCAAGAAGGCTAAGGAGTTCGTGACTAGAGCTATAGAGTTCGGGACGAAGCTCGGTAAGGGGCATTGTCCCGTCAACCCGACTGCCTGGCTGGAGATCCCCGCATCTAAGTATCAGACCCTAGTGAAAGTTAAGGAGGCTCTTAAAATGCTGCTTGAAAATTCAAGACTAGTGGTTGAGGCGATTCCTGAAGTCGGCATGAACGTTGTTATGAGTGTGCCGCTACGGTATGTGAGGGGGGTTGATGATGTAGCGGGGGTTGCAGGCAGGATAGTTAGATGTGGTGGTGAGGTAAAGGCGGTGGGCCCGGTTGAGTTCGGAGCGTCATCACATCTAGCCAGATTAGTCATGGAGGTAATGAAGAGAGATGCCGAGGTAAGGGCCGCACTAAACATCAGGTTCGATGAAAAGTACGTTATTAGGGCGAGGAGCATCGGTTATGAGGTAGTTCACGTTGACAGGATGAAGGAGCCTGAAGACGTAGAGAGAGTTGAGGGGGGTAGTCTAAAGTGGTTGGTGGCGGAGGCTTTCAAGGCTAGTGGAAGGACCCCCGACATCATATACGATACTGGATGTGTGGGTAAGGAAGCCATGATAAGGATACTGGGTAAGGATGCTGTAGAAGCTGTGATGAAGTTGGTTAGAATTTTAAGTATGGACTAACCTTCTTGAATCTTGCGCTCCCTGACGGCATATGGGTTGTAATCCCAGCTCTGCGTGATTTCGCTCAGCCAACTGGTCAGCCAGGCCGATGTAAATGACTGAGGCCCAGCAATCGTGGCTACAGGTTTGGCCAGCGACTTGAGTTTCACGTGATGCTTTACAGCAGCAACCGCTGCCGCTATCTCCTCATGTGGGGCCGTGCCCACCTCTTTAGGTCCCTCGGCAATCTTGAGCTCCTCCTTTTTAGGCTCCTCTCCAGGCTTCCCCTCAGCCACACTTACTGCCGAGGGCCTGACCTTCTCTATCACTAGCCTTCTGTAGAGGTAAAGAATACACACTATAATGCCTATAATCAGGAAGGCATTGAAAAGACCTAGGAGTGCAGGCACTAGACCCTCAGTCAAACTGTCCACTCGATCCACCGATAACTTTCTTGTTCAAGACCTATTAATAAGCTTATCCAGGTGAGTCCAGATATGGTTTAAGATTAAATCTGTCATGAGTAGTATGTTTGGTGGTGTACGACGTCCGTCTGTCCTATTGAGTTCAGGTATGGCAGTGATGAGATGAGGAGGCTCTTCAGCCGAGAGAACATCCTTGTAAGGATGATCGATGTCGAGGTTTCCCTCATTAAGGGTCTGGAGGAGTGCGGTCTAATACCTGAGGGGTCCTGTGCGGGAGTAATTGAGTGTGCGCGCTCGGTGGATGTAGCTACAGTTGAGGAATGTGAGAGGAGGTTGGGTCATGAGGTGATGGGTTTGGCGGTAGCCATAGCTGAGGCGTGTGGGGAGCGGGGTAGATACGTACATTACGGCGCCACAAGCAATGACGTCATCGACACCGTGTGGGCTCTCACACTTAGGGAGGCACTGCGTTTAGTTAGACTCAAGCTGGTTAATCTCATCAACCTCCTGATTAAATTATCGAGAAACTATAGCACAACGTTAATGGTCGGCAGAACTCATGCGCAACACGCCCTCCCAATAACTCTAGGTTTTAAGTTTGCTAACTACGTGTATGAATTCACACGTAGCCTAGATAGACTGATGAGTGCGGAGTCAAGGGTCGTGCTGGGGAAAATGGCCGGGGCTGTAGGCACTATGGCTGGCTGGCAGGACAGAGGGCTTTGCGTTGAGTCAGTAGTTATGAGGGAACTAGGTTTAAGACCTCACTTGATAGCCACTCAAGTAGCGCCCAGAGACGGCTTCGCTGAACTGATTAGTTCCCTAGCCATAGTAGCCGCTCAAGCTGAGAGGCTTGGCATAGAGGTTAGGGAGCTTATGAGACCCGAGATCATGGAGTTGGCAGAAGGCGTTAAAGGCAGGGTTGGGAGTAGCACAATGCCCCATAAGGAGAATCCCGTGCTCAGTGAGAAGTTGGCTGGACTTGCTAAGCTATTGAGGGGGTTAGTCATTACTGCACTGGAGAACATCCCTCTATGGCACGAGAGAGATCTAAGCAACAGCAGCTCTGAGAGGTTGTTAATTCCTCACGCATTCCTAGTGGTGGATGAGATTCTTGAAACCGCCATCAAGCTTCTTGAGGATCTCAGGATTTATCCTGAGAGGATGCTTAGGAACATCGAGTTGAGTAGGGGGGCTATAGTCAGTGAGGCATTAGTTCTTAGGCTAACCGATAAGGGCATGAGGAGGCATGAAGCCTACGAGCTTGTTAAGGAACTAGTAAACAGGGCGCTGAGTGAAGGCACGGATCTTCACATTATAGCATCTACCGACGTGAGGGTAACTAAGTACCTCTCGCAGGATGAGATAAGGGAGGTTCTTGACTACAGGAAGTACTTAGGTAGTTATGCGGAGTTAATGGAACGGGCTATAAATTACGCAGAGGAGGTTATGAGGAGGGCTTCACAGGAAGTCATGTCTCAATCAGGTTGACGCTTATTTAACTAGGCGACACTCACATATTATGGGTTCCTGCAATGAGAGTCGTGATTTTAGGCGCAGGTAATGTCGGCGCTTTAGTGGCACATGATCTAAGCAAGGACTTCGAGGTGTGGGTGGCCGATAAAGACCATGCGAGGCTTTCGAGGGTTAGTAGGGTGGCTGAGGTAGTCACGCTCGACGCATCCAAACCTGAGAGTGTAAGCGAGCTAGTCAGGGGTTTCGACTTAGTTGTTAATGCACTGCCAGGGTTTTTGGGCTTCAGAGCGCTCAAGGCATCCCTGCAGGCTAAGCGTGACACTGTAGACGTGTCATTCATGCCTGAGGACCCACTCCACCTTAATGCAGAGGTCTCTAGACTTGGGATTAAGGTGGTGGTCGATGCCGGCTTCGCTCCGGGACTCAGTAACATCCTAGTAGGTCACATCTACAATAAACTGGGACCCATGGATGAGGGCGTCATAAACGTCGGAGGCCTGCCTAAAGAACCTAGGCCGCCACTCTATCATCAAGTGCTCTTCTCACCTTATGATCTGATAGATGAGTATTTGAGACCTGCTAGGTGTGTGGTAGAAGGCAGGGTCGTTGATGTAGATCCATTGCAGAGGATTGAGTCAGTCCGTGTGGGGAATTTCATCTTTGAACGCTTTATAAGCGACGGCCTCAGGACCCTATTAACGACTGTGAAGGCGAGGAACATGGCTGAATACACTTTAAGATGGCCTAGGCACTTGGAGAGAATGAAGACGCTGAAAGAACTCGGCTTCTTCAGGAAGGAGTTTCTGGAGCACACGATTAAGGTGATCCTGCCTGCGATGCAGTACGACTCACCAGACTTCTCCATAATGGAGGTATATGGGAGGAAGGATGATGTGACGTTGGGCTACTACATGTATGACGAGGCCAGCAGTGGCTTCACCTCGATGTCTCGTGTGACAGGCTTTATGACGGCGATAATTACACGTCTAGTGGCTAGAGGCAACATAGCACCCGGGGTGATCCCTCCAGAGTATCTAGGCATGGATGATAGGAACTTAGAGTACGTGCTGAGCGAGCTCAGGAAAAGAGGAGTTACTATTGAATCCACATCCCTTCGCAACACGTAGTTCTTAAGGGACTGCAAGAGCCTTCCCTCCACGTCCCAGCAAAGGTACAGGAAGTGGAAGTGATATACAGCCGTGCTATGTCGGAGCGTCAAGGTTTATTAATCCTTCATCCTAATTTAGCGGGGGTATATGTTGGCAGGTGAGTATGTTTGCTACACTTAGGATCTACAATACGAGAACTCGATCGCTAGAGATTTTCAGACCCCTCAATGGTAACAGGGTTTTCATGTTTGTATGCGGTCCTACGGTCTACGACCACTCACATATAGGTCACGCTAGGGTTTTCGTCTTCTTTGACGTGGTTGCGCGCTGGTTAAGGAGGTTAGGGTACTCACTATTCTACATAGTTAACATAACCGACGTCGACGATAAGATAGTTGGGAGGGCGGTCGAGGAGGGAGTGCATCCCCTAGACCTAGCCAGAAGATATGAGAGGTACTTTCTCGAGGACATGGCTTCCCTTAACGTGACCACGCCCAACCTATACGCAAGAGCCTCCGACTACTTGAAGGAGATAACCGAGCAGATAGAGACTCTTCTAGCTAAGGGATATGCATACGTAACGCCAACTGGAGTGTATTTCGACATAAGCACGTTCAGCGATTACGGAAAGCTTTCGGGCAGAGATCCTGAGGAGCTTGTCGTGCACAGGATAGAGCCTGACCCTACTAAGAAGAATCCCGGGGACTTCGCCCTGTGGCGAGTCAGGCCCAGACACGAGTTCGGATGGGAGTCTCCCTGGGGGTATGGCAGGCCGGGATGGCATATCGAGGATACTGCAATAACTATAAGGCATTTCGGATTGCAGTACGATATACATGGAGGCGCTGTGGAACTAATATTTCCGCATCATGAGGCCGAGATAGCGCAGGCAGAGTCCTTCAGCGGTGTTAAGCCTTTCGTCAACTTCTGGATTCATGTAGGGCTCCTGACCGTGGGCGGTGAGAAGATGAGCAAGTCGCTAGGCAACATAGTCACTATAAGAGAGGTAATAGACAAGTACGGAGCTAACACGCTCAGGCTGTACCTGCTTCAAACACACTATAGGTCGCCAATAGACTTCACGTGGGACGCTTTAGATAATGCACGCAGAACCTTCTCTAAGGTTGAGGTAGCCTATTCAAGGTTAAGACAGCTTGAGATCAGAAACGATGATGAGGTTAATGAAGACGAGAAGACCCTCTTAAGCAGGATTGAGGGAGCGAGGATGGACTTTGACGAATCAATGAATAACGATTTAAACACTGCAGAAGCGCTAGCAGCATACCTGGACGCGGTATCCGCTATAAATGAATACTCTAACAGAAGAAGTGATGTGAGCATTAGAACGCTTAACTCCGTAACGTTGACTACGGACTACATGAACAATGTGTTAGGTTTCACTATAGTTCCGGAGGTCCAGGGGGGAGCTCTGGAGGAGCTGGTGAAGCTAATAGTGGATGTAAGGTCTGAGCTGAGGAGGAGGAAGCTCTGGGATCTGTCAGATAGTATCAGAGACCGTCTGAAGGGATTAGGCGTAGAACTTCAGGACACCTCCTCAGGAACCAAGTGGGTTATTAGACCTCTCGGAGGGCAGGCAAGGTAATGGATGTTACCGAGATACTCAAGAAATTAATATCTGTGAAAAGCCTCCCGGGCGATGAGGGAGACGTAGCGGGTCTCATTAAGGACCTTCTGAGCGCGGCAGGAGTCGATAAAGTCCTCATAGACGGTATGGGTAACGTGATCGCCCCCATAAAGGGTAATGGTTTAGGAACCCTTGTCCTGGAAGGGCATATGGACACGGTTGACGCAGGTGACCTGCTGCAGTGGGAGGTTGATCCCTTCAGAGGCATGGAGGTTGATGGCAAGATCTACGGGAGGGGAGCTGTTGACATGAAGGGTGCTCTGGCCTCACAGATAAAAGCTATAGAGGGGCTGAAAACGCTGGAAAGTGATCTTTACATAGTTTACACGGTGCTTGAGGAAATGATTGAGGGGGTCGCATTAGGATTTGCGTTAAGTAGGTCTGTGGGGAGGCGCCCGGACGTGATGGTGACAGGAGAGCCGACAGGTCTTAAGCTGGGCTTAGGGCATAGGGGGAGGGCCGTCGTGAACGCCGAGATTCGTGGAGAGACTGCACACGCTTCCATGCCCTCTGAGGGCGTCAATGCTCTCGAAGGCGCGGCTTCACTGATATTGAGAATCGCTGACCTAACAAGTAGGTTGCCAAGGCATGAGGTACTTGGTAGTGAGTCCGCCGTTGCAACCCTCATAGAGTGCTCGCCGAAAATGCAGCCACAGATACCCGATAAATGCACGGTCATGATAGATCACAGAATCATTCCAGGCAGGAGCGGAGACGATATTCTCAAACCCTACGAGGAGCTGTGCTCAGAGGTTGGAAAAATTCATGGTGTTCATTGTCGGCAGTCGATAAATGAAGCGCTGATGAAATCCTGGACAGGGGTTGAGGTTAGGGTTAAAGAGTTCTTTCCTGGATGGGTCAATGATGACATAATTATGATTAAAGCGTTGCTAGGTCCTCTGAAGAGGCTCTACGGTGGTGTGACAAGGCATTACTGGAGATTCTCAACAGATCTGGTGATAATCAATGACTACAACGCTGAAGGCCTAGGGCTCGGTCCAGGGG
The DNA here is from genome assembly GCA_038727705.1 of Zestosphaera sp. NCBI lineage: Archaea > Thermoproteati > Thermoproteota > Thermoprotei > Desulfurococcales > Desulfurococcaceae > Zestosphaera > Zestosphaera sp. The sequence continues at coordinate 712,084 of JAVYVJ010000001.1, read as the reverse complement.
ATGACACGCTTGCGCATAAGGCCAACGAATGCGTCGACATCATTGAGTTAAGAAAGGCTGTTGACATGTATCGAGAGCTACTCAACATATTGAGTCAGCATATATCTAGTAGGCTTAAGTAGAGTTTCCTGAATACGTGATGATTAGCTTTTAGAAGGAGAGAGGACTTTTACAATGAACGTGAAGACAGGTTCCGCGCTGTTATCCCTCTAAATACGCTATAGCCTCAACCATTAAGTCAGCATCCCTGGGTATTGAAGCCACGCCAACTACCACCCTAGCGGGTTTATGATCCTTGAACAATTCGCTGTAGACCTCGTTAAACTCACCAAACCTAGCTATGTCCTTCAGGTAAACCGTAACTTTAACGATGTTATGTACGTCTCCTCCAGCAGCACGGACTATCTCAATCAAGTTGTTTAAAGCTCGCATGGAAGCTTCTTTAAACGTAGTTTTGATTAACTCCCCCGTAGCAGGGTTTATGGGTAGTTGCCCAGACACGAAGACCATGTTTCCGACTACAACAGCCTGTGAGTAAGGTCCTACGGGTTTCGGAGCCCTCTCAGTATAGACATACCTCACCTGAGATCACCTTGATTAACTTATGGAATAAGGTTATTAAAGGTTATTAAAGGAGAAGTAGTATTGGGGTTTGAGCTTTCGCCGGACTTCACGTTAGCTGATTTCAACTCGTACTCACTCCACCGCCCCTGTTTCCTAGTCTGCTCCTGAGATCAGTTACTTTCAGATGTACTAGGAAAGCTCTAGTGAGCTCATTGTGTAAAGTTCATCAGATTCAACTAGTTGAGTTGATGGTGTCTTAAATATGCAGGCAACATATGACATTCTCAGCGCCTAAAACGCTAAGAAGTACTGAGTTAGATACGGACTTCAACCACTGCAAGCATGCATGAAGCCCAAAACAGGAGGTGAGGACAACTGCGTTTTTATTATCTTACCACTTTATTATTAATGAGGCGCTAAGGAATGGCATACCTCCGGCCCGTCCCCTCCATCACTTGGGCTTCCGGATCACAAGGATGTTGAGGGGATGTCTCATGCCGGATTCTAGAAGCTCCACGTCATTCTACAGCATCCTTATTCTAGGGTCTGAGGATGTCTTGCATTCCTCCTTCATCAACAAACTACTTAAGGACGCGACGGCCTATGGGTCAAGGAATGTGGTGCTTAAGGTCGTAAGTCCGCGGGGGACTCCATACTACATTGAGCAGGTGAGGAATCTACTCCTCTCCAACATACACTTAAGCATCACTGTAGAATATGCTGGATCCTACCCGGAGGACGTTAAAAAAGTAGTCGAGGAACTGCGTGAGTCACAAGGATTAAGAGTCAAGGTTTACGTGTCTTCAGAAGTTCAAAATAGGCTCTTGGACATGATCGAGAATCTCGAAGTAGAGTATGATATGGTGGATGGAAGATGACAGGTTTCGAGGTAGTTATAACTGCCGACAGAACGATGATGTCTAATCACAGGGGTAAGGAGTTCTTGGGCTTCATGACCACAGGACCTGCCACAGGCATACCTGAATTCCTGTGGATGTGGATAGCGGCGCCAAAGGTCAGGGTCGATGAATTGGGAAGACCTGTCGAGGCGCCCTACGGCCTGAGGAAGATCGAAGCTAAGCTTCTGGACCTAGGATATAGTGCTGCAGTTATCGATCCCGACCATGTTAGCAAGCACCTGGACACGATGAAAGTCCTCATGATAGGGCATCACGACTACTTCGCATATGGACCGCCTAGCAGTGAGTGGTGGTTCATAACTGGTGAGGAGCCTGTCAACAGGAAGTCATTCATAAGGTTTATGAGGAGTGAAGCTGTGCGTAAGGCCAGGGAGCGAGGGGTCAAGATCATAGTCGGTGGTCCTGCAGCATGGCAATGGTTGTGGGAGGTCGAGTTGTGGAGGGAGTTTGGGGTCCACACAGTGATTGATGGTGAGGCCGAGTCGGTGATAGGCGATTTAGTTAAGAAGGCTCTGAATGATGAGAAGCTACCGCAGTATGTTTTCGTGGGACCTCATGAAGCCCCTTCCATAGACGAAATACCGGTGATTAGGAAGGCTAGCGTGAACGGCTTAGTGGAGATCATGAGAGGCTGTCCAAGAGGGTGTAGATTCTGCTCAGTGACTCTAAGACCGCTTAGGAACATCCCACTAGAAAGGATAGAGTCGGAGATCAGCATCAATGTAAGCAATGGCGTTGATAACGTGATACTGCATAGCGAGGACGTGCTACTCTACGGTGCCGAGGGCGTGAAGCCGAGAGAGGAACCTCTAATCAGGCTACACGAACGTGTGAAGAAGCTAATTCCTGGGAGTATAGCGTGGGCCCATACAAGCTTTGCCGCAACTAAGTTCGCTGAAGATAACTACAGACTAATATCTAAGCTGATGAATGAAATACTATACGACAAACAGAATTACCTAGGGGTTGAGGTAGGCCTTGAGACTGGAAGTCCTAACCTAGCCAGGAGGATAATGCCTGCTAAGGCAGCCCCATACCAGCCCGAAAGATGGCCTGAGGTAGTTGAAGATGCCCTAGGAATAATGCATGAGAATAGGATCATCCCTGCCGTTACCCTTATACTCGGAATCCCTGAAGAAACCCCTGACGACCTAGTTAAGACCATGGAACTTCTAGATAGGGTGCGGCATTACAGAAGCTTGATAGTACCTATGTTCTTCGTCCCTATGGGAGCACTCAAGAACAGGGACTGGTTCCGGAGGGAGGCTGTTAAGGGGGAGCACGTGGAGGTTATGCTTAAAACGCTTGATCATTCCATCTACTGGGCTGAAAGGATAATGGATGAGTTCTATATGAAGGGACTCAAACACCTACCCATAAGAGTAATGCTTAAGTTCTTCACTGCGTACGTTAAGCATAAGGTGGATAAATGGAGACCTCAGCTTGAAGAACTGGCCAGATTATGAGGTGATAACTGTGGGTAAGTCATACCTAATACCCGTAGCCTCTCCCCTCCATAACCCTGAACAAGTCTCTGAGGTACTCCTACAGTACTTAAGTGCGAAACTGCCGGTTGATGAAATACTTGGCCTAATAACGACGCGTGAGCACGTCGACAAGGCTCAGATAACTGCTGACGACTTAGCGGTGGTGGCTCCGATAACCGGGGGCACTGAGGAGCTGATCGTAGAGCTCGCTGGGAAGGCCAGGTTCACACTTATATTACCGCACAATCAGATGAATAGTCTGCCCGCCTCGCTGGAAGCGTACTCCATGCTGAGACTTGCTGAGAGACCTGCAACACTTATAGCTGAATGGCCGCTGTCGCAGAATGCTCTAAGCTTCATTAATGCCTGGAGAACCGTTGATAGCGTAGGCAAGTACGTACTAGGCATTATTGGAGAGCCTTCCCCATGGTTGGTCTATAGCGCCACTAACGAGGTTGGAGAGCTCCTGAGGCAATTACTGCCTGGCCTCAGAATCGTTAGAATTAATATGAATGAAGTTATAGAGTTGTTCGCCAACATAGGTGATGAGGAGGTCGCTGAATTAACTGGGAAAGTTATTGAGAATGCCGTCATGGTCAAGGTGCCATCCTCGGAAGTCCGGAAGGCTATCAAGCTCTACGTATCCCTTAAGAGACTCATAGCTCGACATGGGCTAAAAGCTCTCACGATACGGTGTTTCGACCTCATAAGGGACTTAGGAACCACTGCATGCCTAGCGCTCTCGCTACTTAATAGCGAGGGTTTAGTAGCAGGATGTGAAGGGGATCTCTCGGCACTGGTTACTATGGCAATCCTTAAGGAATTGACTAAGGGGCCTGTCTTCATGGGCAACATTTCATGGGTTGAGCGTGAGGAGATCCTCATCACCCACTGCAGCATTGCATTGGGAATGACGTGTAAGTATGGGCTGGACACGCACTTCGAGTCAGGGGTAGGCGTTGGGATAGCGGGCCATATACCTAGAGGTTCTCCCGTCACGCTCGTTAAGCTAGACCCTCTCTCGAATACCCTACGCATAATCAGGGGTACAGTAATAGATGGAGAGCCGTTAAGTAGCAAGCACTGCAGAACTCAACTTAAAGTAAAGGTGTCGGGGGGATCTGAAGTCACATCGCAGATCCTGTCAAACCCGATTGGAAATCACTATGTTCTAGCCCTCGGCGACTACGAGTTGGACTTACGTTACGTAGCAGAGATTACAGGACTCATATATGAAGACCTTGCACATTAAAACTTGGTAATAAGCAAACGTTCTACGGGGATCTATACATACAATCAGCGTTCTTACTGGTAAGGTTTTAGGTGGGGTGGGCATGTTAAGCCTCATGCGAGTGGCCGGATTAGTGTGATGGAGATTCTAAATCTTCCTGACTCCTTCAGGACTGCGAGTGAGTCAGTTATAAGGTGAGTTAGCTGATTAAATCTATATGGTGGTTTGGATGAGCATCTGGAATGTGAGGAAAGACGAGGAGAGAAGTTGGGGGGGTCGTCCACGTAGTTGTTTTTGTTTTCCTAAGTGCGTTAGGGGCTCTCTCAGCAACTCTAAGTAGCTTTCTTCAAGTTAGTTATGGTATTTCATGGTTCTACTTGGCGGTGGTGATCCAAATACTTGGCGGAGTGTGGTTCGGCTTATGGGGGGTTCTTGCCGGCGTTTTCTTCCCAATCGTAGGAGACTTGACTGGAGGGATACCTATATCGATCAGCATATCATTACTTCCAGCTAATCTCGTGCAGTCGTTGATTCCCGCCCTCGCCTTTAGACTTCTTAAGGCTGATCCCAGACTCAGATCAAGTCGTGACTGGATTACCTTCATCATATCATGCGTGATATTTAATAACGTGTTAGGGGCCTATCTCGGTACTACAGCAATGCTTTCATGGGGCTTTATAACGGGGGAGATATATTATGGCGTTATGGCTTCATGGTTCCTAGGTAATGTCTTACCGGCAGTCTCAGTTGGGGTGCCCGTACTTAAGGGGCTCTCACCGATGGTAGTTAATCACAGGGCTTTCTGTAAGGGGTGGTTGACTTAATCAATGTTCAGCGATAGAGTCTCTTGCAGGGTTAGAACCATAGCTGGGTACATAGATAGGGAATCCCCATTCCTCGACCTGAATCCTTTGGTGAAGCTCTCCTTAATACCCTTCACAGCGATCTACGTGGTCTTCATGAATATCCTGGAGGGTAACCTCCTGACATTGTCGGTGGTACTGTTAAGCTTTAAGCTCTCTAAAGTTAGGTTGAGTGAGCTGAACAGATATCTAAGGATCTTAGTAGGCTTCTTAGTGGTGATAATAGCTAGTTACATTGTGTTTGCCAAAGTACAGGGTTCCAACTCCTTAACCTGTACAGCCCCTAAACCACATGTCGAGAGTCTAGTGATTGGTTTAACGCTCTACTCTAAAATACTCGTGACGGTTCTCACTATGGTTCTCATGCTCTCAATAACTACCGAGGGCGATGTCGTTAAGGGATTAACAAGTCTGGGGCTGGACTTTAGAGCATCTATCATAGTCGGGTTGGTTTTTAAATTCCTTTACTACCTTCAGATCAAGTTCGAGGAAGTTAGGCTGGGCGAGCTCTCTAGGGGTTTAAGCTCATCCAACGCGGACATTGTAGGTAGAGTGAGACGCTTCCTACACAGGTTTCTCCCGCTCTTCGCCATAACCCTGCTGAAAGTGGATGAAGTGAGCGACGTCCTTGAGTTAAGAGGCTTCAGTCCAAAGGCCCGAGCTCATGTTAGTGGTGAGTTGAGGTTAAGTTGTAAAGATGTCGTTGTCCTCTCGTTGCTGGGTGCAGCAATCGCTATCATGATCTACCTGGGTCTGGAAGGGGTTCTCCAGCCCTCAAACTCGCCCATTTGTAGGATTCTCCTTCAATACTCGGTGGATTTGAGATGTCCTGCATAATAGAGGTTAAAAATCTGTGGTGGATGTATGAGGCGTCTTCTGACTGGACCCTAAAGGGCGTCAATTTATGTGTGGAGGAGAATGAGCTAGTGATCATAACAGGCCCTAACGAGGCTGGAAAGACTACCTTGGCTAGAAGTATGACTGGGCTGATACCCAACAGCTATAGAGGCTTTATGGACGGCGATGTTAGGGTCCTAGGCAATAGCGTGAGGTCTGTTAGACCATACCACTTGTCAGAGTATGTGGGATTCGTGTCCTCAGACCCTGAAATGCAGTTCCTGACTATGAGCGTTGAAGATGAGATCTCACTACGTCTCAAGCTCCTAGGTTTCAGCGCCGAGGAGATTCGTGAGAGAGTGGTTTGGTCTTTGAGTCAAGTAGGTCTGGATCCCTCCTTCTTAATTAAATCCCCTTACGAGTTGAGTAGCGGTCAGAAGCAGAGAGTAGCTATTGCTGCAGCTCTGGCATCAAGACCAAAAATATTAATTCTTGATGAGCCGCTCTCGAACCTTGACTGGGTAGGTGTTAACGAAGTGGTAAAGTCTATAGAATCACTGAGGCGTAGCTTCAGAGTGACCACCGTAGTCATAGAGCATAGAATGGACGTGTTTCTGCCCTATGCGTCCAGAGTCGCGTTGATGTATAGTGGTAGGATAGTGTTGGCTGAGGAACCGAACGAGTTCTTCAAGAGATTACCACCCGACTATGAAGACTTAATCAGGGTTCCTGAGCTGGTGAGGGTGCAGAAATACCTATTGCAACACAGGATTCTCGCAGACTACGACCTGAGGATTCAGGATATGAAGCAACTCCTGAACAAAGCCAGTGGAGTGGGTCACAATGTACTTAGTTGAGACCAGAGACCTGGCGTACGAGTATCCTGACGGCACGAAAGCTTTAAGTGGAGTAGACCTGGCCATCAAAGAGGGAGAGTTCGTGGGTATTCTAGGCAACAACGGCTCCGGTAAGACCACATTGGTTAGATGCATAGCCGGTTTAATTAAACCCTCATCAGGTTCAGTGTTGGTTAAAGGCAGGAATATTAGTGAATACGGGAGACGCGACCTAGTGAGACTTATCGGATTTATCTCCCAGGACGTCAACACGCAGTTGCTCAACGTAACGGTACTCAGCGAGATTCTCTTCACAGCAAGAGTTATTGGGGTTGAGAAGGAGCTGACCAAGATCAGGCTTAATGAAATTTTAAAGCAGGTGGGGATAGGTGATGATCTACTTGAGAAACCGGTTCTTAGCCTACCTAGGTACATGAAGTTAAGGGTGTTGCTTGCGTCCTACATGTTGGCGGGAACCAGGAATTTCATAGTCGACGAGCCCACCACAGGCCAAGATTGGTATCGTTCAGTGCAATTTATAGAAGTGTTGAGGCGCTTAAGAGAGGGCGGGGCAACCGTAGTGCTAGTCACTCACGATGTGGAGTTGCTCTCCAAGTACTCTGAGAGAGTTATTGTCATGCATTCAGGACGAGTGGTAGCTGATGGGGAGACCAGAGATGTGTTGAGTGATGTCAGTCTGTTAAGGAAGTACTCGCTTACGTCAACGTACACAGCACTGATAGCGCAGGAAGTAGCACGAGATGCTCGTGTACTCCTGCCGGAGGATTTGATAAAGTATTTGAAGGCGTTAGGATTTATAAAGTAGCGATCAAGCCAGTTATAAGTGTTCTTAACCCTTCATTTTTATGGGGGGTATGATGACTAAACAGCCTTTGTTAGATCATTACGAGTTCGGGTTGATTATCATCAACGGTGTTGAATACGATCATGACGTTGTGGTAACTCCTGAGGCTGTATTCAGTGATTGGTGGCGTGTTGAGGGACATAGACTCCAGTTAGCAGATGTTAGGGATTACCTTAACATAAGGGTTGACTTAGTGATAATAGGTACTGGCTATGATGGCATGATGAGAGTGGATGAGGAGGTGATTGAAGAATTCAGGAAGTTGGGTCGGGAAGTCTACGTTGCTAAATCTAGGCAGGCTGTACGTAAATACAACGAGGAAGTCAGCAAGGGCAGGAAGGTCCTTCTCTTCATACATTTGACATGCTAAATGCGGTTTCGAATGCATGATACCTTAAAATTGCAACTAACAGTTTACTTATTTGGGCTGGTATGATTGTCAAACTTCAGTTCCTTGTCTGAAGTGGCAGTGGAAGTCAAGAATCTCAGGAAAGACTATGGGGGCTTTACGGCTCTTAGGAATATTTCATTCAGCGTGAAGTCCGGTGAGGTGTACGGGCTCGTCGGCCCTAACGGTGCGGGTAAGACGACCACCCTTCGAATAATTGCTACATTAATCAGACCGACCGCAGGGGAAGTCTCCATCCATGGACTGAACGTGGTCAAAGATGATGAGAAAGTGAGGAAACTCATAGCCTACCTACCTGAGGAGGCAGGCTCCTACAAACACCTAACTGGAAGGGAGTACCTCAGGCTGATAGCTAGTGTATACGGATATGGGGAGGAGGTGGTTAACGAAGCTGTTGAGATAAGTGGACTGGGTAGAGACATAGATAAGTATACGGGTACATACAGTAAGGGGATGAAGAGGAGGCTTCAGGTGGCTAGGGCTCTGATGGTTAAACCTAGGGTGGCAATACTTGATGAGCCGACGTCAGGGCTTGACGTCATCCACGCGGTATACATAAGGAAAGTCATAAAAGAATATTCAAGAAGGTTCGGAATCACTTTCATAGTCTCCTCCCACAACATGCTTGAAGTGGAGTATCTATGTGACAGAATAGCATTGATAGACAGGGGACTTATAGTGACTGAAGGAAGGGTCAAGGAACTACTTGACAAACACAGTGTCGAGAATCTGGAAGAGCTTTTTACACGTTTGGTGGGGCCCCATGCTTAAGGAACTCGCGCTTAAGGAGATTAAGGTAATGCTGAGGGACAAGAAGATTCTGATTCCAGCAGTCGTCCTCCCGCTCATAATATTTGTTGCACTAGGGGGGATCATGAGGTTTGCCATGACGTCCACATTTCAGGAGGCGGTGAAGTCGGTAACTGAGGTGAATTTATATGTGTGTGACTTAGACGAAGGAGGTTTCACGCAGTTGATGCTCCGCTCACTTGAAGGCATACTTAAGAGCGTTACGTTAACACGTGAATGTAGTGAAGACGACTTAAGGAGGGCTTTATCAGGTGGTCAGTACTCCATAGCGGTCTTGATACCTCCCAACGCTACTGTAGACTTCAGCAACTCGATACCGGTAAGGCTGGTAGTCTACGGCAGGGTCTCCGGCATCTCATTTACCACGCTGGGAGGAACTGCGGCACCGGCTACCTTCGTGAACGTCCTCAGCGAATCGTTGAGAGCGTATTTGATAGCCTCAGGAGGCATGAACCCGAATTTCACGTTAACACCTGTTAGAGCTGTGACTCAGATAGTCTTCAGAAACATGACTATGGATGCCAGTACCCTTAGCAACCTAGCACTCTCCAGCTATGCTATGTTCTTCATCCCAGTTATTTTAGTCAGCAGTGGGCTCGGCTACGCAACCACCTTCATGGCTTACGAGAACGAGGAGAAGACGCTTGAGATACTTCTCTCACTTCCTGTTAAGAGGAGGACCATACTACTCTCAAAGGTTGTGGGGGTTTTCTTTCTCATACTACTCTCAACCATCTCATTCTTCGCAGGCTTCATGTTCTACATGACGTCACTATTCTCCGCTATCGGTGAAGCAGCTGGCGGTGGCGCTTCAGAGATAACCCCGCAGTTAAGTGCTCTTACAAGCATAATTAACCCCCTCACAATATTGCTGTTAGTTGTTTCTATCGTAATAACCTTGCTCAACGCGGCAGGCTTAGGACTCCTCCTGGGTTCCATATCCCCGGATGTAAGGACTGCCGGAACTTACTCTGGACCGCTTACGATGGTGTTCATAATACCGTCATTACTGCTAGCCTACGTTGATCTAACCTCTCTCGGTATCTGGGGTCCGGTGCTCGGCTTGATGGTATCACCCTTCATAACGCCGTTAGTAGTTATGAAGGCAGTTATAGAGGGTTATGAGTGGCTGGCTTTCACGTCAATAGTCTTCGGCATTACTACGATGTCTCTTTTCATATATGCGGCCTCAAAGATAATTAGTTCGGAAAGAATATTCTCAATGCAGTTTAGAATATCACTCCGGAGGAGGGTTCGAACCTCTTAAAAGAAGACAGAGCTGTTTGCCTCAAGCAGTAACTCAGCTGTGTTCGGATTTATTAACATATAAATACCTTTAGTGTTTGGTGGGTTATGTGAATTCGAAGACAACTGTTTTAACGGGTTTAAGAATTGTAGACGGAACTGGAAGCGCTCCCATTGAGAACGGAGTCGTTGTAGTTGAAGGTCGTTACGTACGTGATGTGGGTTCCACAGGTTCAGTCGAGGTACCTCGAGAGGTCGAAGTGATTGATCTAAATGGTTACACAGCGTTACCTGGACTAATAGACGCGCACCTTCACCTAACTGGTTTAAGATCGGGTGACTTCATAAGGGAATCACTACTGACACCCCATGAGGTTCTGGTGGCTAGGGTGATTCGAGATCTGGAGTCCTTACTTATGGCAGGATTCACTACAGTATGTGATGCTGGCGGTGCTATAGCTTTGGGACTAAGGCACGCTGTAGCAGAGGGAACTATCAAGGGACCCCGCATAGTAGCTGCAGGCTATGCGTTGAGTCAGACGTTCGGTCATGGTGATGATCATTACCTGCCTTTGGAGTACGTTGACGTCAGGACCTCGAGACTAAAGCCCGCTTTCGGGGCGTTGATTTGTGATGGTGTTGATGAGTGTAGGAAGGCTGCTAGGTATGCTTTGAGGGAGGGGGCTGACTTCATAAAGATAATGGCTTCAGGAGGGGTCCTATCAGAGAAGGACAGACCCGAATACACGCAGTTCACCCTAGACGAGATAAAAGCAATAGTAGAGGAAGCGGAGCACGCAAACAGATTCGTACACGCACACGCTGAGGGCAGCAAAGGAATCGCGAACGCCCTGAAGGGAGGGGTTAAAGTCATAGCACACGCTGATTTTATAGATGAAGATGGAATCGAACTCGCTAAAGAAAGAAACGCAATAATAGTACCAACATTCGCCGTAGACGAGCATCTAGTCAAATACGGTGAGGAGGTGAATATACCTAAATGGGGGTTGGAGAAGATAATCGAGCTTTATGAATTACACAGAGATAACGTAAAGAAAGCATACAGGGCTGGCGTTAAACTGGCCACAGGAACGGACTTCTTCGGTGGGGTTAAGGCGTTCAGACATGGGGATAATGCATTAGAGTTAATACTGTTTATTGAGAAGTTAGGTATGACTGTTCTCGAAGCTGTAGCGTGTGCCACCAGAAACGCTGCGGAAGCTGTTGGACTAAAACACTTGATAGGCACGATAGAGCGAGGTAAGATAGCAGATATCATAATACTGAAGCGTAATCCGCTGGACGACGTAAAGGCCCTTCTGGATAGCAATAACGTGGTTGCAGTGCTTAAGGAGGGTCTGCCTCTCAAAGATTCTGCACAGCTTTTTTATATCCACTAACTTAATACTTGGTCGCGTTTAAAGTGAATATTTTTGGCTGAAACCAGCATTGTGCTGTTAATGTATTCAAGTATTTAAACCCCAACCTAAAATACTACATTGAGGTGAACCTGAATTCAAAACGATGTTTCCCGATTAACTAGAGTCACAGGGTCGGCGTTGATTATGTTCATATTACTCGTGCTGTCATTGATGATGCACCAAGGTCTCGTAACTTACTCGCAGGCTCCAGGAACCACAACCTTCAGGGTTGGTTGGGGTGGCACGTCCTTCGATACCTTCAACCCCTTCACAACATACGCTCAGATCTCGTTGTGGGCGACGACGGACGTCTACGACACGTTAGTCAGGCTTGACAAAACCTACTCCATATTCATACCTGACCTCGCGGAGTCATGGACTATGAACAGCACTACTGTCGTGTTCCGGCTGGTTAACAATGCAACCTTCCACGATGGTATTAAAGTTACTGCAGAGGACGTCAAGTACAGTTTCGAGCTGGCTAATCAAAGCTGGTCAAGACTGGCACCAAGCGTTGAAATGGTTGAATCTATTCAAGTTTTAGACGAGCACACAATATCATTTAGGTGTAAATCTACCGCCATATTCATGCTTACAGCCGCACCGGCCATACCTATAGTTCCTAAACACATATGGGAGAAGATTCCAGACCCCTCCACTTACCACGACTACCCGCCAGTGGGATCAGGGCCTTTTAAGGTCACAGACTACAGGGAGGGACAGTATGTAGTACTGGAGAGGAATCCAAACTTCTTCAGGAGATCCTGGCTTCCTAAGGTGGACAAGATCGTAATAGCTTTCTACTCTGACGTAACCGCCGCAACAAACGCCTTAAGAGCAGGCGACATAGATGCCGTAGGTCCCTACATACCGGTCGCGATGATCGATGAAATAAAAGCCAACCCCAATATGGACATATTAGTATCGCCTGGCACTATGTACTTCTATATGGCCTTCAACATGTATCCACAGGGTAAGGGTAACCCCACCCTTAAGGATCCGATAGTAAGGAAAGCTCTAGCCCATGCAGTCGACGTCAATTACATTGCAGAGCTAACTTGGCATGGATATGCCAGGCCGATCGCAACAGTGCTACCGACTACACACATGTTCTATCACCCCAACTTAACACCCTATAAGTTCGATCTTGATCTGGCTAGGAAAATGCTCGACAATGCAGGCTACACTGTAGGTTCAGACGGTGTAAGGAGGGCACCTGACGGGACACCAATGAAATACTCACTCTTAGTGCCAAGCAACATGCCTGAAGCCGTCAGAGCAGCACAACAGATAAGCCAATGGTGGTCTCAGATAGGTGTTCAGGTTGACGTAGAGGCCATGGACACAGGTAGCATGGCAGCAATAATATGGACTAAAAATGAAAGCGGTGAAACAACGTTAGGGCATGATTTAGATATCTGGGACTGGTTCTTCTCCCCAAATGACCCTACGGTCTTATCTGTGTTCCTATCGAATCAAGTGATAATGGGCACCTCAGACAGCGGTTACGTCAACCCTGAGTACGATGCCCTATATAACAAGATGATGTATGCCCCTGACATAGAAACTGTGAAGCGGATTGCATGGCTCATGCAGGAGATTTTGCACGAGGATCTTCCCTACCTACCACTCTACGAAGTGCTGTCGCCACAAGCTTATGTAAAGAACTTTGCAGGCTTCGAGCTTGACTGGCCAGGAGGACCTTTTGGAGGCTACGACTGGACGGTGTTCCTTAAGGTACAACCAGTGCCACAACAAACAACCACTCCTGTAACTACGCCTACCACAAAGCCCACAACGCCGACGAGCACGCCAACTACGGTACCACCCCCCGCTGAAGCATTCCCAACGGGCCTGGTAGTCGGGTTGATCGTGGTCATCGCCATAGTCGTCTTAGGTTTAGTATTGCTGAGAAGGAGGTAAAGGGAGATCCTTAGTGGTTTCGAAGTACGTTGCCTACATACTAAGAAGGATGGTAGCAAGCTTAATAGCTATTTTTGCTATAGTGACAATCAACTTTATCTTATTTCGTGTTCTTCCAGGCAATCCAATACAGCTTCTGTTCAGAAATCCTAGACTCACTTTAGAGCAGATAAGGACTCTTGAGAGGCAGTTCGGACTAGACAGACCGTTGCTAGATCAATTCTTCATATACTTAGCTAACGTAATGCAGGGAAATCTGGGGATCTCGTTCTTCTATAAGACGTCGGTTACAGACGTACTGATACCTAGGATAATTAACACAATAGTCTTGGTGTTGCCAGCCACCATCACAGCCATACTCCTAGGCGTTCTTACAGGAATGATTGCAGCTTGGAGGAGGGCGAGCAAGACCGATGTAGTCATCATGACAACCGCTATGGGTCTCTACTCGCTACCCACATTCTGGCTCGGTGGGGTTCTAATACTTCTCTCCATATACTATATTAAGCTTCCCATCTCAGGGATGCTGACGTACGGCGTCACGTACCCTGACCTCACCTCCTACCTGCTGGACTTCCTCAGGCACTTCATACTGCCTTACACAACCCTGACCCTAGTTACCTACGGAGAGTTCACCATCATCTTGAGAAGCGCTTTGATAGACGTTCTAACTGAAGATTATATAATGGCAGCGAGAGCCCAGGGAATTCCAACCTACAGACTCTTAAGCAGGTATGCCCTGAGAAACGCTATGTTACCAACAGTAAGTATAATAGCTATAAACTTAGGCCTAGTGGTGGCTGGTGCGGTTCTAACTGAGACCGTCTTCTCTTGGCCGGGCGTCGGCAGGCTCATCTATGACGCCATACTGAATCGCGACTACCCAATACTTCAAGGAGCGTTCATAATAGTGACTATATCTGTGGTTCTAGCGAACCTCATAGCTGACATAATCTACGGGTATCTAGACCCAAGGGTGAGACGGTAATGTCGAAACCAACTCATCTCGTAACTTCATTAATTGATTTCTGGAGGGTGTATAAGAGGAACGGGTTGGGAGTAGTCGGGCTAGCTATAATAGTGTTCTTCACAGTTATCGGTCTTCTAGCGCCCGTCATAGTCACGCAAGATCCGTACAAAACTGATCCCTCTAAGTACATGCTACCCCCTAACTTCGAACACTGGTTCGGCACCAACGAGGTAGGTCAAGATCTCTTCGCTCTCAACATCTACGGCTCGAGGATATCTATAATAGTGGGCATCCTCGCCGCGCTAGTCGCCGTGACCATAGGCACTTCTGTAGGACTAGTCAGCGGTTATTTCGGGGGTGTGGTGGATGAGATCTTGATGAGGATCACAGACCTCTTCCTCGTTATACCTCCTCTGATCTTGATGATAGTCGTGGGTGCAATCTTAGGACCTAGTTTAATCAACGTCATTTTGATTATAGGTGTCCTGAGTTGGAGTCCCACAGCTCGGGTCGTGCGGTCCATGGTCCTATCGATAAAGGAATGGCCGTACGTTGAGTCAGCTAGGGCTCTCGGAGCTAGTAACCCCAGGATAATCTTCAGGCACATACTACCTAATGTAATGCCTGTAGTGTATGCTAACATGGCATTAGCGACATCCAACGCCATATTCTCTCATGCTGCACTAGTGTTCCTCGGTGTGGGAAACGTTAATGACATAAGCTGGGGAATGATACTTCACTACGCCTTCGCCTCCGGAGCGCTCTCAACGGGAAGGTGGTGGTACTTTGTTCCGCCAGGCATGTTCATCTTACTCCTCATATATGCATTCGTCTTAGTAAGCTACTCACTAGAGGAGGTCCTGAACCCAAGGCTTAGGCGCACCTGAGAGCGTTGCGAGGTGCGAGATCTAGATCGCTCACGCTGAAGGAAGAGCCGTGAATCCTCTGAATATGAGGGACGGAAGTTAATGCGGTGGGAGGCCTTGATGGAACTGCTGGAGGGATTGATCTTGACGCATAATCATCTACCAGGAAACGAGTGGGAGTTGCTAGCCACCCTCATAGAGCGGTAGCATTATGGTCACTCTATCCCCGTTCTTTAACACTTTGCAGTAAGCCGCCTCAACATCATTAACGAAAACCTGAAGGAGAGGACTCGCCTCCAAGAACTTAGACAACAAAGGTTTCAGACGCTGCAAGTAATCGATGAGCCCCTTAACGGTAACCGCATCCGTCGGTACCTCTACCATCTCCGCATGCGCACCGATCACGTCGGCTAAAGAACCTATGAAAACAACCACAACTCTGACCACACAATCACCCTCACATCATACCGTTGTGAGTCTAATTAACCTTAGATATTGAGTAAAAGCCATGGATTGTTTAAATCTCAGTGCTCGAGTCCTCAATCATCGATCAGAGGAGTTCATCTCATCACGGCGTGCAATCGTTGCCGACGGATTACAGCGATCCCAACTATAGTGGGTTTAGGAGATATTTTATATTCGCACCCTTCCCGAAAGGCCTCCTATCCTTCAGAGCAGGGAGAAGGTCAGGCTACTTACTCGATGTCAGATTAGCTTCCTGCAATCCGCACCCTACTGAATTTTAGAGAGGGGGTTGAGACCCCGTAGCTCGGTCTGACATCACTACCTATTTCTTCCAGTCCGTCTTTAAGAAGCTCGTATATGTTAGCCGTGATAACCCCATTCCCAACAGGCTTGACGAGCTCGCCGTTACTCACTACGTACGCGTGTGTTATGGTGGCGTTCAGATGACCGCTCACAGGGTTTGAGAGCCACTCACCTATAGTGTTCATTACCAATACACCTTTTCTAACTTCGCTGATCAGCTCCTCTAATGATGCTTTACCTGGTTGTAGGTGAAGGTGGTGTGGTTGGGGGACAGGTCCTGAGGAGTACGTCCTTGATGCGTTGCCCGTGGAATCCCGTCCTTCTATGGCGGCTGTATAGGTATCGTAGAGGTAGGTCTTAAGGACTCCCTTCTCAACTATAGCTAGATTGCTTGTGGAATGCCCTTCATCATCGAAGGGTTTTGAGCCGAGCGCGTGTGAAGATGCTCCTAAATCAACAATGGTTATCTCCCCGGACGTCAGTGCCTCGCCCAACTTTCCTATGAGTGGGGATCTGCCTCGTTGAACATTTAAAGCCGAGACTGCAGGGCCTAACATAATCGGCAACACGGAGTTGACTACTCGGCTGGCTAAAATTAACTCGTAACTACCATCTGGGAGCGCTCCAACTTTAATGAAGTCCCTAGCTCTAGCACCTACCTCAACGCCTACATCCCTCGCTCTCAGCTTCTTGTAACTTCTCTGAATATCGTAATCGAAATACGTTCCAATCCTCCCACTTTCATTGACCCTAGCGTATAGGTAGAGATTAGAGAGGGTCTCAAACCTCACTACAGGTCCTCCGTAAGTGCTGGCGTAGGAGACTTCGACCGTTCTAGCAACTACCTCCCCCCTAACGGGTTCAGCATCCTTACACCCCTCCTTGACAGCTTCAATCAGCTCTCCAGCCACTAAAGACAGGTCTTCTGGTGTGGCTTCAGCCGTGTCTCTGTCGAACGACTCACTTGCGTAGGACGGCGAGACCTTGTCGTTGATGCTGATCCAGTTCGGATCTGGTGGAGTGACTCTAGCTATAGATATTGCAGACTTCAGAGCCTTTATGATTCCCTCCTCACTTAAGTCTTGCGTACCGACGACGGCAACGGACTTACCAACGACGACTCTGATGCCCAAGGACGATAATTTAGTGGACTTAGACGCCTCAATAACGTTAGATAGTCTGAGCAGAGTCTCTGTCGCCTTACTCAGGTAGACATCAGCTTCGGAAGCCCCAAACCCCACAGCCTTCTTAACTATCTTTTCGAGATCCATTCTAACCACCGCCCACTATCAGCTCCTTAACCAACATGTGCGGACCACCGTCACCAACTCTGACACTCTGTCCTTCCTTACCGCATCCACCAAAGACTGAGGTAGCTATCCTGAAATCCTTCCCCACCGCCTCCACGCTCTTCAGGACTTCCAGTATAGAACCCGAAACAACTACGCCTCTGACCAGCTCGCCTAACTCACCATTCTTGATTAGTCTCGACGGCCCTGCAGAGAACGTAAACGTCCCTGCACCTGTATCGACCTGCCCTCCCATGCTACTCTTACCTACTAGGTAAATTCCATTCCTAACCTCCTCAAGCATTTCATCAAGATTCCAGTCTCTCGGCGCCATGTAAAAGTTAGTCTGTCTAACTATCGGCATGTGTGTGAAGTCTTGAGCCCTCCCATTACCAGAGACGGGTAGATTAAGTCTTGCAGCTGTCTCCCTATTAGTGAGGAACGCCTTAAGTACGCCATTCTCAACCACGACAGTCTTCCTCTTCAAATTACCTTCATCATCGAAGGGTATGAAATACCCTCCCTCGACCATACCCTCGTCGTATATAGTTACGAGTGGCGAAGCTATAGCCTCACCCAACCTGCCCTTAAGAACGGATGTGCTGGAAGCGACTAAATCCCCCTCGCTCGCGTGTCCGAACGCTTCATGAAGTATTAACCCAACCATCTCAGGGTCCGCCACAACCTTCGCCTTGCCTGAAGGGGGTAGGGGGGCTTTGACAGCCTTTCTAGCAAGCTCGCTAACTTCAATGGCAAAGCCTTCCCAGTCCTTGCTTTCAATGAACTCCCACCCCATCATAGACGATTCCTGGTTACTTACTCTCTCCATAGAGCCTGACTCGAAAGCAATGCTCAAGTGACTTAGACCTAACATGGAGGACTCATACTCCAACTCCACCCCGTCAGAAGTGACGATGAACCTGTGATCACGCTGTATGCCCAGCCTAGTCACAGCTGACTTAACCCCATCAACACTTAACCCAGCCTTGTTTACTTTTAGAGTAAGCTCTGACTTGACGTCGTCTGACACGTCCTCCGGCTTGATCTTAAAGAAGGATGTGAACCTACCTTTATATAACTCCCTCTCTCCTAAGCCTTCTACCCTCTTAGAGACTCTAGCAGTTGCTACCGCCCTATTGACAACCTCCTCAACACTTACCTTGTTCAACTCGTTAGTCGAGGAAAAACCGAAACTACCATTATAGAGGACTCTAACACCTAACCCCATTCTGAAGGTCTTCGAAAACTCCCTTAACACAGAGTTGTCGGCGACTATCAATTCGTAAGTCACCGACTGCGTCCTTACCTCAGCATATGAAACTCCAAGAACCTCCGCAACCCGTAGAGCGTACAAAGCTATATCTCTTAACAGAGGCTTCACCTACAATAGTTCTCAAATGTACAGTAAAATAAGTTGTGTAGTTAGATAGCCAAGGACCAAAGTCGAGTAAATAGCACGTAACCTTGAATTTAAGTAGCAAAAAGTAGATGTACGTAAGGTCTTCGTCCGGGTCATCGACCTAGCATTCCTCTTATCGTTTAAAAATGCAATGTCACTTTCTCCGCACAAGAACGAGACCTACAACGACCCCTACAACGCCTAAACCAACAACACCAACACCAACGCCTAGTGATGGCATAGTGTTGTATGTTATAACCAGGCATTCAGGTGATATACAGGATATTGCTAGGAGAGCTTTCCTAGAGTCTGGCATTGCTAAAAATATAACATTAAGAATGTCGAGTTTAAGTACATAGAGGCTGGGTGGTGGGTTGACACAATAAAGAAAAAGGACTACGACGTGGCATGGGGTGGTGGTCCTACACTCTTCGATACCGTGTATCAGGCAGGTCTTCTCGCCCCTCTAACATCACCAGAGGTCCTAGAGGCCGTTAGTCAGATCCCTGATTACATTGCAGGGGCCCCCATGAAGAGAGTAGGCTCTGATGGTAGAATATATTGGGTTGCTGCAGCCATGTCTTCATTCGGCTTTACTATCAACACAAGAACGCTGGCTAACTACGGCCTGCCTCAACCAGGTAGTTGGAGGGATTTAGGCAATATTGACTATGCTAAGAAGTTGGTTAGCTTAGGAAGTTGGGCAGTAGGCATAGCCGATCCGACTCAATCAACAAGCAATAAAGGATGTATGAAATAATACTTCAGGCTTACGGGTGGGATGAGGGCTGGAAAGTATTAACGACTATGGCGGCAAACTCTAAAGTATATTCAGGCTCTGCAGACGTCCGTGAGGGAGTAATTATAGGTGAGGTTGATGTAGGAATTACCATTGACTTCTACGGATACACAGCACACTACCAGAACCCAGACTGTAAATACATAATACCTGCAGGTGAGACCATAGTTAACGGAGATCCTATCGCCCTTCTGGCTACTTCACGCTACCCTGAGGCGGCGTAGGCCTTCATAGCTTGGGTTCTCACCGAGGGACAGTGGAAGGTCTGGTTCAACCCAGATATAAATAGGCTTCCAGTAAATCCAAGAGCCTTCGAAACTCCTGAAGGGATGAAAAGACAAGACCTCTACCAAGCGTTTCTAGAGATAAACAGGACGGTCGGGATACAGTTCGATGATAATGTAGCCCTCTCCTATGAGAAGGCGGTGATATACTACTTCAAGTCAGTCTTAGTAGATCTCAACAGCGAGTTAAAGCAGGTCTGGGTTAGGTTAGTGGATAAGTACCTCAAGGGACAGATAACACAGGATCAATTCAACCGCTACGTGAATAGATTAAGCGAACCACTCACGTACATAGACCCCATAACCAAACAGACTCTCAAGTTTACAGAGGAGGATGCGGTAAGAGTGACGAACGCAATAGCGCAGAATCCTAGTGCGATAGACCTATACAAGCTAGCCTGGAGTCAAGCGGTTACGCAGAGATATCAGCAAATCCTAAGTGAACTCGGCTGACCATTAACGCTCAGAGCAAACAGTTTCCTGTATCCAGGTCGCCGTGGGTCTTAATGAGATAGACTGCACCATTCGTTTCATAGTTAATAGCGGCTACGAACCACTCTACGCTAGGGTTGGGGGCATTGTTTGAATGCGATGGAGTCCACAGTTAGTTTCAAAGCTATGCCTCGTGCTTCAACCGCATCTTTAGGCACAGCCCGTCATGGGGGTGAGTGGAAGCACAAATAGGACGCGTTGAGAAGTTTTCTTCCATTCAGTAGTTGTTTAAAGATTTTAGGAATTGCCAAGACTTTAGCAGGCTCAGTGCACCTTCTTACAAGAGAAAGACACCACTAACTCAAAAATCAATATTGGGCGAGACTGACCGTCTTCAAGATCACCTGTCCTTAAACGGCAAGACCTGAGAGCGGGTTCACGAACATCAAGTCAAAAGAGTTAATGCATTACCTCAGGTGCTCTTAGTTTTAAGAGTCTCCGAGCTGAATCACATTACAGGAGTGAGGGACTATGAAGACCAAGGTAGTTAAGGTGGATCCCCTGAGACCGGATCATGGGGTTATTGCCGAAGCTGCTGAGGTACTCAGGAACGGTGGTTTAGTGGCTTTTCCAACTGAGACAGTGTACGGGTTAGGAGCTGACGCGTATAACGCCAATGCGGTGAGGAGGATATTCGCTGTTAAGGAGAGGCCCCCTGACAACCCGCTGATACTTCACATCGGGGATCCCGGTGACCTGGATCTGGTGGCCAAGGACGTGCCGCAGATAGCGTATGAGGTCGTTGGTAAGGTTTGGCCAGGACCTGTGACCTTAGTACTTAAAAGGAATGAGACGGTACCGCCTGAAGTGACCGCTGGTCTGCCCACCGTTGCCGTGAGGTGTCCAGCACATCCCACGGCACTTTCCCTCATCAAAACTCTAGGAAATCCCATAGCAGCTCCGAGCGCTAATCTCTCAGGCAGGCCTTCGCCGACGAGTGCGCGGCACGTGATTAAGGATATGAGCGGCAGGGTTGAGCTGATAATAGATGGCGGCGATACGTTCTTAGGAGTTGAGTCCACTATACTCAACCTGATGAGTGATCCACCTACACTGCTGAGGCCAGGCCCTGTAGGGGTTGACGTCCTGGAGAGGTTAATGGGGGTCAGGGTGATCGTGCCCTCCTTTGCTAAGGGGATAATGGAGGCCGAGAAAGCGTTAAGCCCCGGCCTTAAGTACAGACATTACTCTCCTGAAACACCCTTAACCCTGGCCGACTTAGGCCAGTGCTATGACACAGATAGCTACGTAGGGTGTGTTAAAGCAGTGGTTGAGGAGTATTTGAGGGCAGGCCTCAAAGTGATCGTTATATGCAGTAGTGAGACTTGCAGACATTACGCCGGGGTCACCACGCTAGAGCTTGGTTCCAGGCAGAATCTGTATGAGGTGGCGAGAAACCTCTTTAAAACTCTCAGGGAAGTTGATGAGGTAAGTGCAGATATAGCTGTCGTAGAGGGGTTTGAGGAGCGAGGTATAGGGCTTGCAATAATGAATAGACTCAGGAAGGCGTCAAGCAGAGTATTAAGTTGTTAAGTGAGGTCGAATAAAACCGTGGGCAAGAACGTTAGATGTACTCCGGGTAGGTCTCCAACAACATTCCTTCGATGCTTATTGGTCTTAGCTTGCTGATCAATTCCAACGCTTCGTCAAGAAGACTTTCCGAATTGCTATAAATTTCGAGAAGCAACTGCCCCTCCCTGACCTTATGGCCAGTCTTTACATGAAGCTTCACACCAGCCCCTTTGTCAAAGGGCGCACCAGCCGCTACAGCCAACTGTGTCAGTGATTTATTGTAGACATTCGTTACATATCCGTCTATAGGTGCTTTAACCTCGGCCTTGTACTTGCCCACAGGTATCTCCTCAGGCCTCACATTAGGATTACCTCCCATAGCCTCCACGATTGCCTTGAATGTCAGGTAGGCTTTTCCAGAGTCGAGAATGTCGGAAGCCACCTTGCGTCCCCCACCCTTGGGAGCCACTCCCGCCATCTCAAGCACTAACCCCGATAGAGCTACGGCCTTCTCCCTCACCGACATAGGTCCTTCACCCATAAGGGTTTGAAGCGCTTCCTGGGCCTCTAACGCAGGACCTATAGAATAGCCTATAGGTTGCCCTCCGTATGTTATGGCGCACCTTAAGTTAAGCCCTAACCTGCCCCCTACCTGAGTGAACAACGATGACAGGTTCCGCGCCTCCTCAACGCTCTCAACCTTCGCCTCTCTCCCCGTAGGTATGTCTATAATCAAGCTACTTATCCCCATGCTCAGTTTCTTGGATAATATCGAAGCTATCATCTGCGAGACCGGATCCAACTTTAACTGATGTTCCACACGTATGAGTATGTCGTCAGCAGGAGCTAGATTGAGGGTTCCGCCCCATATTATGAATCCCTTTACCTTCTTAATCAGGTTGAATACCTCCTCAACCGTGAATGTGACAGGTGCGAAAACCTCCATAGTGTCGGCAGTCCCGGCCGGTGACGTAATCGCTCTTGAGGAAGTCTTGGGTATAAGTACGCCTGCCGACGCTACTATGGGGACAGCAACTAAAGAGACCTTAGAGTTCCCCGGCACCCCGCCGATTGAGTGTATATCGTAGGCGGGCTCCTCAAATCTAAGTAAGTTACCTGCCTCAACCATGGCTCTAGTTAGGAATACGATTTCGTCTACATCCATACCCACACTTGCTTGAGCGGCTACTAAGGCAGCTATCTCTGCATCGCTTAGGAGACCAGATACTAGATCCTTAATGATTACGTATATCTCATCCTGACCCAGCTTAAGACCGCTGAGTTTCCTCCTGATGTAGTCGACAGCAGGAGTTGATGAGTGTATGCTTGCATCAACTTTATCAGGGCTACCTAGCGACTCCGCAACACTCTTACTTAATAATATAGCATCATCCTTAACATCGCTCACCATAACCCATGCCGAGGAGGTTCTCTCCCCGCTTCTGAGCTTAACCCTCAGACCGCCAGCAATTCCCATGCTTTCGGCTATGTTCCTCGGCACTAGAACCAACCTTAAATCTCCGACGTCGAGATCGAGGATCTTAACGTTAACGAGCATCTGAATCACCTTAGGAAATACTCTATCGGGAGTTTTATCTGTATACAATACCGTGAAGCCAGAAAAGGACGGGACAACATTGCTCGCAATGAAATCCGAACCTCTGGCCGTTATCTATTAATTTGGACCGCTGAAATTCCTCGTCGGGAATTAGATGTCTATTGAGTCTAATGTTAGCTGATTTTCAGTTTTGTATTCATCACCCTTAAAGTCGTCGTTAAAGATGTTACCTTGATGGATTTTCGTAATTCACTTATACCCGAGCTCTATGTCACCCACTTCTCAACGGCACTAGCTCCGCCAAGGAGGGCTAGATGAAGCCCTAGATGATCAGAGTTGATTTGCCCGACAAGTGGGACTACGGATAAAAAGACTCAAGCCTCCTTGTTGAACTCATCGAGTCCGCTATACGAACCCTCTAATTAATATATCAGCCAGGAAGTTGTTGGTACCCTCAACATATTAAGATCCGCTACAACATCTATTGAAAATCATGAATAACTACAAACATGCGAGCTAACTGGAAGACTTAATAGTGGCGTGTCAGGATAGCGCTTAAAAGTGGTTTCTCAATACAGTCCTGTGGTAGGGGGCCTAAGGCAGTGTGGCTGTTGCTGTCCACTATGTACGTTGCTTTTTTAGGACTTACGGACTTATTGGTAGACCTGGTAGCCATTAACTACTACGGCATTGACGCAGTGACTCTAGGCCTCCTTTCCGGATTGTGGGTCATTCTCTACGCGCTAACATCTAAGATTGCTTCAAGAACGGCTGAGAGTAGGGGGCCTAAAACCCTTATAATGATATCTATGCTAACTGTTCAGACCTTCATATACTTTCTGCTGGTCCTTAAGGGTATACAGTACCTCTTCATTGCTCAAGCGTTACACGCAGTCAGCGTCGCTCTGGCAAAGAACGCCGTCTCCATAGCTATACTGGACAATATGGATGAGAGGGAGTGGGATAGTGTTAACAGAAGGTATTTTCAAGTCACTCTGTTCTTCGAAGGTTTCCTACTCTATATCACGTCGTGGTTCTCCCTAAGCCTCGTGGTCGACTCCGCCCTCTGGTTCTCAATCGTATCAGGCGTGATATGCTCGTTACTATTCTACTACATACCTAGCGGCAGGTTCTCGTTAACCAGGTCTCTCTACAGAACTGAAAGGAGTATTAACACGTCGCTCACCGCCGTGGGCATACTGGCTTCCCTTGGTTACGAACCCCTGTACATACCTTCTAAAGCAAGAGCTTTCTCACGCGTATGGAGTTCTAAGGTCGCCCTGACAACGGCTGACGTCATGTTCTCAACTTCAGCATTCAAAGTGAGTAACTCTTTCCTGTTTACGCCGTTATCATTCATATTCATCAGATTACTTAACCTAAGCAACGAAGTTGTCTTAACGATCTACGGAGTAGCGAAGCTCTCGGCTGCCCTAGCTCTAACTCTCCTACCAACCTCCTTTGGAAGGAACCTGACTTTAGCAGCGTTAATACTTAGACTACTGGCTGCGTCCCTGATAATCTCGGCATTCCTTACGAAGAACTATGAAATAACACTTACACTTGCGCTTGTTTACCTGGCCAACGTGATCGTAGACTCTAAGCTCTACTCACTCTACATAGACGCATCCCTTGCCAGCAGCCCGGCAACGTACACGATATTATCCGAGATCTCCAGCTTCGCCGGCGCACTGACTTCAGGTTATGTCCTTACGCTGGGTGGCATGTCATTACTGTTGACAACTATGACAGCTTTAACTCTAGTAGCGGCTAGAGCACCCTTCAAGTCAGGAAATTGAGCCGAGGAATGAGGAACTTGTTTAGGTTAAGTGAACTTTAGCTCTCCTCCTATTCTCGGTCTTCAAGCCGGTGCTTTTCACTACTCCGTATGTCGGTGTTCTTTAGAGACGTAGTTGAGTTTCAAGAAGTGCGTTGCGCATGAAATGCAGGGGTCGTAGTTCCTGACCGCCTGTTCCGCTAGCCACTGTGCTCTAGTCTGGTCCAGCGTTACTAGCTTATCACCTAGTGCCAGCAGATCCTGTTCTATGCTTGCTAGGTTCTGGGAGGTCGGCGGTATTATATTAACGTTGACTACATAACCCTTCTCGCTTAGCGTGTACCTGTGATACAGTAGGCCCCTAGGAGCCTCCGTTACCGCTGCCCCCACACCCTCGCACAACATGCCTTCCATGTAGGGTTGCTTAGGCTCTCTGTAGTTGTTGATGAGTTCCTCAAGTTCTAGGACGGCATGGTATACCTCGGCCGCCCTGGCTATTATGCTTTGGAAGCTGTTGCTTAACGGTGCTTTGTAGCCGTGTGATTCAACAACTTCTCGGACTTCAGGTTTTAACAGATCGTAGTTGTTATTATACCTTGCCAGAGGACCTACGACGTAGGGCCCTCTACCCTTGAGTCTATACCTGAGCGATGTGGAGTACCTTGCCTGCTCTGTCGTTAGACATTCTTCGAACTCGTCCTCATGTATGTTGAGTCCTTTATTAGAGACTATTCTGCCGTGTAGCACTGGATACTCCTCCTCATTTCTGAGGGACAGGAATTCAATATCCCTCTTGAAGTCAGGTATGGGTAGTTCGAGCACCCACTCAAGTAACTCCTTCGCATACCCCTCTACCCTTCTTAAATCTCTTGTAAGGGGGAGTAACTCCTCCTTTCTTATGACTCTATGGAAGCCACCCACTCTGCAAGAGACGGGATGTACTGAGCGTCCACCAACCACCCTAACTACTTGATTACCCCACCCCTTCAAAACTAGGCCCTTCCTGACTATATCAGGTTGCTCCTTTGCAAGACTTAGAAGTGAATCGTGTCCTAGGAAGTCAGGCGCGTGGAGCATTAGCACGTGTAGCACGTGGCTCTCAACCCATTCGCCAAGGTATATGATCTTCCTAAGTTGCTCCACCTCATCAGAAACATCGATCTGCAATATTTTCTCGAGCGCTTTGCTGGAGCTCATCACATAGGCAACGGGGCATATCCCGCAGATTCTAGCCGTTATGTCAGGTACTTCATAGTATTTCCTACCATTTAGGAAGGCCTCAAAGAATCTCGGAGCTTCAAAGATTCCAACCTCGACTCTTAACACCTTGCCATTCTCTATCTCTAGGTAGAGGCTCCCCTCGCCTTCCACCCTGGCTAAGTAATCCACCTCAATAACTCTATTCGTATTCATCAATAACACCTCTAAACTCTTTCGACCAACCTGTGAACTGTTTGAAAAGAAGCTGTATATCCTTAGGTCTTATGTTAAGTTCTTTGAGACGTTTGTTTAATACGGCTGGTCTTGAGTCTGCCATGGGACCGTAGCAACCATAGCAGCCCCTGCTGTAGGAGGGGCATAACGCTCCACAACCACTCATTGTGACTGGACCTAAACACGGCATCCCTCTAACTACTAGGACGCAGACGTTGCCCTTCCTCTTACACTCCAGACACACGGAGTCGACGGGAAGTGAGGGAGTCTTACCTTTGAGCAGTTGTAGCACGAACAACATTAGTTGCTCCTTACTCACCGGACAACCTCGTATCTCATAGTCCACCCTAATGTACTTCGAGGGAGGTTCTGCATTTTTAAGAACTTCAATCCATTCAGGTCTGGGGTAGACCTGACGTTTAAACTCCTCAACGTCCGCCCAGTTACGGAGTGCCTGTATTCCGCCTGACGTTGCGCAGGCACCTACAGCCACGACTAACTTGGAGTCTTCCCTTAGCTTAGCAAGAAGTTCAACTTCGTGCGGTGTCGAGACCGAGCCCTCTACGAAGGTAATATCATATGGACCTGGTTCTGCAAACCTCCTGGCCTCATAAAATAGCGCGAACTCTATGTTATCCATCAAACGCAGTAACTCCTCCTCCATATTGAGGAACTGTAGCTGGCAACCGTCGCAACTAGAGAATTTAAACACAGCTACCTTCAGCTTCCTCATATCTGATCAACCCAGAAGTACTTACTTATGAACCAAAGCGGAAACACGGGACCGTGCTTGCACACGAAGTAAGGGCCCATCTGACAGTGACCGCATAATCCTACACCGCACTTCATCCTTCTCTCTAGAGATAGATAGATCCTGTTGGTCTTAAAACCCTTCCTGAGTAATTCTTGAGTTGCCTGCCTCATCATCACCTCAGGACCACATACAAAGGCATAGGTCTCGTCAGGATTCACGTTGACCACCTTTACTAGGTTCGTGACCACCCCTGAGTTGCCTTTCCACTCCTCGCTCGGGACGTCAACGGTCAGCAGTAATTCTGTGTCTGGGATGGATTCGTATTCCCTGTACTCATAGCTGAATATGAGATCTTTAGGTGTTCTCGCTCCATAAAGGATTATTAGTTTGCCGTATGCACTCCTGTTTCTGGCAATCTCTCTTATGACAGGTCTTAAAGGCGGGAGACCGATACCGCCTGCGATCAGGACTAGATTTTTATTAGTGACTAGTTCTATAGGCCACCCCACACCATAGGGACCCCTGAAGCCAACTATGTCGCCTTCCTTAAGTAAGGCGAAGGTTCGCGTTACTGAACCTGCGAACCTAGTCGTGTGCGCCACAGCCCTTGAGTCAGCGTCCACGTCGCTGACAGATATAGGCACTTCACCAACGCCGTGGACGTAGAGCATGTTGAACTGTCCTGGCTTGGGTAATTCAACCCCCTCAGGCAATCTGACGTAGTAGGTCTTTACGTTCTCGGTCTCCACTCTGACACGGGTTATCACGGTCTTCATGGGAATTAGAGACGCTGAGGCTCTACTCATCAACATCGCCCCTGAGAACCTTCTTCACGGACTCCCTGAGATCTATTCCTGTGGGACACCACGTGATACACCTTCCACAACCTACACAACCATAGGTACCGAATTGTTTTATCCAGTAGGTGAATTTATGTAGTACAAAATGTCTGTACCTGGCCCATAGATCTGACCTGAAGTGCCCTCCCGCCACCTGAGCGTAGGTGAAGTTCAGGCAACCGTCCCACACTCTGACTCTGTCAGCGAACCCGTCAATCTTAGGCACGTCAAGCACATCGAAGCAGAAGCATGTTGGGCATACCATGTTGCAGTTAGCGCAACCCAAGCATTTTCCTGCCACCTCCTTGAAGGCTTTCGATCCTATGTTCAGTTCAAGCAACTCAGGCAACTCGCTCAATTCAAAACCTGCTCTAGCCTTCTCACTAGCTTTACGCATTACTGTTTCGAAGTCCCTGTAGGTGGAGTCATCTATGGGCTCTACCTCCAGTAAGCTGAGGAGTCTCAGCCCGAGATCACTCCCAGCCTCTAGAACTAACCTACTGTCTAGCCTAGTATAAGCCAAATCAAAGGAATCTCTGGCTCTAGGTCCGGTACTCATAGTAGCGCAGAAACAGGTATTACCAGGTGCTGTACAGTTCTCTATTATGAGAGCTGTATTCCTTCTGAGTCGTGTGTAGTACTCGTCAACATTTAGGAGCACTCTGTCAAGCACTTTGAGGGCTACCAGATCACAGGGCTTTATGCCAAGGAAAGCTATCTTACGATTCACATAGTCCGGCATACTCATGTCCCACTTGGGTGAGATGCTGAAGAGGGTTAGGGTCGGTGGATAGAAGAATCTCTTGAGTGAGTCGGGACCGTGTCTAGAGAACTTACCCCTGACAAGGTAATACCTACCTGGATTCTGTACGTCCTCAACCCCCGATGCGAGTTCTTCGAAGGAATTGAGCTCGCGTAACTTCAGCACATCCTCCTCCACCTTATACCCAACTACGACATAATCAAGCCGCTTTAACTCGTTGAAGATCATCTCTATCCCTTTAGTGTGACCTACATATAGTCCTGAGACAGACATACACATCACCAGCCCCTGTCATGCCTTCACTACAAATCTTCCTAAAATTTTAAATTTTGAGTACGATGAATCGATGAGAGATCATTAAACCATATACAGAATAGGTTGCTTAGACGTTGGAAGCACCATAGTTATTCATGTAACTAGACATTATATTTTTATACTGCTTCCCAAGGCGGACGAATGTCTCACTCGAGATTTGTCGATGAGTTTAAGTTATAGAACTAAACTTGAGGGAGAATGTTTAGGTTAGTCGGGTTTTAAGTTGTAGTGGATTGCGTTACCTTATGGGGTTTGGTACTTAACAGTTTTATTGTTTCCTTGAGGACCTGCACGCCCGTTCCAACGTCATTCCAGTCAGTCCACTCAAGCGGTGAGTGGCTGATCCCCCTAACACTCGGAACGAATATCATGCCCGTCTTAACCCTTTCCGCCATGTTCTGGGAATCGTGTCCAGCACCGCTATTCATTCTTTTCGATCGTACGCCAACCCGCGCAGCAGCATCCTCAACGGCGCTGATTACCTCCGGCGAGAGAGGAGCTGGTTTATGGGTGAAGAGGGTCTGTACGTCAACCTTGACTCCATATCCTACTTCCAGCTGCTTAAGCTTCTCTATCACCTCATCCCTGAACATGAGCATGTTATCCTGAATGACGTCCCTGATGTCTATACCCATCTCCACCCTGCCTGGGATTATGTTGATTCCATTGGGGTGGACGTTTAACCTGCCGACAGTCCCGACTGTAGTTGGACCTATTTCCTTCGCACGTCTATTAATCAACTGAACAATTTCAGCCGCTGCTACTAGGGCGTCCTTACGCATTGTCATGGGAGTTGTTCCAGCGTGGTTGGCTTCACCCTCTATAGTTGCTGCAAGCCATGTTATGCCGGTTATGTTCTCCACAACCCCTAATGACACCCCCTCCCTCCAGAGGACGGGCCCTTGCTCTATATGTAACTCAACCATATACTCTACATCGTCCAGATTTCTCACGAAGTCCCCCTTATATCCTATCCTATCCAGGGCCTCCTCTAAAGTAACTCCTTCATCATTCCTAGCACTTAGGGCCTCTTCACTCCTTAGCTTCCCCACCAGAACCGAACTACCTAGGAGTGATGGTTTGAAGGCCGAGCCCTCTTCCCCTGTGAACACGACGATCTCTATTGGCCTTTCGTTAATGAAGCCCTCCTCTATCAAGCTCCTGACGGCCTCGATAGCTCCAAACACTCCTAAAGCGCCGTCGAACTGACCGCCGTTTATGACGCTGTCTAGGTGGGAACCCATCATAACAGCACCTACTCTTGTTTTTGCCCCTTCCAGTCTGCCGAATATGTTTCCAACGACATCAACCCTAACCTCAAGTCCTGCTTCCTCCATGAGCCTCACAGCATAGTCCCTCACCATCCTATCGGCTTCACTGCCCGTTGGTCTAGTCACCCCCTTCCCCAAATCGAGATCCTCGTAATTCTCCACCCTAACCGGTGGGTTCCTCCCAAACCTACCCGACTCCACGAGGCTCTCCTTAAGCCTCTTAAGGTTTATGCAACCCCCTGGGCGATCCCTACAATCTAAAGAACCTAAGCTATTACCCACTTAACGAGCACCTCCTGAGATACGCTACGATTATCAATCAACTCGAGGCATTTAAATTATAGATTATAACGATATCGAACATTTCCTGCCGGCAGTGCCTTACTTTTACTGGAGGTTCGAGTTTCATTGGACCTTGCAATCGACCTCTACACACTTGAGGCGACAATTATGAATGCAGTGAGTTCTAACCTCCAGCGACGAATCGTTCTTTAACCTTTAGGGACTTGCGTTCTTGACCTCCTTCAGGAGCTTGCCGTAGCCCATGCCTTCACGTATCCCTATACTCCTCATAGCTAGCCAGAAGGACGCAGTATTACTTGTAACGACGGGTAGCCCGGCCCTATCTTCAAGAGCGTTTACAACCTCCAAGGTCCTA
Organism: Zestosphaera sp.; assembly: GCA_038727705.1. Taxonomy (NCBI): domain Archaea; kingdom Thermoproteati; phylum Thermoproteota; class Thermoprotei; order Desulfurococcales; family Desulfurococcaceae; genus Zestosphaera; species Zestosphaera sp. Next base: position 680,925 of record JAVYVJ010000001.1, on the reverse strand, counting down.
AAGTTAGTGCAACTTATGAAGATTCCATCTACCGAAACCCCTTCAATAGCCTTCAGTGCCAGTCTATACGCTACCCAAGGAGGTTGGCGACCTATCTCAGCGTTTTTAACCAGCCCTAGACCTTCCACCTTAGGAACTTCGAAGCCGTTATCCTCTAGGAACTTTCTCTCCCTTACGTTGAGTTCCTCTACATATGGTGTGGCAATAACCACCCTCTTTACATCAAGAGATTTTAGCGCTTTGACCACGGCCTCAGCCGCTGTTATGGTCTTAACTCTGGACGCCCTCTCTATTCTTTCCCTCAGACTTAACTCCCACCCTACCCCCTCCAGGAGGGAGCCTGTCGTACATCCATACACAATCACGTCCACTTCTGCTGTGGCGAGATCCTCAGCAGCCTTAACGCTCTCATCAGCCATCTCTCTTAAAGTAGTTGGGAGCACCTCGGATAGGCGAACCCGAGCCGCATGAATGCTGACACCCTCGGGAGCCATCCTCCAGAACTCAGATTCCATGGTGGTGTTAGAGGAGGGAATTATAAGCCCGATCCTTCCACGCCAACCAAACATAACATCACCTGCAACATCTCTCCCACACTATTAATAAGGACCAAGTTGCTCGCCTTTAGTGTAGCACGCTGGGCGTGCGTTCGTGAAACGAGTTCCCACCGTAGATTCGATGATGAGAAGCAATAGATTAACTTCATTACCTGTGTGAATGGTAGCTGATTTGCATCAAGCCCAATCTTAATTAACTTATTAACCCTTGCCTTGATTAATGTATGGACCACATTCTTACAGGGGTGATGTAGTAGTGGTAAAACTATGGGACTCGATCAATAAAGTTCCAGGCGGTTTGATGGTTATACCACTAATAATAGGCTCACTGGTTAGGACGTTCTTCCCAGACTTCCTAAACCTCGGTAGTTTCACGACAGCCCTTTTCAGAGACAGTGCACTGCCTCTGATAGCCTTGCTCATCTTTGCCACTGGAGCGAACACCTCACTTAAGGTCGCCGGGATCGTGGCTGCGAAGACTGCTGCTCTGATGACTGCGAAGACCTTCCTGCCTGCATTGCTGGTCGTGGGTTACGGGTTGGTGTTCGGTAGGGTTGAGTTACTGCCCGGACTTTCGCTACTGGCTTTGATGGCGGGTACGATAAACTCCAACGGCGGTCTGTGGATAGCCCTCTCGTCGAAATACGGTAATCAGACCGACGTTGGTGCTTACATTGCTTCGGCGCTGAATGACGGTCCTTTCTTCACCATGCTGTTCCTCGGTTTAGCCGGTCTGGCGAACATACCTGCTCAATACCTGCTTGCGGCGATTCTTCCATACCTACTGGGTCTAGCGCTCGGCAATCTCGATCCAAAGATAGCAGAGATATTCAAGCCCACGAGCAGCATAACCATACCGTTCTTCGCGTTCGCGCTGGGTGCAGGGATAAACATAAGTGCGTTGGGTCAGGGTTTCGTCGGTGGGATAGTGATAGGATTACTCTCCACCTTCCTCACAGGGTCTCTAGGATATCTAGTCTATAAGACCTTCTTCAAGAAAGACACCAACCCTGGCGTGGGCTTCGCCATAGGAACCACGGCAGGGAACAGTGTGGCTGTCCCGGCACTAGTCGCTCAAGCCGACCCTAGCTATCAGGCGTTCGTCCCCACTGCAACGGCCGCCACTGGAATGGCGGTCCTCATAACTGCTGTCCTGACCCCCATAGTGACTCACTACCTTGTGATGAGGGAGAACAGGAGGGCAGGCTGACTTTTAATGAAGGTTTTCAGGTCGGTCCTGATAATCGCTGACGACTTCACCGGAGCTAACGACACCGCCGCACAGTTCTCAAAGCTAGGGTTTAGAACAATCTCCACATTAAATCCAAACCTGATTGCTAAGTACTTACGTGAGTGCAGCGTCGTAGCCATCAACACAGAGAGCAGGTCCGACGAGGCTTCAGAAGCCTATAGAAAGTTGTATGAAGTTGGGCTTAGGATCAAGCACTACGATGATATTCTACTATATAAGAAAATCGACTCCACACTGAGAGGTAACGTGACTGAAGAGATTAGAGGACTCTTCGACTCTGTACAGCCTGACCTAGTGATTTTTGCACCAGCATACCCGAAGCAAGGCAGGACCACAATAAGGGGTGTGCATCTGGTGAATGGGATTCCAGTGGACCAGACATTCTTTGGCAGAGACCCCAGAACTCCGGTTAAGAGCTCCTACATACCTTCGTTCTTCAGCAATGCCTTCGAGAAGTTATACACTCATGTCTTTCTAGAGGACCTCAGATCCGGTGAGTTCAGGAGCAGGTTGTACGCTTATAAAGTGATTTCCTTCGACGTAGAGAACGAAAACGACCTGAAGTCCATAGTAGAGTCTCTGATGGAGTTTAATGGAAGAGTCCTGTGGGTCGGCTCAGCTGGCCTCTCAGAGACGTTGGCTTATAATGTGATAGTTGGAAGTCCTGCTGGAAAACCTACATTACTCGTCGTGGGATCACTTAACGACGTTACCAGAAGACAGTTAGCCAGCTTCATTGGGAAGTTCAGCTGCAAACTTGTCAAACTAAGTATTAAGAGCTTACTCGCGAATTTCGAGGAGGAGCATTCCAGGACTATGAGTCAGGTAGCGGAAGCTTTAAAGATGGGAATAGACGTCGTGGTGACGACTTCATATGATTCAACTCAGGTTAACGAGGGGAAGGCAGCCGCTTCTGAGATGGGACTCTCCTCCTCCGAGCTCGGCGCTAGAATAGCTGAGGGCCTCGGCAGAATCGCATCTGGCATAGTGAGGGAATTCGGCACGAAAGCCTTCAGCGGTGTTTTCGTAACGGGAGGCGACACTGCCATGTCATTGATGAAGAACATGAACGTTGACTCGCTAGAAATAGTAGGTGAGGTCGAGCCAGGCGTCCCCCTCCTGAGGTCTGGAGATCTCTACATAGTAACCAAGGCAGGGGGTTTCGGTAAAGACTCAACCATAATACGTATAGTTGCTAGAGTCAAGGGTGAGTCACGTCATGTCACATCGTAAGGTGATAATAGGAATCACCATGGGTGATCCGGCTGGTTCAGGTCCTGAGCTGACCTTGAAGGCATTGCGTAAGGCTGACTACGACATCGCTAAGTACGTCATCATAGGCAGCCATAAGGTGCTTCTGAAAGCTTTGAGTATTGTCGGGTTTAGAAACCTAAGCATGTTCAAGGTTGACGACCCAACTATGCTTCCTGACGAGCCTAACGTGATTGGGGTGTATGACCTGGATAACGTTGACTTAAGCAGGCTTGTGTACGGCAAGCCCTCTGTCATGGGCGGGAGGGCCTCGTACGACTATATAGTGAAGTCAGTTGACCTAGCGTTAAGAGGTCTAGTGGACGCTATCGTGACAATGCCTATAAGCAAGGAAAGCCTCAACATGGCCGGCCACAACTACCCTGGTCACACGGAGCTGTTGGCAGAGCTGACCAGGGCGAGGGAGGTCAGGATGATGTTGGCCGCGAGGCACCTGAGAGCTGTTCACGTAACAACTCATATTCCTCTGAGGAAGGTCCCGGATTCTGTGAGAAAGGAACGGATTCTGAAGACCATAGAGTTGACTTACGAGTATCTCAGGAACTACTTTAATATACTAGAACCCAGGCTTGCTGTGGCAGGATTGAACCCACATTCAGGCGAGGGTGGGTTATTCGGCGACGAGGAAATTAAAGAGATAATACCAGCTGTAGAAGAGGCTAAGAGTAAAGGTCTCAACGTGTTAGGACCCTATCCACCGGACACCGTGTTCTATAGGGCGTATTACAACAAGGAGTTCGACGCCGTGGTGGCAATGTATCATGATCAGGGACACATAGCGGTGAAGATGGTGGGCTTCATGGAGGGGGTCAACGTAACGTTGGGTCTCCCTATAATCAGGGTATCCCCGGATCACGGCACCGTGTGGGGTAAGGCGGGTAAAGGCACTGCAGACGAGACTGCCTCCTACGAAGCGATTAAATTAGCTGTGGAGCTTGCTAAAAACAAGGTCAGCAAACAAATGCCATGACTGGTTTTCGGATGACGCCCCCCTTATTTACTTATTTAGTTCAAAGTTCACTTATTTTTTGCCTCTCGGGGACTTCTGAAGGGAGGGGTCGTTTCACATTAACCTCCTCCTGCATTAACATTAAAAGATTTATTTGGATCCTCGTCCTTGTTGTTTGGTGTGTCATGTGCCGAGTAACTTAAGTCCTGAGTCTTTCATAGCGGAGAAGGTTGAGTGGCTTAGAAGGGAGATAGGAGGAGAGGAGGCTATAGTAGCCCTCTCCGGCGGTGTGGACAGTTCCGTGACTGCTGTGCTGGGTTTCAGAGCTATCGGCAACAGGTTAAAAGCAGTCTTTCTAGAGGATGGATTCATGAGGTTGGGTGAGGCAGAGAGAGTCAAGAGTGTGTTCAAAGACCTCGGACTGGAGGTACGAGTGTTCGACGTGTCGGAGGAGTTCATAGGGGCTTTAAGCGGTGTTAGGGATGCTGAGGAGAAGAGGAAACGCTTCCGTGATACGTTCTACAAGGTCTTCTCAAGAATCGCTAAGGAGTACAGGGTCAACATCGTATTGCAGGGTACTATAGCTGCTGATATTGTGGAGACGAAAGGAGGTGTTAAGACTCAGCATAACGTTCTCGAGCAAGTTGGCATAAACCCGCTCACGAGCTATGGCTTCAGAGTTCTCGAGCCAATCAAGGATCTCTACAAGAGTCAGGTCAGGCTCGTGGCTAAGGCTTTAGGATTGCCTGACGAGATAGTGAGGCGCAGACCATTCCCCGGTCCCGGCCTCTCAGTGAGGATCCTGGGTGAGGTTACAAGAGAGAAACTCTCGATAATAAAGAAAGCCACAGCAATAGTCGAGGAGGAGCTGAGGGATATCGAGTGCTTCCAGGCCTTCCCAGTCCTATTGGAGGGAAGGGCTACTGGGGTTAGCCCTGAGGGTATGAGGAAATACGGATACATCGTAGCGTTGAGGGTGGTTGAGTCGCAAGACGCTCTGACCGCCAAATACCTAAGGCTTGAATGGGGGAGGCTCGAGAGAGTAAGGGACAGGATATTGTCGGAGGTGCCTGAGGTGGCGAGAGTACTCTACGATATCACTGACAAGCCTCCAGCGACCATAGAGTTTGAGTAGGTACACATCTCAGCAACTCGAACCTCCGTGCTTTAACACTTATAATGACTTCATCCCTATTCTTGTAGTGATGTCGATGACCCCGCATATTTACCGTGGTAGGGGCGTGTACTGGGGCAGTGAGGTATTCGATTTAATTGTTTCGTGGGCCGTCCTCACCTTCTCATTCGCTCTCGTTATGCAACATGATCTCAGACTACTGTATATTAGTCTTCTCTACTCCTCCGTTGGCGTGGGGACTGCGTTCTTGTTCCATGAGCTGGCTCATAGGGAAGTAGCTAAGGCATACGACCTCGTCGCCAGGTACAGGGCCTGGTACTTAGGACTTATGATAACTCTGGCCATCGCTCTCCTGAACATAGCTGTAAGAATTCCTATCTTGTTTGCGGCCCCCGGTGCTGTCATCATATATGCGTACTGGGGTCGTGTAGATCCGCATACCGAGCTGAGGATAGCTGAGGCAGGCCCGCTGATGAACATAGCCTTAGGTGTTGGGGCGTGGTTATTACTCACTGTGGTACCTGTTGAGGCGTTTGTGGCACGTGAGCTAATCTACTACGTAGCGAGGATAAACGCTTGGCTCGCTTTCTTCAACATACTTCCACTGCCCCCATTGGATGGCTCAAGGATATTCAGAAGATCTCTCATTGAATGGTCAGTGATTTTCATAGTGAGTGTGGTGATGCTGAGGCTTATTGTCTGACCTTGAGCTCCACGTTGTTAGGAAAGCTAAGACCTTGAATTACATAAGGTTATGTTCGGAAAACTTGGGTTTAGCACGTGACTCGCGATATTAAGTTCCACTTAAGGCGCAATTCTTGTCTTATAATGTTCCTCAGTTCATAGTTTTCGGCTAGGGTGGTTGACGGTTGAGAGATCGCTTTAGATGGGTTGTGTTGGCTTTGTGCGTTCTGACGAACATGCTTGTCGTCGCTTCCCAGCTTGCCGTAGCCTCCCCCTCAGTTCCCATCTTAATGACGGTCTTCGGAATCAGCTCGGCTGTCGCCGGCTTGATCACCTCTGTTTGGGCTGTGTCAAGGGTTATTGTATCAATTCCTGCCGGTGCTATCGCGATGAGGCTTGGTACCAGGTCCGCACTTGCTGTAGGGGTCTTGATCTCCGTCGCCGGCTGGGCTCTGTCCTCATCAGCCCCCGACTTTCTGAGCGTTCTATTAAGCAGATTCATCATGGGTTTCGGATCCGGCACTATAGCCACAGTCGCTCCCGTCACAATCTCCGAGTGGTTTAGTAGAGGTGAGCTAGGCACTGCAATGGGTTTCTGGGCGTCCTCCATGACTTTAGGGCTTGTGTGGGAGATCCCGCTCTCGGCTTGGATGATCAGTAACTGGGGGTGGAGGCAGGCTTACACCGTATTCATGTTTGCCTCCCTCCTTATGGTAGTTCCCATCCTTGTCATACTGAGGAGGCGACCACCTTACCCCTTGGATCCTCCAAGCAAGTTATCGTGGCATGAGGTGTTAGAGCCGCTTAAGAACCACACCTTCCTAAAGACGTGCATCGCTATATTTTTTGGTGTAGGTCTCTGGAGCGTGTATTCAACCTATGTAGTTAAGTGGTGCATGGCTAAAGGATATGGGTACATGGAGGCGTCACTACTCGGCACCGTCCTCAATGCAGGGTGCATAGTATCACAGATACTTAGCGGTCAGATCGCCGACAAGATGCTTAAGGACGGACATAAATCTCTTTTCATAGTCGGGACTACACTGACGTCTATAGCCACACTAGCCTTCACCTACACACCGCCAGGGCCTGTGACGACCGTGATAGTAGCGGCACTAGGGGCCGGGATAGCGCCAATCTTAGTAACGATGTTCTCAATACCCATCAGCGCAGCAAAACCAGAGCAGAGGAGTCTGGCAATGGGTTTGGCAGGATCATTCATATATGCGGCGTACACGCTAACATCACCAGTAGGCTACATGTATGATGTACACGGATTAACAGCGGCTTCAATCCTCACAGCAACAATGGGGTTAACGGGGGCGCTAATAATGCGCACCAGCCATTAGAGGAGGCTCATAGCCTACAGTGAACCTCTTACTCAGTGCAGGAGTGAGATCAGAGTTACTGTCAGCCGACCCGCTTGAACTTCAGGGTTGGGCATTCTAGTTGCAGTATGCCCGGTTATGTGTATAGCTTTAATCAACCTGATTCATCTATTGATTTAGGGTACTGGGAATGGATGTCTTAAGGACCTTCACTGCTGAGTGGCCTGGAAATCAATTCTTCAACCTAGCGTTTGAAGAAGGATTCTATTCCGTAGCACGAGAACCCACCATACGTTTCTGGCGTAATGATAGGGTAGTGATTATAGGGAGGTTTCAGTCACCTGTTCTTGAGGTTAACGCGGTGGAGGCTTTGGGTCTTGGCGTTAGGCTTGTGAGGAGGTTCACGGGGGGCGGTGCTGTATACCATGATTTGGGCAATTTGAATTACGCGTTGGCTCTGCCGGGCTACAGTCTCGACGTCGAGGAGGCATTCAGACTTGTCGGTGAGGCAGTGGCGGAGGCTCTGAAAGATCTGGGGGTTAAGGACGCTTACTACAGACCACTGAATGATATTGAGGTCGGCGGACTGAAGGTCTCCGGTATGGCGGCTCACAGATCGCATGACAGAATCTTCGTTCATGGGGCCATGCTCCTCTCGAGTGACATATCCGTACTCTGGAGGGTTCTCAAAGTATCCGAGGTTAAGCTCTCCGACAAGAGATTCACTGGGAGCAGGGTTAAGAGGGTGGTCACTGTTAGTGAGGCTCTCGGAAGAGCAGTTAGTCCTGAGGAGGTTATCGATGCAATCCTAGAGGTCCTTGCAAGGAGAATGAGGTTGAGGATCAAGCAGAGCGATGTAGGACGGGAGGAGTTGGTGAAGGCCCTAGATCTCTACAGGAGCAGGTACTCCAGACTTGAGTGGAATCTGGCGTACGTAGAGGAACTCAGAGACCTCCTCAATGAGGAGGAGTATGAAGCACTTAAGGAGATCTCGAAACCAAGTCCGCAGCAGGAAGAGGTGCTCTCGTCTTGGATGAAGTGAGAATAGCGTGTGCTGAAGTAAAGCGTCCCGGCGGAAAAGTCATTAAGGCGTGTCTCAAAATCCAGGGAAGTTTAGTGAAGGGTGCAGTACTGACGGGGGACTTCTTTGCCGACCCAGCAGAGGGATTTGAGGAGGTTCTGCAAGAACTCACTAAAATGGAGACTCCTGTGAGTAAGGTGGTGGAGAAGATTCTGGAACTGCTGAGAGGGAAGGAGGTGAGGTTCTACGGGGTAACTCTCGAGGATGTTGAGGAAGTTCTCAGCCTGATAGCACAGCGGGCAATCGATTCAAGTCGTCAAGACGAATCCGCGGACCTTCTCTCCAAAAACGTTAATAAGAGTTGAGTCGTTTACATTGAGGTGATGACACATGTTCTCAGATTACGCAGTCAGACGTAATCTGGGCTGGAGTATCTGTGGTCTCAAGGACGTGATATCCATACCGACCATCATCCCGCCCGACAACGGGTGGAGCACAGACCCCTTTAATTCCGTTGTGAGTAACAACAAAATATTCAGGGAGGTGCTAAGACGGACATGGTTCCAGCTTACTACGCGTCCTCTATCGATAGGAGGGTCACACCTGAGGAGAGACTTGAGGATGTTGAAAAGAAATTCAGAGGGTTTGTGGATATGATTGCTTCAGAATATCCTGAAGTGAGGGTGAAGGTTATGACAACTAACAAACTCAATCCCGCATTAATGAATCCTGAGCCAAGGATCGTCAATCCCGTCAGGAGCGCTACTGAGGAGGTCCTAGGGCGGTAACGTATAGACCTGGCGGGTTAGGCATGGCCACGTGGCTGACGAGTACCTGAGCATAGAGGAGCTCGAAAAATGGGTGAAGTCTACCTGAACGTATTGAACAAGATACTGACAATTTCCCAGTAAAGAATTACCCATAGCTTCATTCATAAAAACAACGTGATTATACATTTTACATCGGATCATCTTCTCCTCAACGGCCATGCCTTCCTTGCTCATCAGGACTTTTCGAGGGGTTTTGGGAGGTTTATGAGGGTTTGTTGATATTCTTAGGTGATTTGTAGTCCGCCTGGATGTAGGTATGTGGTGAGTGCTTCGAGGAAACCGAGCCTGTGGAGACAGGATGCGGGAGTTCCTCATAGTGTTGAGAAGATAATACTTCAAAGCCATGTTAAGGACTCTTACATCTCCTATTAAGAAGGTTTATTAAGTCGTGTACAACTACTATTTTGTAGGTGTCGTTATGAAGGGAGTTTCGAAGACCCTCATTGTAGCCATAGCAGTGGTAGTTCTCATGGTCGTAGGTTTACTTGCTTACTATGCCTTCATGCCTAAGGCGCCGTATAAGGTCACAATTTACACCGGGGGCACAGGGGGAGTCTATTATCCTATTGGTGTCAAGCTGGCCGACCTGCTTAACAAGTACGCGGGCGACAAGATCACGGCCTCAGCGTCCTCGAGTGGCGCGTCGGTAGCCAACGCGAGGGCTTTAGGAACGGGTGATGCTAACCTGGTCTTCATACAGAACGACATAGCCTACTACGCTCTCAACGGTCTCTACATGTTTGAGGGTAGCAAGGTAGATAAGATAAGGGGTCTCGCAGCCCTCTACCCAGAGATCATCCAGATTGTGGTCAGGGCTGACAGTGGGATCAAATCCATCACTGATCTCGCTGGAAAGAGGGTCGCTGTCGGTGCCGCAGGTAGCGGAACAGCGGTTGAGGCCGAGATAATACTTAAAGCTGCAGGAGTCTGGGATAAAATAACGGTCCAGAACCTAGACTTCACACAAGCAGCCCAGGCCCTCAAACTTGGCCAGGTTGACGCGGGCTTCGTAGTAGCCGGTATACCTACCTCAGCAATAATGGAGCTGGCTGCGACAACTCCCGTCAATCTAGTGGAGGTGCCTGACGCCCTCTTCAACACGCTGAAACAGCAGGGTTACCTCTTCTTCGTACCATATACTGTGCCGAAGGGTACCTACACCGGCATGGAGAAGGATGTGAAAACAGCGGCAGTAATGGCCATGCTCGCCATAAGCTCCGACGTGCCTGACGACGTCGCCTACACAATACTGAAAGTGATGTATGAACGCATAGACGAGTTAAGGCAGGCCCATTCAAGAGCTCAGGATATAAAACTCGAGACAGCGTTGAATGGAGTACCAATAAAGCTACATCCGGGAGCTGCTAAGTACTTCCAGGAGAAGGGCATCACCATACCCTCAGAGCTGAGACCATAAACGTGAATCAGATGGTGGGTAAAAGTAAGCTCGTCTTTTTGCTCGCAACCTTGTTTTTTGGAGTAACGCTCCTCAGCCTTCCAATAATCCAAGTGACTGAGGTAGTGATGGATAACACAGTGTACTTAATCCAACCCAATGTAAAAGTTACGGTAGCTTTGGAGTACTTGCACAGTGTAGAGTTGATGAAGGTTGTCGAAACCTACGAGGTAGTCGGGTGTGAGGTTAGGCTCGTCAAGCTCGTGTGGCCGGGACACGGGGCCGGGTTACCTTCAACACCGAACGACTTGCCGGTTCAGATTGTTGGCTCTGACGGGGGGTATACGGCTGAGGACATATCCTTAGGGCCGGTAGTGATGGTGAGCATGAGACATAGAGTAGATCCTACACTAACTGTTAATGGTAGAAGGGTTACGTGCAACGGGACTGTAGAGATTAAAGCCTGTGTGCGAGTGCCACCGGTCGCTCTCCTCCTGCAGGCCGTGCTAGGTAGTGTTAAAGGTTTAAATTATATTGCGTGATACTATCCTAGTGACCATTGGTTTAGGTGTCTCAGCATGGCTGAAGCACTGACCGTTGAGAGAGCCAAGTCTGGACCAATTGCTAAGATGATTCTGATTATGGGAATTCTGTTTGCGGTGTATGAGCTTCTGTTTGTCATGGGCCTCAACTTTTCCCTGTATACAATACTGAGGAATCTGGGTCTTGACTTTAGACCTCTCCTTTACGCTCCCGACATACAGCAGAGTATGGCCTTCCTGTTAGGCATACTCCTGTTAGTGGCTTTCATAATATACCCTATAAGGAAAAAGACTGGAATAGAGAAGGTACCTCTATACGACTACGTCCTTGGCGTCATGGGTTTCGCTTCAATGTTCTACCTGGTGATAGTGTATCCGATGGTTGTTCAGTACGGATACGTGGAGGCGACTTTGCTTAACATCTTAATCCCGTTCATGGCTATAGCCCTCCTCTTGGAGGCTTCCAGAAGATCCCTCGGAGTGGCGTTACCCACTATAGCCCTCGTTATAATGCTTTTCGGCATCAGCTACGAGGGCTTCAACCTGAGGCGATTCGTCAATCATATGTTTTATGCGAGGGAAGGAATTTTCTCAATACCTCTCTATGTGATGGTCTCCTACGTGTTCGCCTTCGTGTTCTTTGGTTCAATACTTGAGAAGGTAGGAATTGGGGACTACATAACAAAGTTCGTCATGTCCCTCGTGGGGCAGAGGTGGGGCGGCCCCGCGAAGACCGCTGTTGTGGCGAGTGCTCTCATGGGCACAGTCTCGGGAAGCTCCGTAGCCAACGTCCTGACTACTGGGACCTTCACTATACCCCTCATGAAGAGAGCTGGCTACCCGCCTGAGGTAGCGGGGGCGGTGGAGCCCGCGGCCTCGACCGGAGGTCAGCTCATGCCCCCGATAATGGGGGCCGCTGCGTTTGTCATGGCGCAGTTCCTAGGTAGACCCTATAAGGACATAATCATAGCTGCAGCTATACCGGCGATCCTTTACTTCACTTCAGTCTACGTCTTCATCGATAGAGTGACTAAGAAGTTGGGTGTGAGACCCGTCTCAAGAGAGTTACTGCCGAATTTCAGAGAGCTGGTGAGGAGTGCCTACCTCCTCAGCCCCATACCCGTTGTCACTTACCTATTACTTTCAGGGCTTGAACCTCAGTACAGTGCTCTCGGAGCCATCGGGGCGGCAATCATGTCTGCCTGGATCTACCAGAGGGGGATAGGGCCGGTTCCCAAGTTATTAGTAACTGGCGCAATCGCTCTGGTTGGAGCAACCTCTTACATCCTCGGATTGCCTGTGAGCGCCGCTGTGTTCTTCGCCGGTGTTCTTTCGGTCTTCGTGGCGGTAATAATCGGGTACACGATCAGGGAAAGCAGGGAGATGTCACTTGCGCTCGTCAAGGCGTTCGACTCGAGCCTAAGGAGCACCATAACCGTCTTCTTTGCGGCATCATGTGCCGGGTTAATTCAAGGTGTCCTTACGATGACAGGATGGGCGACCACCATAGGCTACCAGCTAGTGGAGATCTCCGGTGGAAACATATTCGTGTTGATGGTAACGGCTATGATGATTAGCCTCGTGCTGGGTATGGGAGTTCCCACAACAGCCAACTATATAATAACCTCAACAATCGTAGGGATCCCTATGGCGAGAGCTATAGCCTCGATAACAGGTGTGGAGTTTGAGATGGCTAAGCTCGTCGCACACATGTTTGTCTTCTACTTCGGAATCCTTGCAGATCTAACTCCTCCTGTAGCCCTAGCATCATATGCTGGCTCGCTCTTGGCTAAGTCGGAGTTCTGGAAGACCGCCCTCAACGCAACTAAGTACGCCTTAGCAGGCTACCTAGTACCCTATATATTCACTCTAGATCCTGTGCTCCTAATCCTTCCTGCAAGCGGTCTGAACCTCTACGTTGCCTACAGAATGACCTACGGAATAGCAAACACGCTCCTCTCCATACTCATGCTGAGCGCCGGCATAGTGGGGTGGCACGGTACCCATATAGGGTTAGCTCAGAGGGCTTTGCTGGTAGTGTTGGGCATAACCAACTTAACCCCATATGAATACCTAACTCCCGTGCTTGCGGCCGCGTATGTGGTGCTATACCTCCATAACGTGAGGAGATCAAAACATGAAGCAACGAAGACCCCAGGGACCGTGGTCCTCTCATCACCCGCCCAAGCAGTTAATCCAGCATCCCGTAGTCCTCCAGTATCTTCTTAATCCTCTTCAGCTCCTCGTGAAGCTGATAGCCCTGGAGAGTTAGGACTACAGTCTGCGACCTTCCATGATCCTCAAGCATGACTAAACCTCTCTCTATTAGTTCGTTAAGCAACTTCCTCAACCTGTCGTACGGCATATTTGCAAGCGTTGCTAACCTCGTAGGGTTAACTGCTTCTTTGCTCAGGGCATCGAGCACGTCGAACACTACCTCCAGCTTACTTCTCTTCCTGCTCATGGGTCAGTACCTGCATCATATGGTGTAGCGACATGAGGATTGCAGCGAAAGCCCTTAAGGTCTCTGAGACCAGTAGTCCCAGAAGGGAGCCCTGAGCAGAACTCAGAACTATGCTTAATCCCCTAACATAGTAGGAGAGTGATAGAATCGTTAGGAAAGACCTGGTCCTACCACGCACACTCCTTATCACAAGGATCGTAGACACCAATCCAGCGAGCATGTCTGGCGTCGTTACTAGCAATGGCACTAACATGTAAAACCTGCTGGACCTGCGTGGGAAAAGCATCACCATAAACCCCGCCATAGCCAGTGAAGATGTTGCGACGTACAACGTAGCCGCAAGTCGGCCTTCTGAAACGATGGTTGAAAGCAGACTGCATACCTGACTGAGGGTGAGCAGTATGAAGGATGTCGTGTATGCAAGGAGCTCGTCGGACTTGAGCCTGACGTAGATCCTGAGAAACAACGTACTCAAGTATGCGAAGGCCACGGCGCCGACCACTTCAAGAAGTGCAAGGACTGTTGAGTAGAGATCCATAAACCGTCAGCTCCTCGGAACTCACCTAACGTTTGGGGGCCACTGTGAAGATCCTATCCCCAACAGTTACCTCCACCACGACAAGCACAAATCCTCTAGGTGAGGCAAAAACATCTCCTTTCAAAACAACGGCACTACCGTTGCTGGCAAGCTTAGCCAAGTCCTCACCACTAACCTCGGTCCACGTGTCAGTGGACACGTACCTTGGCATGAATAAAGCTAGCATAACACCGTCATCCCTATCCTGTTGTATCAATCCCATATAATGATTCATGAGTCTAAGTGGGCCCCTCGCCCTGAAACCAACCTCCCTAAGTGTCACGAAGCCCCCAACTCCACTCACGAAGCCAGGCGGTCTGCCGGGAACTGGCACACTGTTAACACTCATGATTGCCTCAGCAGTTTCAGGAGGGACTGAGTACAGGCAGTAAACAATCAGCGGCCAGGAGATAGCGGTAGCAATAACCGCGATTAACATCGCTATGAGACCTCTACTCATGGCACCCCATCGTTAAGTAGACTTGCTACGAATGCATATAAATATTTAACTCACTCTAAGTGAGTTAAGCGTTCAGTGACTGCGTGCTCAACACAATGCCTGTACCTCCGCTTAAATTAGCTATTTAATGCAGCCCTCCCTGTTGAGGGTCGTGTACGGCAATCCACCCTCCTTGATGAAGCGCACTGCCTCTCTAGTAACGAATTCGCTGGTCCCTCTGAGCGCTTCGTGGGCGAAGCCCGCTATATGCGGTGTTAAGACCGTGTTCTCCAGCTTTACCAACTCTGAATCTTTTGGAAGAGGCTCTACAGCGTAGACGTCTAGTCCAGCGTAGATCCTACCCTCACTGAGGGCTTTTACGAGCGCCTCCTCATCCACTATAGGACCTCTTGAAACGTTGATGAGCACAGCGCCAGGCTTGAGCATCGAGAGTTCTCTATGGCTTAAGAGTCCCTTGGTCTCCGGAGTCAGCGCTATGGCTATCACCACAACGTCCGACGTTTTTAGGAGTTCCTCAAACTCAATGTACTTTAGGTCGAGGGCGTGTTCCACTTCAATCTTTCTCGACCTGCTCCAGTAGATAACCTCCGCACCAAGCGCGTTGAAAAGTTTAGCTACCTCAGAGCCTACCCTCCCTAATCCAATCACCCCTACTCTCTTACCCCTCAAGAGTCTCGTGGTCAAGTATCTTTGGGTCTCAGGATCCCAGCAGCTCGACCTGATGCATGCATCGCCTCTGACCACATTTTTCATCACCGCCAGCGTTAATGCTAGAGCGTGTTCAGCGACTGCCTGCGCTATCATATCAGGCGCGTTAGCTACGCACACACCCCTTCTGCTTGCCTCGTGCACATCCACTTTATCAACTCCTGATCCGTGAATTAGGATAAGCCTAAGATTCGGAGCGAGATTCATTAACTCTGCGTTAAGTGGTTGCCATGCGGGCGCTATAATTACCTCAGCATCCTTTAGGTTTTCCTCAAACCACTCCTTAGGTGGCATGCGACCCTCGAAATACACGTAGTCCACACCCTCCCTCTCCAGAATCTCGAAGACCGTTGAATACGGTTTAAACGTGAATACTACCCTAGCCACTAACACACACCTAGCAACATTTGCCCGTCATATCTAATAAGCTTTGCCAGTAAGATCCTCCTCCACCGTTTTAGAGTAACTGCGGGGATATCTCCCTAAGCAAAGTGATCTACGCATATTCCTCATGTTCCTTCACAAGGTAGGCTGTTTTTAATCTCATACGGGCCTGTAGGTCCTGCTCTATGGATAGTAATAAGTTAGCTTAGAGTAACAGTAACTAAAAACGCATCCAGCGGCTCGGCCAGTGCTAAACGTTATTAGGGAGTTAGCCTTCTTTTCTTAGGTGTTGAAGATGAGCGGTGTTAAAGCGTACATCCTCGTAGTCACGAGCCTAGGACTTGAATACGACATAGCTGATGAGCTAGTAAAAATGAGCAAAGATGTAAAGGTAAGCGTTGATGTGGTCTTTGGAGAGTACGATCTAGTGGTGACCGTTGA
This sequence comes from Zestosphaera sp., assembly GCA_038727705.1. NCBI lineage: Archaea > Thermoproteati > Thermoproteota > Thermoprotei > Desulfurococcales > Desulfurococcaceae > Zestosphaera > Zestosphaera sp. Next base: position 664,925 of record JAVYVJ010000001.1, on the reverse strand, counting down.
AGGTAGAGACCTGAAGGACATAGATAAGTTCGTAACCATGTTGAGAAGAGTTAACGGAGTTCACAAGACCTCAACACTCATAGCCTCCAGGAGCTAGTCCTCCATGAATTCAGAAGCGAGGAATCTCCTTCTCAAACTGCTGGAGGATAGAGATGCCTTCTTCGACAAGAATAACGTGCTCAACTCCGATGGTCGTAGACTGTTGAATAAGGTGCTGAAGCTAGTGCTTAGAGACCGGCCCAAGCTACGCGGTGTAGCAGGCAAGGTCAGGAGGAATCCGACATATGACAATGTCCTGCGTTTGACTAAGGAGCTTCTGGAGGGTCCAGCCGATCTGTAGGATCTCATGATGGCGACGAGGATCCCAGCTCTAAGCGCTCTCACTGCTGGAGTGAATATTCAGTGAAGGCAGGCTCACACAAGACATTCCTTTCCCTACACATCCTCAGGATTTTGTCCTCCACAGTTTTGCGCCACCCTAACTGCGCACTACTCCTGAGGTACTGAGCAGGTTCAAGTCCTAAGGAGTTGAAGAACTCTCTCAACTCGCCCTTGAATCTAAGCCAATCGTAGTATAGTACGGAGTTAGTTTCCCCAGCTATACTGATGACGCCTTCTAACTGACTTAAGTCATCATTCAACCCTGGTATTATGGGACCTAGGAAGACCCAAGTTCTAACACCAACTTCCGAGATCTCTCTCAGTGCCTTAACCCTAGCGCTGGGTGGCGGCGCTCTAGTCTCGACTTTTCTTACCAGAGTGTCATCAAGTGAGGTTATCGTGAAGCCAACATCAACAAGTTTTGATGCGCCTGCAAGTAGATCCAGATCTCTCAGCGCTAACGATGACTTAGTCTGTATGGAGACTCTGAAGCCTGCCTTCAGGAGAATCTCCATACACCTTCTCGAGAGCCTTGTAACAGCCTCAATCGGTTGATAGGGGTCTGTGATAGTCGAGAGTCCAACGATGCCGGGCCGAACCCTCCTAACCTCACTCCTCAGGAGTTCCACTAAATTCTCCTTAACGTAGATAACGTCGCCCCAACGCTTCCTTGGCTCCTCATACCTACAGTAGCTTCTGGCGTAGCAGTAAGCACATTTATGATAGCAACCCACATAGGGGTTGAGGGCGTAGTCAAGACCGGGTAGTCCGGATCTACTGAGTGCTGAAGACGCGCGGATGTTGACGTACTTGACGTTGCCCTCAACACTGCTTCCCCCAGTAAGTGTCAAGGGTTCTCACCTTACCATAGGTTCTTAGTATGTGCGAGTTCCTAACTATCTCCTCGACACGCACTCTAGTTAAACCGCTTAAGCTCTTCAGCGCCTCCTCAAGACTGCTGAATTTCTTTGGCACACTTTCAAAGAGTCTCCTTACGTTTTCCCTGACGAACCACACACCGATAGGTATGTTGAAGCCTTCGTAAATCTCTCTGTAAAGGACCACAGTAGCTTGCCTTCCAAGTCTGTGTAGGAGGTGTTCCGCCGCAGCCAACCTGGCGGCGTAGTAGCAACCCCCCGTCAGGGCGTACTCCGTCTTACCCATAGGACCTTCGTGGTCACCTCCCACCGAGACGGTACTTCCAGAGGGGTTCCAAGTACTTCCAGGGAACCACGCTTCAATCCATTCATAACTCCATACGCCCGGCAACAACACGGCTATGAATAGGTTCTGCATGTACTGTCTTACGTGAACCAACACCTCACCCAACTCAGGTAAGTTCCTCACCCTCCTCACAAGGAACTTTGAGACCATATCGTCCACGGCGGTTATTGACCACCTAGTAGGGACCAACCTCCTATTCTCATGTCTGCCTAAAGCACCAATCGAGAAGATCCTCTGTATTCTTGAGATTGGAAGCCCGTCCCTGTATAGCAGAAGAACCGCGTCAACAGCCTTAAGATCTGTGTCCCCATACACCTTCTCAACAGACCTGCCGAAATACGGGTTGCTCACCACCCTAACGTTCTTCAGCATGACCCTAGGACCTACGGGCGGCAACTCCTCACCAAAGAGAGGTCTCCTCAGATACTTTTTGTCAAGGAGCATCTCGGCGTCTACGGGCCTTTCTGATAGAGCTAACTCCTGCAACTTAGGGACAAAACCCGTACCAACGTCCCTAACCCTGACTTGAGTGACTCCAACCACCATTGAGAGCCTCTTAATCAGTATATCCTCGAGAGGCCTACCTATCCAAGCCTCAGGTAATTCATACTCGGAAGTGTCACCGACCTGAGGAGGTATTGAGGGTCCCACACTGACCCTCGGGTAGCCAATCCTGCCAACAAACACTGAAGGCGGTGAAGTGCCCTGAAGGATCTCGCTCAACTCGACTTGCCTTACGTTAATCTTGCTGTAGAATCTGACTAGAAGCGGGCAATACGTCAACCCGCAGAGATATCTGGAGCCCCTACAGATGCTACATAGTTCTCCTCTAACCACTCCCAAGGCCTAATTAATGTAGCGTTACTCGGAATATTAAAGAGTTATCCCGACGAAGCTCTCGCGATGATCCAGTCTACATCATCAAGACCCAATCTAACCCTGTCACCTTTACAGACTCTCTGCACCCCCTTAGTAGCACCTTCAACGCATATCAATCCCTTCAACGTCGTTGTAACATGCCTCCTTCTGAGATCCTCATACAACTCAGAAGGGATCCAAGCAATTCCCTTCAGAGGAAGGACCTGATCGAGGAAGGTGGCTGATACTATCGTTAAAGCAATCAGCACGAAGATGGCCGTGATTGTTGGATCTACACTCTGAGTCGCTATTAATGCGTATCTGAAGGGATTCGTGAGCGCCGCGGCGATGTAGCTCAGGTTACCAGTGCTCAACACTTCGGAGATTGTGAGGGGTCTGAGGCCATACTTTGAGGATTCTATGTAGACTGTTCCTGAGGGACAGAGATCGGTAAGAAGCGCGCTTACCAGCTGGACATAGGGGTTATTAGGGGAGGTGTCGGTAAGGGCAGCGTTCGTGAAGATTGACCCATCACTCAGCACGTAGACCACACTCTTGCCAACATCGATCCTCACCCCCAACACCACATTACCTCTCGACATTACTATCACATCACCTCTGCTGCGTCGCACGCTGGAGGCATATGCAAAGTATATGACTGCGTCGAACCTGCTTAAGTTGACCTTAGCCGGAAAGATGTAAGAACCGTTGAAGTTGACGTACTCCCCAGATATCCTGGACTCAAGTCTCAGAGATTCAAGCAACACGTTACTGTGGATGTACTCATCCGCTATGATGAGGTGGGCACCCTCGCGGACAAGGCCTGATATGATAGTGGCTTCTTCGGATGTGAAGGGTCTTTCAGGGGATACAACGATTAGAACCCGGCAGGTATCCGTTCTCGAAGTCAGCCACGTGAGTCCCCATGATCTAACCAATCTAACGTCATAGCCTAGATCCTTAAGTACATCAACCAGCGAGGAGGTACCGTCATATCCCGTGTTGATCGGGGATGCGCCGCTGACTACCACTCCAACAGGTATTGGCTCTGCAATGAACGCCATCAGAAGGAGTGCTAAGAGTGCTTTACCCAGCTCCCTCACTCCTATCACCACAAGACCCTCCCCTCAGATGATTGAGCAAAGTCAGTCCAGCGATCAGAGACATGACGGAAGCGACGTATCTCTGAATGAGCGCCAACGTGATGGCTACAACCAACATCACTAGACTCAGGTAGAGGAGTGCTGACTCGACTTTAACTCTAACCAAGTACGCCCATCACCTCCTCAACCAACTTAATGACCCCCTCAAGCAGCCCCACCAAGCGGGAGCCGCCAAGGATAAGAAAAACTGATGTAGCAATCAAGAGGAGTGCCAACCTAATACGAGAGTCTCGTAACATAGTCCAGACTAAGAATACGGCTGACCCGGCTATGAATGAGATGAAGGCCGACTGCACAACACTCGGCCCGTACGCCAGCAGAGTTACGAAGGTTAGAGTGAATGTCACAATAAAGAGGTAGAGTCCTACAATGAGTTTCAGCAACTTATTGATCCTGAAGAACGAGAGTACGTCAACGCTCATTAGCTCGAGCGTTGTGCGTCCATACGCAATTAACTCCTCAAAGACCCTAAGAGAGTATCCTACCAGGAGGGCAGTAGCGGAGAGGAAAACGTAGTGGAGGAACGGCGTCTCGACTGTTGGGTAGGAAGTCAATGCGCATACCGAAGAGGACATGAGCACGGGGAGGAGGAGAAGCGCTGACCTACCCATTCTGAGCACGGCTATGGAGGTCGGCAGGAGCAAGTAGTAAATGAATATATAGAGTGAGTACCGCCCCACCATTAATATCTGGAAAGGGATTGACGTTAGCATCACTAACGAGGCGCTGACGAAGTGCCCAGACATAACTAAATACGCGTACATAACTAACCCCACAAGCGAGACCGTTGTGTAGTCACCCAGTTTTGCAGAAACCATTAACGATATAGTAAATGACGCCAAGAGGAACACATTGAGTACTGTCTCATTCCTTAAGTATCGATTCCTCAATACGTCTAACCTCAGACTTCACCACCTCATCCTCACACATGTTGCCGAACCTGACCAGCTCATAGTATTGGGTAAGCATGTCCATAAGCTCCGTAAATCCTTCGTTCATAGCCCGACCAGCTTTCTCAACTATCCTAGTCTTGAGTTCCCTATGCGTCTCATGCCTCCCTACATGCATCTCCAGCCTGCTAGTCAGTTTGCTAACAACTCTCCAGAAAGACATCACAGCAACACTGTTTATCATGTTCTCGTCCCGCGGGAATTCAATAGATGCCGTTGAGGTTACTGGTATGCGGCGTGTTCTGCCGAACCTTATGGCGAGCGGTACCACGCCCAACGTTAGTGTGAATGAGATAACGACTATGAATACGGTGTCGTAGAAAGTCGCTGAACTATCGATTAGCATTGAGGACTTGGAGGGTGTGCCCCCCGAGATTATGGAGCTTTTCCGTAGTGCCTCCAGCGAGGTCTTAGACGCCACTAAGTTCATGAGGGTCTTCAACTCGTTAGTAAGTCTGTAGGAGAATGTCGAATCTCGTCCCTCTACCAGGGGCTCGACACTGACTACTGTAGTACTGGTGCTCCAGGGTCTAGGGAGAAGCCCGGTCTCGAGAGTGTCGTCAAAGTGCCGCTCAACCAAGTATTTGTTGATTTCTTCCACAAGCATACCCTCGTCGACCCCCTCTAAATTATTGAGAATGTTGAGTTTGTTAAGCACGGCCCACAACTCTTCGGCAGGGATTCTCCTGAGAATCTCCGAGACCGTCGTTGTTAGGTTCATACGCTCGATAATCTCCAGTACGCGCAATACAACCCCACTGTCTGAGCTCTGAGAGCTGGTAACAGGGTTGACTGTTGGTACGTGTTTGAGATAGATCGAGGCCACGACGTACATGTAGGATCCTATGACAAGGGAGTCCGTGTGTGACGTGTTAACACCCAGTTCTACCGCCTTCTTGAACTCGCCTAACTCAACGTAGTCAAGGAAATTAAGGATCTGAAGTCTCAAGCTACTTCTCAACCCCTCACTTACGTTAGGCAGTGTTTCACCCCTGGTCAGGTAGAGCATAAAGTAGGAGAGGTCGCTGTGGTCGCCATAGCTCACGAGCCCTGAGAGAACCTTTAACAGAACTCCTGAGAGGGTGGTGTAGCCCGTGCTGTTTAGATATAGGGTTGTGTAGAAGAGTAGCTGACTTAGATCCTTCACACCTATTGAGAGATCCTCAGATCCATTGAGCAGTCTAAGAGCTATAAGGTGCTTAGCCCCCACGAACAATGACGCAGGGGAACCGCTGAACATAAGATCCTGGACAGTTCTAAGCACTGAGCTAACTAACGTCCGGTTATCTTCAGCCAGGACCTTCCCTAGCAACACACTTAAGTCCTCTCTGCCAATGCTATTCAACCATGACGTTAGAACTTCTGGGGCTTCCTGAATCTCAGCAGACCTACCTCGAAGCTCTGGTGAATGTCTTCCCCCGGCGTATGCAGTGAGGGAACTAACTATGAGTAGGGAGAACACTAGGAAAGCCATTAGACCCCTGACAACCTTGAGGAGCACTATCCCGAAGTCCATCGCCTAGAATATAGGGGCTTCAAGGAAAATAAGGATGAGCCTACCCATTTCTTCAGGGTAAGCCTCTCGTGTTTAGGAATAGAAGGTGGATGTGAAGCCCGCTCCGCCTGCCCTAATCTCATACAGCGCAAGCCCATTACATCGAGGAGCTTCGGCAGGCTTGAGAAAGCAGGCTTTTTTGATTTCATTTCTTGAGCAAATACATTAAGGTCCAGTATGTCTAAGGTGTTGTTGGTGCTTAAGGAGGTCTGTGAGAAGCTTGGTGCCAGCTAACACTACTCTTTGTAGGTGAATTAAAGCAGAGCGTACATAAGGCTACTGGATCTACAGGTGACAAGTACAGGATCTCAGAAACCAGGATCAAGAGAATTCATGTGCTCAAACCTAGAGATAGTTAAGAGGGCTGGTATTGTTTGCCGTTAGGGGTTTCTATTCTTGATCCCACAGCCAGCTCATATTACCTCCGTGTTGGTTATGTATTTGTGGGGGCTGTTTTGAACAAAGTTGAGTCTATAGTGGACAGGGTTGCCAACGCGTCGGAGGAGGTCCTAGTTGAAAGGAGATGGGACGTTAAGTTGCTTGTTCTGTCCGTTATCGCGGGAGGTCATGCCCTGATCGAGGGTATCCCAGGCATCGCCAAGACCCTTACGGCCAAGACAGTCGCTAAGTTACTTAACCTCAGATTCAGCAGAATTCAGCTAACTCCTGACTTATTACCTGCAGATATTGTAGGTACTAAGGTCTTTAACCAGAGGACGGGGGACTTCGAGGTTGTTGTTGGACCTATAAACGCTAACCTGGTCCTGGCAGACGAGATCAACAGGGCGTCGCCTAGGACTCAGAGCGCTCTGCTTGAGGCAATGCAGGAGAGGCAGGTCACCATAGAGGGCTTCACCGTTAGATTGCCGGAACCCTTCACTGTTGTAGCGACTATGAATCCAGTAGAGCTGGAGGGTGTATTCCCATTGCCTGAGGCACAGCTCGATAGGTTTTTCATAAAGGTGGACATGCACTCGCTGAGCAGGAATGGTTTGATAGAACTCCTCAAGAGGGGATCTCTCAAGATTGAAGAAGTCTTCGAAAGTCTCAAACCCGTTGTTAGCGTTGAGGAGATATTTGAGAGCAGAAGGGAATTAAGTAGAGCGCATGTTGATGACTCGGTTCTAGACTACATGCTGAAGATCTATGAAGCGCTGAATAATCACAGGTATGTGAGGCTTGGCGTGACGCCGAGGGGGTTAATGATGTTACACACCCTGGCCAAATGTCTTGCTTTGGCAGATGGCAGAGACTACGTAATACCTGACGATGTTAAGGCAGCCGCTGTGCCTGCACTAAGCCACAGAGTACTTCTCAAGCCGGAGGTGATTGTTGAGGGAACGTCGAGTCGGGAGGTAATTGAGGAAGTCCTAAGAAATGTGGGGGTGCCTAGACCATAGGAAGGGTTAGAGTCAGCGTCACATACCTCAGCTACAGCGGCATCTACCTCCTAATACTGTCCTCCGTGCTTCTCACCGTAGCTCTCATTGTGTCAGGTACCCCGCATCCCTCTATTATATTTAGCCTAGTCGGCTTGAGTCTTGTTGGCTACGTCTCGGGGCTCGTGCGCTCTTTCGGTAGGCTTAACGCAGTTGATTTCGAGCATCCGGATTACGTGAGAACTGTTGTAGGTGAGGAGGTCTGCATTCTGCTTAACCTGAGTGCACAGCACCTCGAGTTAGTCAGGATAACCAGGGTTGAGGTTCTATGCGATGTTGGACTCAATGTAACAGGATATGATATCGACAGGAACTTATCAGGGCTGAGGCTGAGCCTCTACGCTCGTCCGCGTGTAGGCACTCACAGAATAAGCGGGCTGAGGCTCTACTTCAGGTTGTTGGGAGGGCTTGCGGATGGTTTTATAACCCTAGATGCAGACGTGGAAGTGCGTGCTATTCCATCATTTAAGACTGCTCACCTACCGTACGTGTCGGCCGGACTCAAACATGTTGGTGCCGGACCTTCAAGGACTCGAGGAGGAGGCACAAACATACTTGAAATCAGGGAGTACGTGCCAGGCGATGAGTTCAGGAGAATTGACTGGAAGGCTACAGCCAGACTCTCCAGGCTGGCTGTGAAAGAGTTCGAGAAGGAGATGAGAAAGGATGTGTTAGTGACACTTGTACTGAGTGACAGATTTTTCGATCCCGGGTCAAGAGCTCTTGAGTACCTAGTAAACGACGTCTGCAGGTTAGTCTCAGGTCTATTGCACAACAGTCTCCACGTAAGGTTACTCGTGGTAACTGAGAGAGGTTTCGTGTTAAGCGATAAGGTGGTGACCACCCTCAAGATTGGGAACCTGCTTGAGGCGTTATCTAGAGTGGAGTGGCCTGAGGAACCCCTCCTAACTTACTCAGCACTCAGGGTTGCGTCGTGGCTGCTGCTCCCAGTGGTTACTAACTCCTGCACCACGCCGTGCATGGTAGTAAATATAGTGAGTTTCGAGGACTTAAGCGATGTTGAGGCAGCGCAACGTATATGGAGAGGACTTAAGACTCTATCACACGAGGTATTCTTCGCCGTTACATCTCCCTCTCTAACCATCCTCAGGCATGAGGAGGTGGGGCTGGAGGATCTGAGCAGAGCATATCGGGAACTGGAGGTTTTGACCAGACTTTCCAGGCTGGTGCCTAATTGCATCGTAGCCCCGGACTTACCAAGCGTGTTGATTGAGAAAGTGCTAAGGCTGAGGATGTCCTTCTGAAGGAACTCAGTTAGGAAAACCGTGGTTGTTAAGATAGGTTTTAAAGATACTTACATAATCTGAATATGAAGTAGGGTGGCTTGTTTTTGGTTAGAGAAGCTGTCGTGGCTTCCGGCTTGATGAAGAAGTACGTAAGCAGGAAGAGAAGTGGGCTCCTGCGCAGTGAGGTCTTAGTGGTTGAGGCTCTGAAGGGCATTACCTTCAGCGTGGGCTATGGTGAGGTTGTAGGGCTTCTCGGACCTAACGGCGCTGGCAAAACGACCACGATTAAGATAATATCCACACTTCTACTCCCGGACTCCGGAAGAGTTACTGTGGAGGGCTTTGACGTAGTTAGGGAAGCCCCCTCCGTGAGAAGAAGGATAGGGGTAATGCTTAGTGTTGAGAAGGGGTTCTATGGTAAGCTGACCGGTAGAGAGAACCTTGTTTACTTTGGCTCTCTCTACGGACTGAGCGGGGCGGAACTCGCGAGGAGGGTTGATGGGATGCTTGAGCTTGTTGGCTTAAAGGAACTGGAAGCTGAGGACAAGCTCTATGAGGAGTACTCAACAGGTATGAAAGCCAGGCTGGCGCTGGCAAGAGCACTTCTGAAGGATCCACCTGTCCTCCTACTTGATGAGCCTACCTTAGGGCTCGATCCGGCTAGCGCTAGAAAGGTCAGGGAGCTAGTTAAGTCCCTGGCCTCTAGAGAGGGTAAGGCAGTCATATATACCACTCACAACATGTTCGAGGCTGAGCTAGTCTGTGACAGGATACTCCTGATCAACAAAGGAGTTGTGGTGGCTACAGGCACTCCGGAGGAACTAAAGAGCAAGATAAGTGATGTAAGGACTGTGGTTCTTCAGATCAGAGGAGGGGTTGGTAATCTGAATTCCTTCCTAGGAAGACTGAGTGAAATAGCTGTGGGCAACATCTCCATGGAAGGGCTTGACGAGGACTTCATTGAGGTTAGGTTCAACGTTAGGTCGACTGAGGAATCGCTGGACAAGATAGTTAAGCTAGTCGTGGCAAGTAACCTCTTCATGAGCTCTCTTAAGGTGATTGAACCCACGCTTGAAGATGTCTTTATATACCTCACTAGGGGCGAGGCAGGTTGAACGTGGTCGCCCTGGTTAGATCGGAGATGTTGCTTGTGTATGGTGAGTTGTTGAGGAGGAAGCAGGTCTTGTTCACGTACATCGCGTACCCCTACATAATGACCTTCTTCATAGTCTTCATAGGCTCCTCTGTAGGATCTGTAGAGTATTTCGAAGCAAGAGTCGGCGTCAATCCGCTACTTTTCTTCATGACAGCATCCTTTAACTTCCTCGTGATACTGGGTATAGTGGATGATGTACTGTGGAGTCCCATCTACGACGACAATATAGGTACGCTTCCCTACATACTCTCAAGTCCTACGCCCTGGTTCTTAAGGCTTCTCATAATACCTGTACCTCGCTTAATGCTGTCAGTGGTTCTCGGACTCACCAGTATTGTCCCCTTATATGTGTACTTCACAGGTTTTACAGGTCTTGCGATTTCGCTTACCTTGATGTGCCTAGCCGCTTTAGCTGGGCTACTCCTCTCGACCTTCGCGATACTCTTGGCTTGCGGACTGCCCACCATGGTTGGGGAGTCTTGGAGATTGCTCAACATAGTGAGACCCATTATGATGATTCTTTTGGGGGTCTACTACCCGAGGTTCGTGATGCCGCCCATAGTTCAAGCGATCTCCTACCTCCTTCCCTCATCGCATGTAGTGGATGCAACGCTCCTCACGCTAGTAAGTGATAGAATTCCTGAAATGACAGTGCTTCTACCTCTGCTAGGAGTCGGTACTGCATTGACCCTCCTTTACGGTCCGCCATCATACGGCAGCGCTAGATTCCTGGAGAGGAAGAAGTTGAGAGAGGGTGTCAAGACTTGAGACTCAATGTATGGAGTTTCATCAGCTCAGCTAAAGTGGTCTTTGAGAGCTACGTTAAGGCAGAGTTGCTGAGGAGTAGAGGATTCTTCATAGGGCTCATCTCGATGGCCACATGGTTGGCTGTCATAATGCTCCCTATGACTCTCTTCAGGGATCCTACCACCTCTGCCGAACTAATCTCATCCCACATGTTTGTCGGTGTGGCCATCTTCCAGGCCTACTCGGCAAGTACTTGGGATTGGGGATGGGAGTTGAGGGATGCGTTATTTAGGGGTGTTCTAGAGAACGTAATTGTTAGCGGATCTAGTATGTTCGTGCTCTACGTGGGTATAGTGCCAGTAACTCTCACGTGGCTGGCCCTCTCCCTGACAATAACGTACATGATGCTCTCATTTCTTGCCGCCCCGCCTGCTTTAAGCGTGGTTAACGCGGCGTTACTTACTCTAAGTATTTTCTCATTGATGGTCGTGCTTTTCAGCTACGCCCTGATACTTGGTGCTACTTTAATGGCGTCAGGCACTTCAGGTGCGGTGGTCGAGTTCATCTCCTGGATCCTCCCGGTAGCTACAGGGGGCGTCACACCCTTAGCTAATCTACCATCCGTCATGAGGCAGATAGCGTTGCTGACCCCCTTCAGCTATCCAGCGGAACTCCTGAGGCATTCTCTGGGACTCTCAACACCAGTTATACCTGAAGTAACTCTCATTGCGCTCTCCATCGTCTATCCCCTAGCTTTCCTCGCGTCCGCTTACACGTATTTCAGAATTCAATTACGTAGGATGCTCAGGGAAGGCGTCAAGACGGTGTCGCTGTGGTAGTCAGTCCAGTGAAGGTTCAGAGAGCGGTAACTATTATGCCTGCCGACGTAAGGAGGGCTCCTGTGATGTTCGTTAATAAAGGCTTCTCTCGTGCTATCAGTCTGGTGGTGATTGTAGAGAGCACCGGTGTGAGGGCGGTGACCACAGCGGTTGCTGAAACCCCGATGATGCCTATAGAACATACAAAGATATACATTCCTAAGGTCCAGTCAAGAGTTGCCGTGATTGTGGCTATCAGCAGTAGTAGTTTTAAATCCCCCTTCAGTGGCACTCCTTCGCTCAGGAGTCCCGCTGGTAGGAAGACAATAGCTATTGTTGACAGTCTTAACAGCGTTAGTGTTAACTCATCAGCGAAATTTAGAGCGACTTTAATCAGGGAGGCGGACACACCCCAGCTGACTGAAGCCATCACGGCATATGCCACGCCCCTCGCCTTTATGTTGAGGGGCCTTTCCCGATTTATACCTCCCTGCACAGCAATCACCACTCCAACGAATGCGAGAAGACTGCCGAACACCAGCGTAGCTTTAGCGAGTTCTCCCAGGAAGAACACAGCGATCGCCTGAGCTATGAATATGTAGGTGTAGCCGAGTACCACGGCTAGGAAGCCGCCTAGCGCTTGAATCGACTTTGTGTACAAGACGTCGCCGACTCCCGGCCCTATGATGGCTGACAACGTAACCACAGCTATCGCAACGTAACTCAAGCTATCTATTCCCGCACCCCTGACTAAGAAGAGAATGAGTAGCGTGGCCGAAGCTATGGAAGCCCTTAGCCCTGTAAAGGTTACCGGTCTTATGCGTCTGCTAAATCTGCTTATAATCGCTGGGCTCAGACTCCACAGAATGGACGCAATTACTATCAGCAGATAGCCCAGCAACATGAAACTCCCTCAATCCCTGACTCATGTTGCCTGCAGGAAGTCACATCGACACCCATATGGTGTGTATGAGTGAAATATAAAAGCTAGGTATTGAATAGTTCTCTAGTCTCATGCATGTTGGAGGTATTAGAGAATGAACACAGGCATATACCTGAACGTGCTAACCCCCATCAACTTAACGGCGGAGTTGCTGTATGCTTGCATCCTCTTCATATATGTGTTGATGGTAGTCTATGGCACTAAGTACACATACAACCTCATGACTAAGAAGGGGCTTCAACATAATGTCGCGGTTTATTTCAACAGGAAGATAATTCACATCCTGGCGGGAGGTCTCGTGGCGCTCCTGGTCCCGTTCCTCTTCACCTCACCAACCATACCCTTCGTACTGGCTCTAGTTCTAGCTCTAGTCACCTGGCTACCGCACAAGACCGGTAGATTGATGCCGTGGTTTCAGGTGAGGGAGAACATGTATGAGGTCAACTTCTGCGTAGCTTGGGGGACCATCCTGCTGTTATCTTGGCTAGTCTTCTCAACGCCTGTCTACGGCCTGATCCCCGTTCTCTTTATGTCTTTTGGTGATGCCGCGACAGGGGTGGTCAGAAACCTCATCTACAGGAGAAGAACTAAATCCTGGTGGGGCAACTTCGCCATGTTCCTAGTCTGCCTCCCAATAGGCTACTACTTCATAGGCCTGTGGGGAATTCCCGTAGCAGCCCTCTCGTCGTTCATAGAGCACTACGAATTCAACCCAATAGATGACAACATACTGATTAGCATAACATCCTTCCTGTCATTGATGATACTTTCGTACACAGGTTTGATAAGCGTGTGAGGAACTCCACAGCTAAGTGTTTTATATGTAATCGGTCCGTAACCGGCGTATAATCGACCTAGCCACACCTCAGGTTAAGGATACTACCCAGATCTTCAAGCATCCGCATGCCAACGCACATGCCCTCAATACCTTCTCTACACATACTCCTAACCTCAGTCCCACGCTCCTTGATCAGCACGCATAAGGAGGCTCTCGTCCTCCATAAACCTCTAAGGCCCTCCAAATCCTTCGCCAACTCCTTAACTATTAAGATGCTTAACGCAATCCTTGTTAAGTCACTCAAGTTGAATTGCTTTCTGGCCAGACTAATTAGTTGCTCAGAGAGCTTCTCATCAAGCCTGCTCAAGATGTCGGACATCTTCACGCGCATCTCCTTGCTTAGGGACAGCACACCATAGAGCCTAATAGGGTCGTGTAACATAGTGTTAAGTAATTCGCTGAGCTCTTTTGAGGTCTGGAGCGTGAGAAGTTCCGTTATGTAGTTGAGGAGGCGCGTTCTATGAGAGACGTTCTTCATCCCAGCCAGGAGATCGATCATAAGCACGTCCTCCACTTTAGTGAAGTGAAGAGATAGAACCCCCCTGAGGCCCTTTGAATCCTGCACCTTGACATGCTCAAGAACCTCGTGATTTAAGGATCCCAGGTCCACCCTTCTGGAAGGGCCTGAGGCCCCCAGTATTGTGTGATCATCTGCCATGTGCGCGTAGTAGGCACATTCAATGGGTTCGAGGGTAGTTGAGGAAGTGACTACAGCTTTCCCCAACACCGCGTCAAACATGCCTGACGTAATCGGTAAACTCATCAAGTCGCTGACTGTATAGCCGAAGATTCTTCTCCCATCCTTTCCTAGAGGAAGACCTACTAGACTAAGTACAGCGTGAAGTATACATATGTCGTAGTGATCGATGCTCGCATTCTTCACTAACTCTCTGTAGATGTTTTCCCCGTTGACCAGTTCAGGCACGTTGCTCCTTGCCTTCCTAACGTACCTTAGGAAGGTATTCTCCAGATCAATCCCAGTAAACTCCTTCGCAAGCTCCATGGCTCTGGCAGCATGCTTCATTATCTGGACAGTCTCTATGTTCGATATATCATCAAAGAACCAACCGTCGCTGGACTGCATGAGGAGCGCATGTCTCATCATTTCCAATAACTTGAGGGATTCGACCTTAGCATTATCACTGAGGGATGTCTTGCAGACATCTTTCAGATACTCTACAAGCAATCTCTCAGGCTTACCCGCTACGCTCACGTAGTTTAGGAGAGCCCTCCATGGGTCTTTAAACAGCTCTGACCCCTTATTAAAGTATGTGCTCACCAAGACGCTATTCAACCAGTCGATGGCTTCTCTAAGATGCTTCCTCCATTCCTGACTCCATGCCCTGCTTGTATCTACCCTACATCCGCAATCGTTCCTCCACCTCTCGACCCCGTGAGAGCAACTCCATGAGGATCCCTCAAATATCCTAACCTCATGCTCAGGTGGACTGAGTTCCAAGAACTCACTGAAATTAGTAACTCTGGCGATTCCCTGCTCGGTGAGAGTTCTTAAGGCATATGCGAGCGCTAGATGCCCGTGCCTTTTATGGTGTCCGTAGGTCTCCCCATCGGTAGCTATGACGACTAACTCTCTTTTACCTTCTTCGCTGAAAGCCTTAGCTATGCTCTCAGCTAGTGTGTCGCCGTTACACAACAAGTCTCCGAACGCCACGCCATGTGAAAGTCGAGCGTCGTAGAAGAAGAGGGTGATTGCCCTGCCTGAGGAGGTTCTATAAAGGTAAGGCATCCTGACGTTAATCCTCCCGCCACTCACATCCGCCCATTCACCACTCCGGGTTCTCACCATGCTGGCTTGATGAGGTGCTAGAATCGTGAATTTAATACTCAACTCTGCTAGGACGTCAAGAGTTTCATCGTCGACCGCCGTCTCAGGCAACCACATACCCTCAGGAGATCTTCCAAAGGCTTCTCTAAACGCTTCCACACCCCAGTAGGTAGCTAGGTACTTAAGCTCCCTCTTAGCAAGAGGCATTATCATGTGATTGTAGACCTGGGCTATTGCAGAGCCATGGCCTGAGAACCTTCCCCTGCTCACGTGGTCCGCTTCCACAACGGCTTCGTAGACGTCAAGTGCGTTCTCCCGAAGCCACGTCAATAAGGTAGGGCCGACATCAAAACTCAACCAAGAGTAGTTGTTGACAGCGTCGACTACATATCCATCTTTATCCACTATAGGTATCAACGCGTTAGGTCTGTAGCACTCCTCCATGACCTTCTCGTTCCAATCATGGTAAGGGCGGGCACTCGCCTCCTGAGTCACTCTTGAGAGCCAGGGATTCTCTCGAGATGGTTGGTAGAAGTGCGCGTGAATCACCACATATCTTCTCATGCCGACCCAAACACCGAATAATGTGTTGAGGACACTCTTAAAACCTTCTCTTGAGAGAAGGTGATCATTACAGCTCCTTCACCTATTTTTATTACAGGAATCACATCAAAAGCCTTAGATTAGCTGGAATTCTTAATATCGCTCCCTATGTTTAAGGAAAACCGCCGCCAGCGGAGGTAGTGTTAACACCAATGAGTAAGGTCTTTCATGATATGGTATGTTCTCGGACATTACGCCTGGGGCGTTGCTTACTCCTGAGCCCCCATAGGTCCTTAGGTCACTATTCAGTAGTTCCTCCCAAAAGCCCGATCTCGGCACACCCACTCGATAACTTGATCTGACGACAGGAGTGAAGTTGAGGACCACCAGCATTAAGTCACCGCTTGAGCCCTTCCTGAGGAAGGCTATGACGCTCTGCTCCCTATCCCTGAAGTCAACCCACTCGAAGCCTTCATGGCTGAAGTCCAGTTCATGAAGGGCTGACTCCCTCACATACACTAAGTTCAGGTCTCTCACCCAAGCCTGAACGCCTCTGTGTTCTGGGTGCTTAAGAAGGTGCCAGTCAACACCTCTCTCATGGTCCCACTCATCCCACTGGGCTATTTCATTGCCCATGAAAAGCATCTTCTTCCCAGGATGTGCATACATATACCCATAGAGGAGCCTCAGGTTGGCGAACTTCTGCCAGTCATCACCTGGCATCTTACGTACCAGAGACTTCTTGCCGTGAACCACCTCATCATGCGATAGTGGGTTGATGAAGTTCTCATAGAATACATACCACACGTTGAAGGTCAGTATGTCGTGATGATACTTACGGTATATGGGATCCTTAGACATGTAGTAGAGCGTATCATGCATCCATCCCATATTCCACTTCATGTCGAACCCCAATCCACCGTTCTCCACTGGTCTCGATACCTTAGGCCACGCGCTGGACTCCTCAGCTATAGTCAGAACGCCTGGGCAGTATCTGTGTACAACCTTATTGAAGGTTCTCACGAAGTCCACGGCCTCCAAGTTTTCCCTGCCGCCGAGGGGGTTAGGAGTCCACTCACCGGGCTTCCTTGAGTAATCTAGATAAAGCATCGATGCTACAGCATCCATCCTTAGACCATCGACGTGATACTTCTCGATCCAAAACAATGCGTTACTTATCAAGAAGGACCTCACTTCACCTTTACTGTAGTCGAACACGTGGCTACCCCAGTCCGGGTGAATTCTTTTCCTCCAGTCCTCATACTCGTATAAGCAGGTCCCATCGAAGAACACCAGTCCGTGCTCGTCCGTAGCGAAGTGGGAGGGAACCCAATCAAGCACCACTCCAATGCCATGTCTATGCAGTTTATCAACTAAGTACATGAAGTCTTGTGGTTTCCCATACCTGCTCGTTGGTGCGTAGTAACCCGTTACCTGATAACCCCAAGAACCATAGAAGGGATGCTCCATTACAGGTAGGAACTCCACATGCGTATAACTCATGTCAACTAAGTATTCACACAGCTCATCCGCTAACTCACGGTAAGACAGGAATCTATTACCTTCGTCAGGTCTCCTTCGCCAGGAACCTAAGTGAACTTCATATATGGATACAGGAGCTTCATATGAATTCCTAGCCTTCCTACTGCGTAACCACTCATCGTCTCTCCACTCGTAACTCAAGTCCCAGATTACTGAAGCCGTCTTGGGGGGCTTCTCCCATAAGTACGCGTACGGGTCGCCCTTAAATACCCTGTACTCACCGTTTCTAGAAACCACGTAGTACTTATATCTAGAGCCTATCCTAACCCCCTTGATGAAACCCTCCCAAATTCCAGAGCCATCCTTGCGAGGAATTAGCCTGTGTGAATTAGGTCTCCATTCGTTAAAGTCACCGACTACATAAACCTCTGTCGCGTTAGGTGCCCACACAGCGAAGTAGGCTCCCGAAGCACCATCAATGACTAGGGGATGGGCGCCTAGTTTCTCGTAGATCTTGAAGTGAGTGCCCTCCCTGAAAAGGGTAACATCGTGTTCAGTAATTAAGCTGTACTCGAGCACATCTCCACTCATAGAGCCCCACGTTGGATAAAATCACGCTACTTTAGAGCTTGCTCAGTTAGGCTAGTTAACTCCCTGAGTATTCTAATCACTTCGTCCAAGTCACTAACACTCAATTTACGGGCCAGCTCTTCATCTTCCAGCACATCCCTAACCCAACCCGAGATATACCCTCTCCTTAAGTGTTCCCTTATCACATCCTCAGGAGCAAGTCCGTACTTGATGACCGCATAGAGTTGCCTCAGACTCTTAATCTTGAGGTTTAGTGGAGTGCCCGTGCTGGGATCGGTTACCACGTAAGCCCTCTCGTCGTCAGCATTCTTTAAGACCCTCTGAAGCGACTCCCTAACCGCCCTCCCCTTATCAGTCAATATGAATACGTTTCTGGACCTCTCAATCACGTAGCCCTCGTCAAGTAATTCCCTCATGTATCTCCTAGTAGTGCTCCTGCTAAGTCCCACCAACTCGCTTAACTCATCACACCTAACTTCTCCCTCGATCTTAGTCAAGATATTGAGTAGCGAAGTCCTCACAATCCCGCACCTACTAAAAGATCCCGCAAGTAGGAAATAAATGTCATACCACGTATTTATAAGCTCCCACCCCAACTATGAGTCGGTGATTGCGGGATGCAATGCATGACACTCCAGGGACTTCCAAGGAATCACCTTATGGTGTGGCCTGAGGGCTCAAGCGCTACGCAACGATTCTATAAAAAGGTTTCATACGTGCCGGATACTGTAGAACTTGCCTCGCTAATGTGAGGAGTGAGAAGGGTGGTCGAAGAAGGAAGGAAGGAAATGCCGGAAGGCAATAGGGATTTAGGAGCTTTCGAACATGCCGGAAGGCACTTAACTCAGGAACCATTGATTGAGGTCAGGGAATACTCTGACCACGTTAAGATACTGGTTGAAGTATCAGACAATGACCCGCACTCGCTGATAGTAAGGCGCATAAATACATCCAAGATTGAGTTGCTCTTTAAATACAGGGGACGAAACGTACGGAAACTTATAATGTTGCCCGGTCCCGTTAAGGCAAACAGCTACGAGGTAAAAATAAAGAACGGGGTTGCAAAGCTAAACATACCTAAAGGTTAGTCCTCTATAAATAGAGGACTCGAGAACCTCAAATCTCCTAGTAGGTGGCCTGCCATAGAAATCCGGCCATGTTTGTTCAGGAGATTTCCATAGAACACAGATGACTCAACCTCCTACTCTTCAGGATGGTCCATCAATTCGTGATTCACTGTAAAAGATAAAAACCTTGAGAGGTTTACTAGTTTGGCGTGGGTAGGGCTGGGAGGGTCGCCGCCTCCTGGACCGAAGGCGTAAGGCGGGGCCAGTAACCCTTCGTGGCCTGGAATCCCTGACGACCTCTTCAAGGTTTGCGATGAAGCTCGCCCTGTGGGGTCGGCGGTGGTGGAGCGTCCCTTGGAGGAGGGACGTCAACCACCTCTGCAGGGGGAAGTTGGCCAGGTCCGGAAGGAAGCAACCTAACTCCTGACGCCGACGTTCACAGGTCACCGAGTGGAGGACGGCCTTGAACTCCGGGTCGTTAGGGAAACCGAGTCACGAAGGGAGCCACGCCACTAGCATTATCGTCCACGGAATATCATTCTAGTCTTTATCTATTCGAAACACACTTAGGATAGTGGGTTGGCAGACGTGGTTTCAGAGTGTCATGAATTACTGAGTTTTCCCAATGTTAAGAGGGACATCATTGAAAGGAGGCTTGCTAAGCTAGAGTTGCTGGGGTATAATGGATGCCGTGATTTGGGGGATTACACAGTGGGTGGTCTAAACGTCTTAGGTAGGGGGCATTCCTCAGTAGTTTTCGCAGCTGAGTTCAGAGGCCTTGATCTAGCCGCTGTTAAAGTGCTTAGAACTGACTCTAAACGTGATTCCCTGATTAATGAGTGCTCCTTGATGAAGAGGGCGTACCCCATAGCTCCTAAGGTGCATTTCTGCGATGATGAATTCATAGTAATGGAGTTGATAAGGGGGGTCAGACTGGGGGAATTAGTTAATCGCGTGACCAGGTGTGAAGATCTTATGTTACTCTGCGTCAGGGTTCTAGCTGCCTCACGCTACCTTGATGTGAAGGGGGTGACGCACAAGGAGCTAAATATCCTTAAGAAACACGTCATAATCGACGAACTCCAGAGAATCAGGATAGTCGATTTTGAATCCGGGTTTACGGGGTTCTCATGCAATGTCTGCAGGGTCTTCTCCTCCCTAATCATGAGGAATCACCATATCCGGGGGTGTTGCGATCTCCGACAGTCTTCAATGGAAACACTCCTGAAGCTACTAAGAACCTATAAGGAAAACAACTCAGCCAACGCGTTCGTAGATCTGATTAGGACCTTGTCTGCGATATGCCAACATAATTCGTGTAAATGCGTAGATTAGTGCCTATACCGCCCCTCCCTAGATAGTAGTTAAGGCGGTCTAAACGCATTTCCCTTAAAGCGTTCTTGAATTTTATGAGCTCCATCATGTCCTCCTCCAAGAAAGGTCCTACCCTCATTATAGCGAAGTGGCAGTCACTTGCCACAATCCCCCCACCAAACCCCCTACCCATTAATATATGGGTCAACGCCCTCACATCATGCGGCGAGGGAATGCAGTTATCCGGATGTGTGTGCATGCTAATGATCATGTTAGTTAAAGGAACATACGCTCTGTTCCTCTCACCTTCAATCAAGTATCCTTTACCGTCGTTCAAGATGACAAACAAGTGCTCTATGCCGGACTGACGTGTTAACGTGGAGTACGGAAGTAATAGGTTAACCGATTCCTTGACGACCGAGTTAATCACGTCGTTAAGTATCGATGTAACATCAACTCCGTTTCTGCAGACATTGGCCTTGTAACTGCTCACAAGGTTCTTCTCCCTAGCCTCATCCAGAATTAGGAGCTCCTTAGGAACTTCCTTCAACTCCTCGCAACAGTATTCGATTACATAGCTTCCGAAACCCTGCCTCACCTCCACTCTTGGTCTAACGCATCCGTAATCTTCAACCAACTCGTAGACACCTCCTTCCAGGTAGTAGATTAACGTCACTAAGGTAATCCATTTTCCGCTAACCTCCTTGAACTCCCTGGTCATATCATAACCCCTAATACCTGAATAGTAACATTTGCTGATTTATGTACGGGTCATATTTAGATAGCTCCTTAAGTACCGTGTTAAACGTTTCTTCAACGACGCTCAGACTTCCTGTTAAGTATCCGTTGAGAACTAGGTTGGAAGAAACTATTTCTGCATACAGTTCCCCGTTTATGAGACCCTCGTCAAGGGCTATTGAGGCCAGATTCGTTATATCCAAGTCCGGTAGGTAGTGACCACTCGAAAGTAAGATGTAACTCCTGAGCAGGTTTGATAAGGCGTGCTTTAAGTCATTAATCCTGCCGTTCCTCTTAAACCTATTATATGAGTCTATAGCGTCGTTTATTAGGCATAAAGCATCAGAATAGCTGGACATACGCAAGAAGGGTCCCTACTCTATGTTGGCGTGTCTCAGTTTAAGATCTTCCTCGGTCTTTCCAAGTCTTGCCATCAGTTCTGCAGTCACGGCATCCAGCATAACCAACGTCGTTATCTCAAACAGTGTTCCCAGCGGGGCCAGCGGTTCGTAGATACCTTTAAGTTGTCTAATGTTATAGTCGTCCTCACCGCTTATTTTAGTTCTACCGGGAACTCTAATTACCACATCCGACATCCTCCCCAACGGGGAGTCCGGGTATGTTGTTATGCTAATGACTATAGCGCCTAACGTTTTAGCGACTTCCGCCGCGGTGACTACTAACCTAGTTCTGCCGGAACCCGATATGGCCATCAACGCATCCCCCGGGTTAATGGGCGGGTTTATGGTCTCTCCGAAGACGTAAACGTTGAACCCGAGGTGGGAGAGCCTCATGGCGAAGGCCTTGCCCACCAATCCCGACCTACCTGCTCCTAGAACCAGGATTTTCTTAGAGTCGTAGTAGATGCTGACAAGCTTATTAATGAACTTCTCTATGTCCTCTAGCGACAGCTCGCTTAACGAGTACGTCAGGAACTTAGAGATGCTTGTGAACGCCTCTCTGAATACCTGCACCTACTCCCTGTCAGATATGCTGTATTAAGGTATAAAAATAATATTTGTTGTAGAGTGTTAATCTTGGATGATGTGGGAGGTGAACTCTGAGCAGTGAAGAGCGGCTTAAAGCTGACTACCACGTAATGGATTAGGGGATTTCCTCTGCGTGATCGCGAAGCCCATCTGTGGATCACGTTAATGCGTGAAGCATCGTCCGGCAGATGCATAAGCAGCGAACACACACGTGACCGTGTAGCCCCGGAGGACGCTTCAGTGCTCGAAGCTACATACAAGGGTGTTGACGGAGGAATCTGCTTTAAATCACTTCTTCCATTGGCTTTCAGAGCCCTTGAGGCAGGAGCCGATATATATGAGGTGTCAAGCCTCCTCAATTGGAGGGATTTCGAGGAGTTGGTTCTTGAGTACGCCAAACTCTCAGGGCTGGAGGGTCTCAGAGGGTTAAGAACTACACTGAGGAGATATGAATATGATGTGATAGCTGTTAACCTATTATCGGGTGCCGGTCTAATCGTGGATTGCAAACACTGGTCCCCCGGCTACGGCAAGAAAGGGAAGTTAAAGTATGTGGCCAGCGTGCATGCTCTCAAGTGTAGGTATTTGATTAACGAATGCGATGTTCTCTCCAAAAACTACGGGATAATACGTAAGGCTAAATGGTTTATACCGACGCTCGTGACATTGACCGAGGTTATTAGAGGACCTCTCGAGGGCACTCTCGTAGTCCCTATAAGGATGCTGAGAGACTTCATGGTAAATCTAGAGTACTATGTAGACTTAATCAGAGAACCAGGGCTAAAGATACTTAATAAATGCTGGTCAACCGGCCCTTCTTCCCGCGGTGAATGACGAGAGATTTTATGGTGTCGTGATGCTACGTGACTCCGATGCTATGCAGGTTGATATGGATGTTCCGTCGTCGTGTTGGTGGGTGCAGTTATGGGAGTGGATGTCGTCGCGTTCGTCATTACCTGACTTTCGGTGGTTATGGGTGATGTGTTGGACGGGGAGGTATTGGTTGAGGTTCTCTCTATATACAATCCGTAGACTCCTAACATCAACGACAACGCTATCAACACTATGAAGATCAATAACCCTCCTAAAGTGGTTTGCCTGGCTCTACACGTTATCTCCTTCACACACATTTTTCATACCTAAAATCATTAAGGAGGCGTCTTATTAAAAGCTAATATACTCTTAAAGACAGTGTTATTAGGTCAGGCTGATGAGCGAGCCGTACATCTACATAGTCGTCCTACTGCTAGTTGAGGCGTTGATCTACCTTGTTGTTAGGGTTAAGAGGAGCCTGCGTGAGACCTTGAGCAGGCACGGCGTTAATGTAGATTTCCTAACTGTGATGATAGACTTGGGCGATGCCTCCAGATTGCACAAGGTAGCGTCCTTCGGTAGAAAGCCTGTAAGATACGTCATCTTCATAGCCGGGATATTCAACATGGCATTCTTGGTAGCCTACCTCTACTTAATTTTGGCTAGCTCCTTAAAAGGCATATTTGCAGCGATTTCGTCTGGCGGGACCCCTACATCGCCTTTCGTGCCAGTGATACCTGGCGTCACTGTAGGCGTCGACATGCTGATCCCCCTGCTCCTGTCGATAGGCGTTGCTGTGGGTGCTCACGAGTTAATGCACGCTATAGCCGCTTTCATTGAGGGTGTTAAGATAGATTCTTGGGGTGTGGGGATCTTTGCCATATTCCCCGTAGCATACGTCAGGCCCTCCGAGACTTCCTTCAACGAAGTCCCCAGAAGGTCTAGGATTTCAGTACTCAGCGCAGGGATCCTGGGGAATTCACTACTAACACTTCTCTGCGTTGGCTTTATCGGTATTCTATCTCAGCAAGTGGTTGTGGTGCCGGTCATAATAGACCTTGACAGAAGCAACCCAACCCTCCCCGCTGTTCAAACTAACATATCGACGCCTTCCATAATTCTTGAGGTAAACGGAACTAAGATCTCAAGTCTCAACGCCTTCACCTCCCTGCTCAGCGAGTTCTATAATCATAGCTTGATCATTGAGTTGAAAGTAGAGAAATGTATTGTAGAGGGGTATAAGGCAGTGGGGACGGGGATTATTGACAACTACGCAATGTATAAGCCTGCAGGATCTAAGCTAGGCGTGTATTTAAGAGAGCTGATTTCGTCAACCACCCCAGATCACGTCATTACCACACTGACGTACCTTAATTGGGTCTTCGTGGTAAACTTTTCGCTAGCACTAATAAACGCCGCACCTCTCTTTATAACAGACGGGGGTAGAATAGTTTCAGAGATGCTAAGTAGGGTCAGCATGAAGGTTAACTATTTAGTGCAGGCAGTGACTTCAGTGGCTATAGTGATCCTACTCCTAATAGGATTAGCCAGTTACATCTAGAAGTTGGGATCCCGGCTTTAATAAAAACTGAGAGACCTCATCCGTTTCACTAAACTTCATAAACCTTGTCTCACGCTTTCCCGCTTAACTCCATAATAACTCTTTGGGTATAAATTATGCTTTCGTAGGCTGCTTTATCCGGTTCTCTATAGTGTGGATATATTTCCATAGAGATGAATCCTCTATAATCCACATCTATGAGGCTTCCGAGGATGGAGTAAAAGTCGAGCTCTCCCCTCCCAGGTACTAAGTGAAGGTGAAGTCCGTCTATCGTATCGCTGAGATGTATCACCCTTATATAATCCTTGTACTTCCTTATCACGTAGTTAGGGTTTTCATGATTCACTATCGCGTGCTCAACGTCTAAAACCAGCCAAACCCCGGGCAACTCCTTTAGAATTATTTCGTAAGTTTGGTAGCGGTTAATTATGGGGGTCTGCGGGGACAAGTAAGGCCTGACCTCAGGCTCTACAGCAACCTCGATTCCGTAACTCTTAGCGTTATCACGGAGTTCACCAAGGAGGGTGATGGTTTTCTTCAACACGTCGTCAAAGTCATCACTAGGTCCGTAGGGGAGTCCAGCACCTAGGTTAACTACAGGGCAATCTAGCTTCCTCGCTAACTCTATTCTACTCTTAGCGAATTCGACATCAAGGAATGGACCCCAACTTCCTTGAATGTTGTATATAGAGATCCCATAGTAGGTGGAAGCCCCCTTAGCCCTGACCAGATCTTCCTCGCTTACCTCCCTATACCTCCCGCACAGATGGGTACGCGCTACGTCAACTCCCTCATAACCCATCGCTGAAGCTCTCCTTATTACCTCGTGAAGGGGATAATCGATATACACGTTCGTATTGAGACCCAACTTCAACTTAAGACACCCTGTATATGTTCTCCGAAGGTATAAAAACATTGGGAGGCTGTCAAAGGCTTGGTTAATCGCTTTAAAGAGGCATGACTTCGTGACCATAGTTTCGGCACAGTCTTCAGATGCTGAGGTACCTTTGATTTGTGTGAGCTAACTTTTTAGGACCCCATACTGATAACACTATTGCTGCAGTAACTACGTTGAGGATTAGCAGGTAGAGACCGCCTGACGCAGTTCTAAGCGTTGGGAAGATTACGAGAGATAGGTTATTCATAGTGTGGAAGAGCATTACAGCTAAGATACTACCGCCGGTATTGTTATAGATCCAGGTGAACAGCAGCGAACCACAGATTATCAAGCTCATGAAACCCCAGAATGGGGTTTGAGACTGTATAGTCCCGGGCATGAAGAACAGCGGTAGGTGCCAGAGCCCCACATAAGTCCGAGCAAAATACTTGAGGTGAGGGCACTCCACCTTTCTTGAAGCCTATCTAACGCATACCCTCTCCAGCCCCACTCCTCCTGAAAGGGTCCTCCTAGGAAGAATATGTAGGTAAAGATCATGGCGACCGTGAAGAGATCGTAGGAGGTAGTCAATTCAGGCGGTGTTTCACCAGCAAGCATTGTTAGCAGAAGAGCGCTGCCTGTCATTACCGGAAAAAGGAGGAAAATAGGGATAAACCATACCTTCCTGAAGTTACAGTCCAGCCCTCTCTTAAGTAGGGACTTCAATCCACTCACTCCCTCATTCAGATAGGTTAGAGAGAATGCTGAGACGAGGGGGCCGAAGGCTGCCGGATTAAAAGGACCTAACAGGAAGTCTGTGATGATTGACGGCGTCAGCAATATTCCTCTCGCAACCAGGACTTGAGGTATCCAAAATATCCACGAAAAAGCGAAGGCGACTATGAAGTAAAGCAAAAGATTAAGATTACCTAACTTAAACATTCTCCAGACATCTCTTCACTATCAGTTCTTGGAGGTTAATAAATAACTGCCATAACTTAAGGTGGGAGACGTCCTGAGCCAGGTTCAGCGCGGCTTAACAGTTTCAGCAGGTGCTGTACTAATGTTATCTTGCTGAGGTCTTCAAGTGCTTCCAGCGCGTCGAGACAACTGTAGAGATCCTTACATGCTGAGATGACACCGTGGTTTAAGAGTACTGCGACCCTGCATCTTCTCAACGCCTCTGCCGTCGAGTTAGCTAACTCTAGAGAGCCTGCAGGCTTGTAAGGAACTGTCTCAACACACTCGCCGATCGAGTATGCTTCTACGAACTTAGTGACGTCTACTCTTAGTCCAGCGTCGTAGAGGGCGATGGTGTATGGATTATGTGTGTGGAGTATTGCGTAAGCCTCAGGTCTGGCGACGTACACGGCTTTGTGCATCCTCCACTCTATTGAGGGCCTTCTACTTGAGCTACTTATTACCTGGTTATCGCCCAGCCTTATGAAGACGAAGTCCTCTATGCTGAGGGAGTTTTTAGGCACTTGGGAGGGCGTTATGAAGAAACCTTCACCACACCTAATGCTAGCGTTACCCCCCAGCAGGTTGATGAGGTTTTTCTCGTAAGCTAACTTCATAACATAGCTCATTATGCCCAGCCTGTCCTTACAGCCCTCCATAACCATCATACAAACATAAGTCATTTACCCTAATAAAGTGAATCATTATATGCGAAGTCAACGTTGGGACCACGTCAACTTTAAGTTTTGGGTTAATGCGGTGGCACGCTGTTTAAAAAAGTGTGCATGTTTTTATACACAGCTCAAATATATAAAGTCATGTTTAAATATTAACATGTGGTGACATGAGTGTCTTACCTTGAGTGGATGTTAAGAGTTTTGAAGGAGTCGATCGAGCTAGCTGGATTACCTCACGAGGTCTACGATTACATGAGCAAACCTGACAGGGTCTTGATGGTCAAGATTCCAGTCAGGATGGATAACGGCAGTTTAACCCTCTTCGAGGGTTACAGAGTTCAGCATAATAACGCATTAGGCCCGTACAAGGGTGGTATAAGATTCCATCCCGAAGTTACCCTAGAAAGTGACATGGCGTTGGCTCTTGGTATGACTTTGAAGAATTCGCTGGCCGGGATACCCTATGGAGGCGGTAAGGGTGCAGTTAAGGTTGACCCTAAGAAACTATCTCTACGCGAGCTTGAGCAGTTAAGTCGAGGCTACGCTAGAGCTATAGCTCCCCTGATAGGCGACCTTGTAGATATTCCAGCACCTGACGTCGGCACAAACCCGCAGATAATGATGTGGATGATCGACGAATACAGTAAGCTGAAAGGGTATAATGTTCCTGGGGTATTTACCGCGAAGCCTCCAGAACTGTGGGGCAATCCGGTTAGAATGTATTCAACAGGCTTCGGCACCGTAATCGCTGCTAAGGCAGCAGCAGAGGCGTGGTTAGGCGGGCTTGAGAACAGGGTAATTTCCATTCACGGCTTCGGAAACGCAGGTCAGTACGCGGCTTACTGGGCTAAACACTACGGTGCTAAGGTAGTCGCGGTGAGTGATACTTCAGGCACTGTCTATGATCCTAACGGATTGAACGTAGACACCGCCATAAAGGTTAAGAACGAGACCGGTAAAATCATTAACTACCCAGGTGGTGAGAAATTAAGCGATCCTGATGCATCACTGTATGTAGATGCTGACATATTAATACCAGCGGCTATCGAGAACGTTATAACGGGTGAGAACGTCAACAAGGTGAAGGCAAGACTAATCGTTGAGGCGGCCAACGGACCCACAACCCCTGAGGCCGAGAAGGTACTCTATGATAGGAAGGATTTCATAGCCGTGGTGCCTGACATCTTGGCTAATGCCGGAGGCGTAATAATGTCCTACCTAGAGTGGGTTGAGAACCTGCAGTGGTATTTCTGGGATGAGGAAGAAACCAGAACTAGGCTAGCCCTGATAATGAGGGGCAACTTCAAGAGGACTGCAGATAGATGGGAGAAGCTAAAGGCTGAGAGAAAGGATAGAAAGGTAACAATGCGTGACGCTGCATTCGTTCTAGCCGTTGAGAGGGTTTACAAGGCCATGAAACTCCGTGGTTGGCTCTAACCGAGTTTTAAAATTAAAACATTTTTTGTTTCACTCTTTTTTAAGACTAATCATGCCCAATAAGCATTGTGGCAGGTTCACGTTCCTATGACAATTTCTTATTTAATCCTCTACACCACATATCAGTCGGTGGTATAATAGTGTTAAACAAACTTGCTAAATTAATTACTGAGTACTGCACTAACGTTAAAGCAGGTGATGAGGTTCTCGTGATTTCCACTTATGAAGCATACCCGCTAGTGCGTGAGATATGGAGGGAGGTAGTGGTGAAGGGTGGTTACCCGAGGTGGAGCCTAAACGATGAGATCCTCAATGAAATATTCTACAGACACGCGCCAGAGGAGCTCCTCAGGTTTCAGTCTAGGATAGACGAGTTCATGAGTGAGAACGTTGATGTAAGGATCTCCGTGCTTTCATCGACGCATTCGAAGCACCTAGTAAGCGTCGATCCTGAGAGAATCAAAATAAGGGCTCAGGCCATGCGTAAGCTGAGCGAGATATTCATGAGGAGAGATAGCGAAGGTCTTCTAAGGTGGGTTGTCACTGCGTATCCTACGAGGGCTATGGCTCAGGAGGCCAACATGTCCCCACTCGAGTACGAGGACTTTGTTTTCAGATCTCTCAAGCTCCACGCGGAGGATCCGGTCAGCGCCTGGGTGTCGCAGGCAAGCCTTCAGCAGAGAGTTGCAGAGGTTTTGAGCAAAGTTTCTGAGTTAAGGATACTGAGTGATGATACAGACATACTGCTCAATGTTGGTGGGAGGGTTTGGATCAATGATGACGGAAGGAATAACATGCCCGGAGGCGAGGTCTTCACAGGACCTCACGAAGATTTCACAGAGGGCTTCATCAGGTTTGACTTTCCAGCAGTATGGAGGGGGGTTGAAGTAAGGAATGCTAGACTAGTTTTCCAGAGGGGTGAGGTCGTGAAGGCTGATGCTGAAGTCGGTGGTGAACTCCTTCGGAAAATGCTTGAAACTGACGAGGGTGCAAGGAGGTTAGGTGAAGTAGCTTTCGGCCTGAACTACGACATAACTAGGTTTACCAAAGAGATACTGTTCGACGAGAAGATCGGAGGAACGACACACATGGCCTTAGGCGCTTCATACCTAAAGACAGGAGGAATCAACAAATCGTCGATACATTGGGACCTGATAAAGGATATGAGAAGAGGTAAAGTGTTTGCTGATGGAGAGTTAATATATGAGGACGGCAGATTCATCGCAGAGGTAGTCAAGTAGATTTATGTGAGTTAATCTTGGTCGAATGTGGAGGGATCCCAAAGTCCTCACATAGGGTTAAGATTTATAGTGGAGTAAGTACAATAATACATTTAGAGATGACTGGTGGGTTTTGATGAGCCTCTGGTCTTTATACGTGTTTGAGGGTTTCTTAAGCTCTTTAGACTTTATAGACTACAGTAAGCTGGCAGTGATTGTAGACACTCCTTTCGCAGATCTGCTTATAGATCCTCTAGTGAATAAGGGCTATGCCATAATCAAAGCTAAAGAGGAGAATCGCGAGAGATCCGTAAAGTTTGTCAAGCCGAACACTTATTTAGTTCTTGGGTCTTCCAGGCTTCCATATCGCTACACAGCCTGGGTAAGCTTCCAGGATAAAGTTACTGACACCGTATCGGATGCTGAGTCCGTCTTTTCCTCACTACTGACTGACGACGTTGGCGAGTTATTTCTCCTACTCAGGGCGCACACGGAGGATTTCTTCATCAATTACAGGATACTTGAGAAGTTTAGAGCGTTTAAAGGTAGCACTGGTAGAGCGGAGGCGTTAATTCTGGTGGAGAACGATCTAAGTCTTGTAGATAAGTTTAACTTAATTACCTTCCTGGCGAAGACGTTGAAAGAGAGATTAGTTAATAGAGTGAGTGTACTGAGGATAGATAGGTTACGCAAGTATTTTTACAGCGACGTGTTAGAGGACTTGGTGAGGTGGGCCCTAAGGCTCTACTCGGAAAATATAGGTAGGGACATTATAGGTAGGGACATCATACTGGCGGACACCAGGGAGACTAGGCACGTGTATTTCATTTCTCTATTCAGTATCAACGACGCTTCCTTATTGATAAGGAATATAGCCGGGGCTTCCAGTCTGGCTAAGTTCCTCACTTGGGGGGCCGTCTTCACAGGGGATTTGGGGTATGCATATCTAGAGGGTAACGCAGAGCTCCTTAACGAAGTAAGTATTACTGACATGATTAAGGCATGTGGCTGGACTATACATAAGGTGTTCATCCCTAAACAGTCTGATACGGATTATGTGCGTATGTTTCTAGCTGAAAGCAGTCAGGAGCTGATAGGCATCCTCGCTAGTGATATATGGCGAATTACCGAAGTTCTTAGTGGAGAAGAGAGGAACCTTAAGACCATCTTGCCTGCCATCAGATTGACTAGGGAATTCCTATCAGAGGTGGAGAGGGGCTCGCAATGACAAACTACCCTATATTTAGAGGCATGAAGCTAAGAACTTTCCTAGTTTCGCTGGTAATCTCATCTTGGATACTGCTGACCAGTCATGCATTAAGAGTCATGCAAGACCCTATAGGAATACCGCTGACTGGATCCTTAATAGTCATAACTCTCATTGCACCGCTACTTTACCCTAAAGATAGTCCGAGATACGACGCTTTATCGTTTTCCTCTCTATTCGTAAGCTACATAGTGATAGTCAACGTTGCTTTCTCCTTCTCTTCCGCCAGACTTCCACCGATAGGAGGTTTATACATAATACTGACGACATTGCTGATGATCACTGTGATTGCGTGGAACCTTGCAACCAAGCTTAGTTTCTGGGAGTTATCCACACACCTGCCGATATTCTTCTTCCTAGCTATGCTGCTCATGGACGAGCTCCCCGGTGTGGAGGTTAGTGCTTACATGCTCATCTGGATACCTGCGTTAGCAACCCTTGCATCTAGGAGCTTTAAGGTCTACTTGTCAGACGTTATGAGCATCTGCTTCGCCTTCCTACCATTTGTAGGTGTCTACTATCTAGTCCCAGACGTGACGATAGTTCCTCACATGCTTGTAGTGACAGCGGCAGAGTTAACTAATTTGATCTTGGCAGTGATAGCTAGTTTCACTATAGCTTCGTTCATCTCCATAATTACGCGAACTACGCCAGGTGGGGAGGTGAGCAACATTCTTGCTGTGGTGATGAGTCATCTGCTACCTCTCCTAGGTTTTGTGGGTTCCTTCTACTTAAGCATGTCGGTTTTGAGGTCTGAGCCGTTCTACAGCTATCTAGAGCTAAATACGGCCTCAGTTATCCTGGCCGGAGTTATAACCTCCTTCCTGACAATGTCTTCATACTACGTGAAGGTGGTAGTAAAGGAGAAAAAATATCTGATGTCGATCTTAGATAGACTGACACGTGAGATAGATGCACTGAAGCAAGTTTACGACGTAATGAAGAGCAGTGGCTTATGGAGTGAGGAAGAATTAGAACCTATCAGAAGCGTTATAGCCGAACTCGAGTATGCGGCGGGTAGCTCGAAACTCGAGCTGTCAAGGAGACTGATATCCACAGCCAAGTTCCAGGCCCTCCACAATGCTATGGAGTCTATAAAGCGTGACATAGACAAGGTCTCAACAAACATGCTAGAGTTATTTGACAAATCCTTAAACACTCTATCAAAGTCTATAGCTTTGATCACCGCAACACCCTACAGCAGCGAGTATTTGCGGGAGAAATTACCAGGCGTACAAAGCGCACGCTCTGTCACAGACATCCTGTCATACATAGGGGCTGTATCCGGCTTGTTGAGAGACAGTTGTTCAAGGCTTAAGGGTTTAATTCTAAACACGTACATGACCGTTGCTGAGCAATTCGGCCCTATCTCACTGAGGATAAATGGAATGGAAAGCGTTAATTGCTTTTCAAGCTCGGCTATGGTGAGAGACACGAATTCTATGTTGGCCATGTACAGCAGCTTGGTGGATTTCACACTACCCAAGCTGAGAACAATCCACAGCGGGTTAGTGAAACTTGGAAGTTTACTAAATGATATGTTAGGCAAGTTGAGTAGGAAGCCATTGAGGGATCTTGACTCAGCATTGCTAATTGAGAAAATGCGTCATATATTAGCGGACGTACCGGAAATAATCAGCGAGCCCGAAGTGATCTCGTACTTAAGAACATATGCGGCCACCTACACTAACTTACTCAACGTTACAAACGATCTATGCAACAGTCTTTACTCCGATATAAATAAAGTAGGCATGAAGATAAAATCGATGTACGGAGAAAAAATAGATGTAGAGGAACTACTTTTGAGCCGATTGAGAAGACATGTAGACTTAATTAGGTCTAAGGTAAGTAAAGAAAGTATTGTAACGCCGGACAGCTTGACGAGGGGGTTTAATGAACTCCTTACAGAGATGCCTAGCGTGCTTGAAAACGTCACCTTGGTCTTAGAGAGGTTAACCATCCTAAATAATCTCGCCGAGCACCTGAAGCTCTTTGGTGATTACATCATGTACGAGCTCTCTAGGAGAGGTACGGTGAATATTAACGAACTGCCATTCACTACAGAAGTCTCTATCCAGTTGCTGTGGATTCTGTTAATGAGTAGAACCGACATAGAGGTTCGTGAAGGCGTCGTGTATATGAAGAGGGGGTCTTAGGTATGTCGACTAGGTGTTTCGAAAACGGATTGGAATATAAGTGTTTGGTGCGGGTGACTGATACAGCGCTTGTTCTGGAGAAGAAGGAGGCGGTCGGCGAGTCTAGAAAAATATCCTTATCCCAAGTTAAGGTCTTGGAAAAAAGCAATGAAACGAGAATAAAAATCACAACGATCGACGGTGTTGTTACGGAAATAATTATAAACGAGTTGGTTAAGGGGGACATCGAACGATTCGTCTTCCTGTATAAGTTCATGAGTGAAGGACAGGAGATAACGAACATTATTGAGAGGACGCTACATAACTATGTTCTGTTATTATCTCCTATATTCAGGGTCATGACAGTTCTCACGAAAGGTAACGTTCCTGAATGGAATTTTCTCGCAGAAACCATGAGCAGACTACGGGAGTTTGTCGAGTCCGTAGATCTTCCTACAGGTTCGGCAGACGTTAGAAAGAATATAATCGATTATGTGAAGGCGTTAAGCACCTCCGTGGATAGGAGAAACGTATCTACACTACTAAGCGCTGCAAGAAATTATGTAAAGTATATTACAACTCGTTTCAGCGACTCGCTCAAGAGAATGTTGATATATGTCGATTTCTCGCACATGATCGACCTGACTCTGACAACATTCATATACTTCTACTCAAAGAATCTAGGGTTGCCTCTTCAGGCGGAGAGGGCTCACAACGAGTTCAAACACCTCGTTCAAGAGCTGATTTCTGGAATTCACATAAGTGATGAGGCATTCAAAGACAGGGTAGTAACATCATTCGAATTGGTGCTGGGAAGTTCCGGAAGTCCTGAGGAGGCCTCTCAAATGTTCTTGAGCGTTCTGCGGGAGGAAATAATCAGGTATATCTTACGGTCTACGTGAGTACATCACTATAAACATCTGAACCTGTAGAGGAATTCATCGCCGAAAACATGCGTTCAGTAACTTCTTAAGATCATGGAGTGTGTTAAGCATTATGTAACTTGTTCCCTCTGGCAACAGCACGTCGCCATGACTAAGAAGCACTGGAAGCCCCACGACGTTCAAGGCTTCGAAATCCCATTCAGAATCACCGACGTACATGAAGTCACTAAGTGGTATTCTGAGATCTTCTGAGAGCTTCCTTAGGACACCCCCTTTCTTGAGAGGGTTGACCACCTCTATTCCATAGGGAGCTAAATGATTGTTCTTATCAAAGACCAGCTTGTTGGCAAGTATTATGTCTATACCTAGTCTATTGCCGACCATCTCGGCAAGTACGTCCACTCCACCACTTAATATCGCTGTGATGACATTAGCCGATTTTAGGAAATCTATCAATTCCGTTGCACCTTCTGTTAACTCATATCTAGTGAGGGCTCTAACTATCTCGTCTCTGCTTGGAGGTCTGCCTAGAAACTTTATTATGGCTTCAAGATCCCTTCTCATCCACTCCTCATAAGATAGTTCCCCCTTGAGAAATTTCTCGGCGTCTCTACTCTCATTAACTATGTTTATAGATCCGAAGTACTCGTGAAGGGCTCTCCAAGAGGATCTCCACTTAACCAGAACACCATCCATATCGAAGACAGCTATTTTTACTCTGCAATACATGGCTTACTTCAGCCTCTTAAACTCTAAGAAACAGTACACCTCATAAGTGTTTAATGTAGTCCACGCCTCTCCGGTATGCGAGTAGCGAGGGTTCTCTCGTGCTATTGCTGAAAAGGCTTGAGACGGCTTCAGTAACTGCACTTTCACTGAATAACTTTGATATGCCGTTTAAAACTCCCAGTAGAACCATGTTGGCCGCTCTTGAAGAGCCAAGTTCTATTGCAATGCGTTTGGCTGGAACTAAAAAGAACCTTGCAGAGTCTATGGTACTGCTAATCTGCTTGAGCAGGACACTCTTAATCTCTGAACCGCTGCCTACGAGACTCATTGAGGTAGGGGGTTTCACCACGTCGTCAACTATCAAAACACCATCCCTTCCTAGATATTTCAGCGCCCTTGCGCATTCAATAACCTCCATACACACCATATAGTGCGCTTCTCCCTCATCGAAGAGGGGAGAGTAGACAATCCCATCAATGCCTACCCTAACGTAGCTCAGCACACTACCAAATCTCTGAGCCATACCCAACGTCTCGCCGGTCCTTACAGAATAGCCTGAAAGGACGGACGCTACCGCTATGACCCTAGACAGTGTTAAACCTCCCTGGCCTCCTACTGAGGATATCAGAATATTCACTATCTTGGATTCACTCACGTTGCCTCCACCTCAACTATAGCTTTGTACGGACAGTACCTGACACAGAGGCCGCACCCGACACAGTCTTCAGTTGACACAGCGACCTTCTCGTCACTCACATATAGGGCGGGACATCCAGTAACTCTTACACAAGCTAAACATTTAGTGCATTTGTCACTTAAGACTTTATACCTTCTCTTCACGCCCTCTCTTCGAACCTTAAGGATTGCGCAGGGGGCTCTGGCTATCAAGACGTTGACGCCCGGTTTCTTCAAGAACTCACTCACTTTAGTCGTCATCTCATCTAGGTTGAAGGGATCCACTACCGCTAAATTCTCAACCCCCACAGACCGTACAATCTCAACTATATCCACGGGCTTTACGTTTCTACCTGACTCAGTAGTTTCCCATGCTGGCGTTGACTGATGGCCTGTCATAGCCACTACCGAGTTATCAAGCACCACAACTAAAAGGTCAACCCTTTTATTAACTGCTTCAATCAACGGTTGTAAGCCTGCATGAAAGAATGTGGAGTCACCTATCGTAGCTATCACAGGTCTGTTATAACCACTTATCTTAAAGCCTATAGCCATAGAGATGCTGGCCCCCATACTGTGCTCTACCCATATAGCATTGAGCGGTGGGTTAACACTTAACGCATAACATCCTATATCACCGAATATGGGTATATCCTCACGCCTGTATCCAGCCTTGGCTATACCGAAGAGTATGGCTATGTAGGAATTTCTGTGGGGACATCCAGGACACATGGGTGGTGGACGCGATGGGACTTCTAAACTCTTCAGCCTAGGCTCCGCGCTCAGCACTCCGAACCCCAGTAGTTTAGAGAGGGTTTTAGCAACGAGAAGCGCGCTGAGCTCGCCTTCTAATGGAAGAAACCCGTTCGACTTACCGTATACGTTAACCCTGATTTTCTGTTCGTTAAGCAAAGCTTTAACGGACTCCTCTAGATATGGATCAAGCTCCTCAACGACCAATACCTCCTCACAATCACTTAGCGAGTTAAGCAGGAATTCTCTTGGGATGGGCCACAGAAGGTCGACTTTGATCACCTTAACGTTATTGCCGGTAGGGCGGTACCTGCTCAGAACCTCCATGACGTAGTTGTAGCTCACACCTTCAGTAACGATGCATTTGTTACCACCTTCAACAACTCTGTTTAGACCATATTGCTTAACAAGGCCTTCAACTAGTCTAAGTTGATTATTAAGCCACTTGTGTCTCTCAAGATTCCAAGACATGCCAGCCCTAACATATCTGGGCGGGTCAGCTCTGAACCCCTGAAATCCCCTAGGGAGTTCCGTACCTCCTGTGATCACTTCACCTACTGTATGATTCACCCTGGTAGTGGTTCTAAGTATAACAGGCAACTGCAGTGCCTCACTTAATCTCTGGGATACGACCATGAAATCCTTTGCTTCCTGAGGTGAGGAGGGAGACACCATAGGTAGCTTAGATAGCTTAGCGTACCACCTGCTATCTTGCTCAGTCTGGGTGGTCATAGGCCCTGGGTCGTCGGCAACTAAGATAGTCATGCCTCCGTTGACACCGGAGTAAGCCGCTGATAAAGCAGGGTCTGAGGCCACGTTAAGCCCTGGACCCTTCATAGTCACTAACGACCTAGCTCCTCCCAGAGAAGCCCCTAGTGCGATCTCGAACGCGACTCTCTCGTTGACAGCCCACTCAGCGTAAATATCTAGTCCAGAGCCATACTCGTGAAGGGTCATTATGATTTCACTTGAAGGCGTGCCAGGATAGCCTGTCACTACGTAAGTCCCTGACTCGACGACACCCCTAGCTATAGCCTCGTTACCCATTAACGCTATTCTAACGCCCTCAGGAGCCTTCAAGGGATTATAATTCCTCAAACCAACCTCCTCCTAGAGTTAAACTCCCTTATAAATGCTAAGGCTCTACTTAAAAACCAGGATGAAGTGGCTACAGGAATATCCCCGGACACTCTAGTAATCACATCTACCGAACCCTCGCCCGCGAAGTACCCTATGACCGGTAGGCTAAAATCTTTTGCCTTGTTATTAATAGTTCCAGCTATTTTGTCAGGGGATTCCGCTGCAGTAGGGACATAGGCCAGCACCACTACGTCATAGTATTCCTTCAGCATGTCCAGCAGAAGTAGATCGGTTAGCTCCTCTATGTAGGTATCCCCTCCCAGATCTATAGGGTTAACCGGCTCGGCTTGAAGATTGTAATCACGCAGCATGTTGGTCAGATCACGTGGAGGTCTAGGTAGTTCGAAGCCTTGTAACTCCAGGTTAGACGCTGTAAGGACCCCCAAACCGCCAGAATTCGTGAGTACTAACACTCTCGACGGGTTGAGGTCCTTACAGCGTCTTGAGAGCTCACATACTTCCACAGCGTCGGGAATGTCAGTCGCTAGGTACCCGCCGACTTTGGAAACGGCGGCTTTAAATACTTCGAAGTTGGGTGTTAGACCTCCTGTATGCGATCTAGCGGCTTCCGAGCTTCGCTTATCGACGCCCCCCTTAAGAATACACAGAGGCTTGCCGGTCCTCAGTAACTTAAGACCTCCTTCAATGAAGCGTTTGCCATCACGCAACCACTCCAAATACGTTATCACGGCCTCCGTACCCTCATCTTCACTACTATATTCCAAGACTTCCTCGACGGAAACGTCAAGACTGTTGCCTAGACTTACGAAGAAGGACGCGCCTGATGAGTACCTCTTCAATTCACTAATGACTACTCCGCCTACAGCACCGCTCTGAGCAGCAACCCCCACCTTCCCTTTAGTAGGAGGGAACTCTATGCTCGCATGTAAGGAATACCTGCTGATAAACACTCCTGCTGAGTTAGGACCTATGACGCGAATGTCTGAGGCTCTAATGATTTCCTCAAGAGCCTCCTGTAGGTCAGATCTACCAACCTCGCTAAACCCTGATGAAATGATTACCGCCAGCTTAACTCCAACCTCTACCGCTTCACCCACCAACTGAACAGCCATGCTCGCAGGTATGGCGACTACTACGGCATCAGGAGCTTCGGGGAGCTCTTTTAAACTCCCGTAAGACTTAAACCCTAATACCTCAGAGTATTTGGGATTGATGACGTAGATCTTACCTTGGAAACCGGACTTAACTATGTTCTCAAGTATAGTATTGCCTATTTTGCCCTTAACAGGGGATCCGCCGACAATTGCTATTACGTTAAGATCATCTAATGCTTCCTTTAACGAGAGCTTCATGCCTATACAGCCCTACATTTCAAGACTTCAAGCAAGATTTAAGGCTGACATTATTTTTGTCTTGGAGATGAGGTGATGTCTAAATTCCTGATCCCTAGTTGGGAGGAGATACATATGGCCGTCCTGAGGCTGGCCACCCTAATCCTGGAAGA
The DNA here is from genome assembly GCA_038727705.1 of Zestosphaera sp. Taxonomy (NCBI): domain Archaea; kingdom Thermoproteati; phylum Thermoproteota; class Thermoprotei; order Desulfurococcales; family Desulfurococcaceae; genus Zestosphaera; species Zestosphaera sp. Next base: position 626,503 of record JAVYVJ010000001.1, on the reverse strand, counting down.
TGGATTCAGAACGGATTTGGTGGTAGGGATTCTTAGAGGGGGATACATAGTGGCGAGGGTGTTGTGCGATCTGCTTGGGATAAGCGATATAGGGGTTGTCGAGGTCAAATTCTATAAGGGTATTGAGGAGAGAGCGGAGAGACCTATAATCACTCAGCCGCTTACAGCGGATGTTAAAGGTAAGAGTGTGCTAGTGGTGGATGATGTTGCAGATTCGGGAAGAACATTAGAGGTTGTTACGGAACAGACAAGGCTGAGAGGGGCTAAGAGCGTTAAGACCGCCGTCCTTTACTACAAACCCAGGTCGATAATTAAACCAGATTATTATTCGCATGAAACTATTGAGTGGGTGGTTTTCCCATGGGAGTTATGTGAATTTATTAGAGAACTGATAATGCATGGACATATCGCCAATGGCGAAATACTTGCCCAGAAGCTGAGGTCGTTGGGTTTTCCGCACTCGGAGGAGTTTCTGAAGGAGCTAGCTGAGTATGTGGTCAGTGCCAGGACGCCTTAAGGAACCTCTAAAACACAGTGACGGTTTTAGCTAGGTTCCTAGGCTTGTCAGGATCCAGCCCCCTTCTAATGGCTGTGTGATAGGCCAATATCTGGAGTGGTATCACGTAAGTAGTTGCTGACGCTACCTCATGCAACGCTGGCATCTTGAAGCTCATGTCCGCTAATGCCAGCACGTCTTCAACGTTCCTAGGAGAAACCACAATTATTTGAGCGCCCCTTGCCCTCATCTCCTCTATGTTGCTCTTTATGAGGTCTCCCTCATCCTTGTTCAATACAACAAAAAGTACTGGGAAATCATTCTCAATTAGGGCTATCGGCCCGTGTTTGGACTCGCCGGCAGGGTATGCCTCAGCATGCACGTAGGCAATCTCCTTTAGTTTAAGAGCTCCCTCCATCGCTATCGGTAACCCCAATCCCCTACCCAGATAATACATACTACTCTTAGAATGTATCCTACTTGACAACCAAATCGCCTTATGTCCGACTTCCTCTAAAATAGATGAGGCGATTCTAGGGACCTCTTGAAGAGATTTGTAGGCTTGTGATGTGTCCGAAGGGCTTAAGAATCCGCTGAGTTCTCCGGTCCTGAGGGCCAAGTATGATAGGAGGGCTACTTGTGAGGTGAAAGTCTTTGTGGCCGCGACCCCTATCTCAGGCCCAGCTCTAATGTATGCAGTGAGGTCGGATTCTCTGGCTATTGTTGATCCCACTACATTGGTTACTGCCACAGTTACGGCGCCCCTAGCCCTAGCTTCCCTAATTCCTTTGAGGGTGTCTATAGTCTCACCCGATTGACTGACTCCTATAACCACATCGCCTTCCCTTAATCTGTTAATCCACCATGGACTTTCGGAGGATACGAGTGCCTCAGCCCACACACCAGCGTACTTTCTTAAAAGCAACGCTGCTAGCAGTGCAGCATGATATGAGGTTCCTGCCCCTAAAAGGATTACTCTCTCAGACCTGGTGAGAAACCTGGCCAGGCCCTCCACAGACTCACTTGCAGCGCTGAGTGTTGAGGCCAGGGCATAAGGTTGCTCGTAGATTTCTTTGATCATGAAGTGCTCATAGCCGCCTTTAGTGGCCATCTCCGGAGTCCATTCAATAGTCCTAATTCTGGGTTCCACGTTAACGGGTCTCCAGACAACGATTCCATTCTCATTCCTAATTTCCTCAACCAATATGGTGTCAGGGGTCACGTAGCCGACCTCGCCGTCCTGCAACACTATCACTTTCTTAGTGAAGTTCATGAAGGCCACAACGTCGCTGGCTATGAAGTTAGCTTGAGTCCCTACACCAATTATTAACGGTGACGTGTTTCTAGCGAAGAACAACTTGTCAGGCTCGTCCACATCCATGACTACAACAGCGTACGCTCCCTTCAGCAACCCCACCGACTTCTTAAAGGCCTCATATGGATTGTGCCCACTTCCTTTAAAGAACTCAATCAAGTGCGGCAACACTTCAGTATCCGTATCTGAACGGAACCTGTGTCCGTGCGTGGTCAGGAACTCCCTCAGCTCTCGATGGTTCTCTATAATCCCGTTATGCACGACAGCTATACGTCCGCTGCAGTCCGTATGAGGGTGGGCGTTCTCATCGCTGGGAGCTCCATGTGTAGCCCATCTAGTATGACCTATTCCTGCGATACCTGTGAATAAGTCGAACTTAAGCTTCTGCGCCACAGCATCTATCATACCCCTAGACTTCCTTACCTCAAGCACTCTGTCCCGCGTCATTATAGCAAAGCCTACCGAATCATAGCCCCTATACTCAAGCTTCTTAAGAGCCTCCTTGATAATCTCACCTAAAGGTTTGGTTAGGAAGTCCTCACTAGCCGTGACCCCTATTATACCACAGACCACTCCTACAGCAACCTCACATTATTATCATTGCTGATTATTAAAATTACACTGATTAATTTAAAATGGCTGAGGAAGTCGTCAGAACGGCTTAAGCCTCGATAACGGAGGGCTCGTGAGATGAGTAGGAGACTTGATGGGTTCATGCGTTTAGAGAAGTATGAGGTTGTGCTCTCAAAGCTTTTAGAGCACGTTAAGATACGTATAGGCATTGAGGCTATCTCAGTAACTGAAGCTACTGGAAGGATAGCTGCTGAGGATGTAGTCAGCCCGAGAGACTACCCCCCAGTAGACAGAGCGGCTCTCGACGGCTACGCTGTCAGATCTTTAGATACTTCCGGAGCCTCCCCCAGTAACCCAATACCTCTCAAGATAGTGGGCAACGTCAAAGCCGGTGACGTCCCCCGGCCTACAGTGGGTGTTGGGGAAGCAGTGGTAATATTCACTGGCGCTACCATGCCAAGGGGATCCGACGCAGTAGTGCCTTTCGAAGAGGCTATGAGGGACGGTGACTACATATACGTCCTGAAGCCTATGCATCAATACAAAAACGTTAGCAGAACAGGCGAGGATCTCAAGTCAGGCGACCTCATAGTGAGAAGAGGCACTGTAATTAGGCCGTGGCATATCGCAGCCCTGATAGAGGCAGGAGTTTTGGAAGTCAAAGTATTCAAGAGGCCTAAGGTAATCATAATAAGCATAGGCGATGAATTGGTGGCAGACCCAACACGCAGCACTGGCTACACCATACCTAACTCGACAGGCCCCCTGATCTACGCATACTTGAGGGAACTAGGGTGTGAGCCGGTGCTGAAGGGAGTCATCACTGACGACGCATCAGAGATAATTAACAGCGTCTCAAAATCGCTGGATGACTGCGACATAGTAATAACAACTGGAGGGACTTCAGTCGGCGGCACGGACTTAACTCCAGACGCTATTTCACGAATTCCGGGAGCGCAGCTGGTCTTCCACGGCGTCAACATAAGACCTGGCAGAACTGCGGGAGCTTATGTAGTTGGTGGTAAACCTGTGTTCATGCTGTCCGGCCTGCCGGTAGCTGCTCTAGTAGGTCTTGAAGTGTTTGTGAAGCCTCTCATCAGGCACCTTGTTGGCGCTGAGCGACCCCCGCAGCCCTCAGTAAGGGCTAGGGTTCGTAGGAGGATAGCTAATGTAGTTGGATTTAACTCGTTCTTTAGGGTAGTAGTCTACCGCGAGGGCGGAGAGTTAAACGTAGAGCCCCTGAGGTTGACGGGCTCAGGCATCGTCTCATCCCTTTTGAGGGGCAATGCAATATTGACTGTTAGTGAGAATGTTGAAGGTTATGACGAGGGCGATTACGTTGACGTCCTCCTAATAGGACCTATATATGAGGGAAGACCGGCTTTCCTAGACCAACAATCTTCATGATCATAGCGAGGCTCTAGGTGCTGTTGATGATATCTACTATGACGATAAGCTGAGGTCAAACTAAATTATTCAGGAAGGAGAGTAGTTCTTGCGGGACTCCCTTGACATCACCCCTCTTGGGGACTAACACGTAGTCGATGTTAAGCTCGTTAGCAGCTTCATGGTCTGTAAAATGGTCTCCGAAGAAAAGCACTTCCCTAGCTTCAACCCCTAACAACTTGATAGCCTCTCTCAGTTGCTCAGCACGTGATATGTGTGAGTCTCTTGTGAGGATGAGGTCCACGTGTTGAAGACAGCCAAGTCTATCTAGAACTAGCTCAGCAGTTTCTTTACTTCTCAACGTGACGACCGCTATGAGGTAGCCGGCATCTTTAAGTTTTTTCAGTACATGTATTAGCCGGGGATCACTCTCAACACTTAACGCTGACCTCAGTTCCTCCCCTTTAACCACTTCCTCGACTAACGCCATCTTCTCCTTAGGAAGCTCACTACCATGTCGAACTAAGTACTCAGCTATCGGGTAACGAGGTAATTCGAAACCTAGAATCTCCCTCAACCTATTTCTTACAACACTCCACTCAATACCTGTCCTCACCATGGTGTCGTCAATGTCAAGTATCAGTGCCCTGTATCGCTTCCCCATAACCCCCTAACACCTCAACGGAAGTAGGGGCTCGGTCTGCAGTGATGTGAATTGGCTTCGAGGAGATTGAGTTGGGCACGAGCACCCTGCATCGGCTACTTGAAATCTGCTCCCAAAACTCGCCGACAACATAATCCATCACCACAACACATTAGCATGCAGAACCTAATTAAACACTCCGTAGTAGCTGTTTTAGCACATTTTATATGCGAGCGTTTGGCGAGTGAAGCCAACAGTTCACTAAGTGCTTTGCATCTCCAACATTAAATGCAGGCGGCTCTTCCTTTTTACAGACATCCATCACGTATGGGCATCTCGTGTGGAATCTACATCCTGGTGGCGGATTGATGGCGCTAGGTATCTCGCCCCGGGATTCGATCTTGGCAGGCAATATCCTCTCATCCTCCTCAGTCATGACAGGTATTGAGGAAAGCAGCATTTGTGTGTAAGGATGTGTAGGTCTACGGAAGAACTCATCAGTATTGGCGACTTCACACATCTTACCTAGATACATTACTATAACTCTTTTCGAGATATTCCTGACAACGCCTAGATCATGTGTTATCAGCAAGTAGGAAACCCCGCGGTCTCTTTGAATTCTCGAGAGAGTCTTCAACACCTTAGACTGCGCTGAGACATCTAAAGCAGAGGTGGGCTCATCAAGTATTATGAATGCTGGATCAACGGCCAATGCCCTCGCCAAAGCTATTAATTGCTTTTCACCACCACCTAACTCACCGGGTAGCTTAAATAGATGCTCTTCTGCTAATCCCACATAACTCATCAACTCTAAAATCCTCCTAAATCTCTCAAGCCTTGAGCTCTTCTCATGCACTCTTATCGCTGATTCGAGGATGTCCTTCACAGTCTTTTTTGGATTGAGCGAGGTTGCAGGATCTTGAAATACTATCTGTATTTCCTTTTTCAATCGAAGAGGTCTCTTTTCGATGGGGATCCCTATGTTAATGCCTTTATACATTACTACACCGTCAGTCGGGGTGTAGAAACCCATTATTATATGCGCGATCGTCGTCTTACCTGAGCCTGACTCACCGACTAACGCCAGGGTCTCCCCGGCGTCCATAGTGAAAGTCACCTCATCCACAGCCCTAACTAACCCCCTCGGTGTTCTGAAGTACTTTCTGAGGTTTCTCACTACTAATAGATGCTCCAAAGACGTTTTCACAATGTCCTTGTCTTGCGTCGTCACTGCCTCACACCCCTGTCCACGGGGGACTCACCGTGATACATATGACACGCAACGTACCTGTGTTGAGATACTTTAACGTAGGACGGCTTCACACTCTTACATATCTCCATCATATGAGGGCATCTTGGGTGGAATCTACATCCTGATGGTGGATACCTATAATCGGGAGGGTTGCCTTTTATCCCCTCACCGATTTGCGTGCTGGCAAGCCTCGGCGTGCTGTCAATTAACATGCGGGTGTATGGATGCAGGGGTTCCCTAAATAATTCAGGGGTTAAGGCTTCCTCGATTATGTTCCCTGCATACATTACGTAGACTCTGCGGGTCATCTTAGCAACCATACCTAACGCGTGAGAGACCAACACCATACTCAAGCCTCTTTCCTCCACCAACTTATTTATGAGTCTAAGTATCTGATCTTGTATGGTCACGTCTAGATTGGTGGTTGGTTCATCAGCCAATAGGAGATCCTTAGCGGAGGCTAACGCCATCGCTATCACTACCCTCTGCCTCATCCCTCCGCTTAACTGGAAAGGATATGAGTCTAGAACCCTTGCGGTGTCAGGAAGCATTACTTTACGAAGGAGTTCATCAGCTATGCCTATTAAGTCTGACTCATTGTGGTCACTGTATGACTGCTTAAGTATGTCAATCATCTGATCCTTTATCTTAAAGACGGGATTGAGAGCCCCTAAAGGATCCTGGAAAATCATCCCTATCTCCTTCTTCCTAACGCTCAGGACGTACTTCTTGTCGGCCCTGATGAGGTCTACCCCCTTCCACAATACCCTCCCGCTAACGATCTGGCCTTGAGGTGGTAGTATCTGCAGAACTGACTTCAACAAGGTGGTTTTCCCGCTACCGGACTCCCCTATTAAACCTATCTTCTCCCTCTGAGCCACGTTGAGGCCTACATCGTCTAAAACGTAGTACGTATACCAGTAACTTCTGTAGTTTACGTTAAGATTTCTTACCTCAAGCAGAGTCATATTCACCCACCTGCAAAGACGTCTCTGAAGCCATCGCCGATTAAGTTGAATGAAAGAACTAGGACCACTATTCCGAGTAGGGGGCCTAACGTCATCCACCAGTAGCCGGGCAGATAGCGGCAGTACTCGGATAGCATAGTCCCGAGGTCTGGAGTCGGTGGTTGAGCACCCAAACCTACAAAGCTTATGGAAGCGCCTATGATTATCACCCAGCTCGCGTCAAGCGTGGCTTTAGTTAGTATAGGTCCTAACATGTTCGGCAGGAGCTCTCTAAACAGTATGTGTACGGTTCTAATCCCTACTGCTTTAGCCGCCCAGATATAGGGCTCATTACGTAGTGAGGACGTTATAGAGTAGACCATCCTCGTGTACCAAGGCCACCACATAAGTGTTATAGCCAACAATGCGTTGAAAACATTCGGCTCCAGCACAGAACATATTGCGAGCGCCAAAACCAGGGGTGGGACTGCTACAAAGACTTCTGAAGCCCCCATTATTATGTGATCTATTAGCGTGCCTTTGTAGTAACCTGCAATTAACCCTAAGATGGTTCCGGAGGGAACCACTATCCCGAGTACTACGCCAACCATCATGAGCGCATACCTAAATCCGAACACCACCCTAGTAAATACGTCTCTGCCGTACATGTCGGTCCCAAGTATGTGATTAGGATTCGGAGGTTGATACTTCTCCTTGAAGTTTATGTAGAGTCCCGCATGACTTGGATAAGGCGTCACGTATTCGGCCAGCAATGCCATCACTAATACAACTGTCAACATAACTAATCCTGCTACCGCTAGCTTATTTCTGGAGAATCTGAACCAAGCTCTTCTTATGCCCTCTATCTTAACTTCTCTCTCCTTATGGGCTAGGGCTCCGTAATCTTCACTCCTCACGATCCTTCACGCTCCCTAAACCTAAGCCGTGGGTCAATGGCGTAAAGTATTAGATCCGTTATGGTGTTTATGACTATGTAGACTACGCCTATGACTAGAACCACCCCCACAATCGCGTTCAGGTCCTTCCTCAACATCGCCATCATACCGTATCTTGACATACCTGGCCAGTTGCATATTGACTCCACTAAAAATGCGTTACCGACGGTGGCGGCTATGTCGAGACCCATAGTCGGAACTACCGCTATAATGGATGGTTTGAGGACGTACTTAAAGTATATTACTCTTTCAGGGATGCCGTGTGACTTCATGTTAAGCACGTAATCCTTACTAATGTTTTCGATCATGCCGGATCTGAGGATCCTGGCCTCCTGAACGGCTCCGCCTATCGAGAGTGCTACAGTGGGTATCAGCAGGTGTTTTAAAGCGTCCACGAATGCCGGCAGGTTACCATTAAGCAACGTGTCAACTGTCATTAGTCCGGTTATTCTCTGAATATTCATGAACTCCTCAGAAATCCTCCCTACTGCTGGAAGCCAGTTGAGCCAGTAGGCGAAAGTCAGTTGGAGTATGATGGCCCATCCGAAGGTGGGAATACATATGCCTATGTAGGCTATGACTCTTATTATGTTATCCATAGCTGCTCCAGGCTTCCTTCCGCTTAGGACTCCTAACGGGAACGCTACGATTATGCGGAAAACGGCTGAGGCGATCAGCAACTCTAGTGTAGCAGGGAAGAAGTCGGCTATGTCGGCACTCACGTCTCTAATAGTCACTAAGGATCTGCCAAGTTTCATCTGAAATACATCCATGAGCCAGTAGAAATACTGAAGGTACAGCGGTTTATCTAAATTCAGCATCTCCCGATATCTTTGTGCAACGTCTTCAGGCACGTCGGGGCCGAGGGCAGCCCTAATGGGATCCCCTGGTAGAACTCTGGCAAGCACGAATATCAGGAAAGAAAGCCCCAGCAGGGAGAGGAAAGATCTTACTGTCCTCCTAATAAAGACATTCCTGTATGCTTTCCTTAAAAAAGGCTTTAAACCAGCCATTTCAGGCACCTATGCTTTCCACCAAAGTGCGTTACTACCCCAATAACTCAGCTCTCTTCTCTGGATATACTTGAATCCACCTGCACTCCAGCTGGTATCCTACAAGAGGGGCGACCTCCCCCCTAGCGGCTGGGAAGTCAACGTAATAGGCCTGGTAAGCCCTGAGATCCACATAGTCGTACACGTAGAGGGTCGGATAGAGATTGAATATGTAATGCTGTATCTTGCAGTATTTAGATAACCTCTCATTGAAATTTATTGTGGAGATGGCGTCTTCAATCATTTTATCGAGTTCAGGTATGAAGAGCCACTCATTCTGATAGTACTTGCCGTAAGAGGAACTGTGATACCGCTTCATGAGCATCGCGCCTGCTTCAGCGTAGTCCGCGCTGTTGATCACGGTCACTGCGTGTGGGGAGGATTCTAGGGTACTCAGACCCTGGATCACGGAGAGCCAGGGTTGCTTGATTACATTTACCTTAAGTCCTATCTCTTCCAAGTTTGCTTTAAACAATAGAGCAGCTCTCTCCTCCCACGGAACCTCTGCAACCCACCACACATCAATAGGGTACTTATCTAGGCTACCCCAGTACTTCGACTTCTTCAATTCCTCTATAGCTGCTTGGACGTTCCTCTTTAGGATTTCAGGTGGTTGACAGAATCCGGCCAACGAGCTTGGAACAGGACCCAGACCTCTCTTCTGATAGGGGTTAATACCCTCTATGGCGGCTTCATAGTCGAAAGCGAGGGATATGGCTTTCCTCACATGTATATCATCCAATGGGGGTTTCTGTGTGTTTAACATGAAGTAGAATCCCCGCAATGTTGGAATGGTGGTTAAATTAATTCCCTTAATTCTACTCATGGCCTCGTAGTTCTCTATGGATTGCCACGTGTCAGTAATCTCGAGCTCCCTTTTACTCATCAGAGTTAGTATTGTAGTAGGTTCGGTAGTCCCTAACATTATCACCCTATCTGGGGCGTTAGGGGCGAATTTACCCCACCAGTTGACATTTCTACGCAGTACAACCGACTCCCCCCTCCTATATTCAGCAAGCATGTAAGCTCCTGAACCGGCATCGGCTGAACCCTCTGCGAGCCACTCAGTGCCGTAATCGCCTAACGCACCGTATGGACCTGGAGTCTTTATGTGCTGCTTTACAAGCTCGCTATCAAGTATGAAGAGTCGGACCAGTATTTGAAGGAACGGACCGAAAGTAGACTTCAAAGTTATCTGTATTGTGTAATTATCTACCACCTTGGTCTTGTTAATATCAACGATAGGCGTGAACAGGTATGCATACCCTCGACCTATAGTAAAGAGTCTCCTCAACGAGAACTCGACATCATGAGCAGTCAGCTCCCTACCGGTTACATGGAATTTAATCCCTTTCCTTATATAGAACGTCCATGTAAGTCCGTCAGCGGAGACAGTCCATCTCTCGGCGGCGTGAGGAATAATAGTGCCGTTAGGCAACGGATACACTAATGTGTCATAGACATTTATGAAGTAAATAGCGCTAGCTTCATCGCTTCCAACTGCAGGGTCTAAGTTGGGAACATTAGCGTTTGAGAACCTTAGAAGTCTCTCCCCTACAGGCGTTGTTGTTGGTGTGGGCGTGGGTGTTGGCTTGGGGGTTGTCGGAGTTGTTGTTGGTGTCGGTGTTGGCGTTGGCGTTGTTGGCTTAGGCGTCGTCGGGGTCGGAGTAGGCGTTGATGTAGGCGTCGGTGTGGGTGTGGTTATGAATATGACTGTAGCAACAGCGGCAACAACCACTATAAAAGCTATTATAGCAACATATAGTCTACTAATGCCTAACTTAAGGAGTGTATTCATTATACATCACACTACTATAGTATTATAGAGTTTTTAAAGTTTTAGAATGGTTAGCCTCTCAGAATGCAGGGCTAACAGAAATAAGTTTATATTGCATCTCCCAAGTTATGTTGGGGGTTTGATTTTGATAAAGATTCTTGTAGTCGTCCCGGTTGGGACGGATGTTAGGAACAGAAGCCGTAAGGCTGTCTGCGAGAGGTATGCATCTCCGGGCACAGTGATTGAGGTTGTTTCACTTACGCGGGGGCCTCTTTCGCTTGAGACGCGACGGGATCACGATGAAGCAGTACCGTTAATAATCGAGACTGTTGAGAGGGTAGGTGCAGTGAATTATGATGCGGTCGTGATTAGTTGTTTCTTAGACCCCGCGGTTGGGGAGCTCAGGAAGATGATTAAGGATAAGGTGGTAATAGGCTCGGGGGAGGCGTCCCTATATCTAGCTAGGTTTCTAGGGGAACCAATAACTGTGATAACCGTTGGGGCTATTAGAGAGACGCTTGAGATGATGGAGGAACACGTTGAGAAGCTTGGTCTCAGGGACGTGGTTGATGTTAGAGGCATTCCATACGGAGTTCTCGACGCTGACAGGGATAAAAACACGGCTTTAAAGCTACTTGCAGAAGAGTCTATGAGAGCTAAGGAGAATGGCAGCAGGGTGGTGGTCGTGGGTTGCACGGCCATGGCTGGTTTTGCGGAAGAACTTGAGGAAGTAGTGGGAATCCCGGTCGTAGATCCTCTCAAAGCATCCATAATCTTGGCTGAAGCTCTAGTTAGACTTTATGGAGGCGGTTGCGGTACTACCTAAAGCATGTATATTCATATTCGTGATGACTGCTGGGATGGTTCGTGATGGATAAACCCTTCGCAATCGTAAAAGGGGTGCATGTGCACCCTTACAATGAATTTAAATAAGGAACCATAGAATTTTTATCGGTGGTCTTGGTGCCTCAATACATGGAGTGGGAACTTTATCGTGCAGCTTACAAGCTCGTGAGCGAATTGCTAGGGTTGAAGCCGGATGAAACCATAGTAATTACCGCTGACACCGAGTCTGACGAGAGAGTAATCAACGTGACTGCTGGTGCGGCATACCATATTGGGGCCAAACCCTTGACAGTCTGGATGAGAGCCTCGCCTTTCGGCGTTGGGAAGCTCACGGACCCTGTTATACCGGTGGAAGCGCTTTCAGCCCTGCTGGCCAATGCCGACGTGTGGGTTGAGTTTAACTATAAGTGGCTTCTGTACTCAACAACCTACGAGAACGCCATGTCACAGAATAGGAGGTTAAGGCATTTATGTCTAGTCGGCATGGATGTCGACATGATGGTCAGAGTTATCGAACGCGTTGATCTGCAGGTGCTCAGGCACTTCCAGGATATACTGGCTGACATGCTAAGAAAGACTAGATACATTAGAATTACAACCCCAACCGGAACCAACGTCGAGTTTGAGAGAAGCCTCACCGGTTCAGTGCTAAATAATAAGGGCGAGGCGTTCACGCCGGGTTCACATATGTTGCCGGGTCAGATAAGCGTTGCACCAATATTTGATAGCATTAATGGTGTGATAGTTTTCGATGGATCTGTCTACCCACCGTTAGGACTGATTAAAGAGCCTATCAAACTGCACATCAAGAACGGCGAGATAGTGAGGGTTGAGGGTGGTGAGGACGCGATAGCGTTCGATAAGTGGCTTAGGGGGTTCAACCACCCTCAAATGCTTAGGCTAGCGCACCTGAGTTTCGGCATTAACCCTGGCGCTAAATTAACGGGGAATATCCTTGAGGATGAGCGGGTTTGGGGTGCTACCGAGTGGGGGATAGGCTACGTAAGCCGTAGGCTTACGGGATCCACCCCCATTGAGGCCCCATCACATACAGATGGAATATGCCTAAACTCCTCAGTGTGGTTGGATAACGTGCAGATACTGGATAAGGGGAGGTATGTAGAGCCTAGGCTTGCTGAACTAGCTAAGAAGCTTAATAAGCAGTAACTCGCTGACTTAAATGAATTACTGAAGCACTATTCAATGAGGCGAAGAGTTTTTAATTGTAAGCCATATAATATGGGGGTGTTTAATGCGAGTTGGTCTTCTGACAATAGGTCAATCACCTAGAGTAGATGTTCTCAAGGATCTAAGTAAACTGATGCCCGAGTATATCGAGATCATTGAAGCGGGAGCTCTCGATGACTACGATGAAGAATACATTAAGGATAGATTATCTCCAGCGCCTGAGGATGTAGTATACGTGAGCAGATTACGTACAGGGACTGAGGTCAAGATCTCAAAAAGTAAAATCATACCTCTGATGCAAAAGAAAGTGGATTATCTAAACTCAGTGAGAGTTGATCTGATAGCTATTCTGTGCACAGGAGAGTTTCCTGAGTTCACTTCGAAAGTACCGGTAATCTACCCTGAGAAAGTTTTGAAAGGCTTGGCTTCAAGCCTGGGGCTTCGAGGTAAGGTGGGCGTGCTAATACCAGACCAGAGTCAAGTAGGCTACGCGGAGAGTAAGTGGCGTGAATTCTTTGATGATGTAATAGTCCATCCCGCATCACCCTACAAGTCCACGCAGGAAGATTTCGTTAAAGTGGCTGAAAGACTGCGCTTAGAGGGCGTGACGTTGGTAGTCATGGATTGCATAGGCTATACTGTAGAGCATAAGAATTTGGTTCGAGACATTGTCAAGAAACCAGTTATAGCGTCTAGGACTATCTTAGCTAGAACGCTGGCAGAGTTATTGGGCTAGCACTGTGTAGAGAATCTTAATCTAGGTCAAAATGTTTTTATATCTTTTATTAGTAGCTCTATGTGTGTGGTGATGGATGATGGTAAACAGTAAGAAGGAGTTCGATTTCTTCTTTAAACCTAGGAGTGTTGCGGTGGTGGGGGCTTCCCCTGTGGAGGGCACTATTGGGAGGGCTATAATAACAAACTTAATCGAGAAGTTCAAAGGCTTAATACTTCCTGTGAACGTTAAATACGATGAGATCTTCGGTCTGAAGGCCTACAAGTCTTGCAGAGAATTGCCAGAGACCCCTGATTTAGTGGTGGTCGCCGTTCCTGCGAAGGTAGTTCCTCAAGTGCTCAACGAATGTGGGGAAAGGGGGGCTAAGTCAGCGGTAGTCATAAGCGCCGGGTTTAAAGAGACGGGTTCTGAGGGTGAGAAGTTGGAGAGAGATCTAGTGGAGACTGCAAGGAGACATGGAATGAGGGTAATAGGTCCTAATTGTTTAGGTATTTATGACGCCTACTCACACCTCAACACCATATTTAATCCGCCGGACAGACAGAAGATGCCGCCGCCAGGCAATGTCGCTTTTCTTTCCCAGTCTGGAGCTCTTGGTGCGTCAATACTTGACTGGCTTGCTGAGTCTAATATAGGGATGAGTAAGTTCGTTAGTTATGGAAACGCCGCTGACGTGAAGGAATGGGAACTACTGGAGCACTTGATTGAGGATCCCTACACCAAAGTGATAATGATGTATCTTGAGGGCGTTGAGGATGGGAGGAGTCTGGTTAAGGCTATAAGGAAGGCTACGATGGCAGGGAAACCCGTCATAGTGTTGAAGGCAGGTAAATCTGAGAGGGGCATGAAGGCAGTGGCATCGCACACAGGGTCTTTAGCCGGCTCTTATCAGGTCTACGAATCCGCGTTAAAGCAGAGCGGAGCCCTGGTGGTCAACGAGCTAAACGACTTTATACTAGCTGCTAAGACGCTCAGCTGGTTGCCTATGCCGCGTGGTGACAGGGTGACTGTAGTCACGAACGGTGGAGGGGCGGGCGTTCTGACTACAGATGCTGTTGAGCTTCTAGGGCTGACCCTCAGTGAACTCTCCAAGGAAACTAAGGAGTATTTGAGAAGTAGGCTACCGCCTGCAGCCTCGGTGGGGAACCCTGTGGATATACTGGGTGATGCGCCGCCTGAAAGGTATGAGGCGGCTGTTGAGGCTGTGTTGAGGGATGAGAACACTGACCTAGTGATTGTGATAGGCATTATGCAATCGCCCGCCTTCAGACCTGCGGACTTTATCATGAGTATGAAGAGGCTGCTAGTGGAGTACGGTAAGCCCATGATATTCGTAGCCCCGGGTGGGGCTTACACTGCTGATAATTTAAAGATGATGGAGCTGAAGGCAGGAATACCCACTTTTAAGACTCCTGAAGAAGCTGCTAGGGCATACCACTTTTTAGTGTCGTGGTACAAGGGTCATCAACGCTTGAAGAGCATCCACGCCGAGGGTGAAGGTAGTTAGGTAATGGGCCTTCATGCCGATTTTCACATTCACTCATACGTAAGCGACGGTGAGCCCTCTCCGACCAGTATAGTTAGGTATTCTCTAAGGAAAGGTCTTAATGTAATATCTGTGACGGACCACAACTCGTTCCTAGGTTCTATCCTAGCGTCCAGGACTGCCAAGGATTTAAGGAAGGTTGTAGTGGTCTGTGGGGCCGAGATCAGGACATATTGGGGTGATGTATTGATTCTGTGTCGAGAGCCTATCAAGATAGTTAGGGATCCCATAGAGCTTCGTGATGAAGCCCAGAGAAACTCCTGTCTGTTGATACCAGCGCACCCTTTTGACGTACTAAGACTAGGCATCGGACTTAGAATAAAATACGACTTTCTGTGGGATGGTTTTGAATTATTCAACTCTTCGTCGGATCCGATGAGTAATCTGATGTCATTCCTCTACCTCAAGAACATGGGGAGACCTCTTCTCTCAAACTCGGACGCACACACCCTAGAGGGTGTGGGAGTTTCGAAGAACATCATTGAAACTAACGATCCGAATCCCGAGGAAGTGTTAGAGGCTATACGTAGGGGTTTGATTAAGCCGATGCCCAGCTACTCAATCCCCGCATGGATCTTTAAGCTGAGGTGGAGCTTCAGGACAAAGCCCTTTCAGAGGCTCTTGAAAGAGCGTCACGAGCTCTTAAAGAGGTTGCGAGAATTACACCCTCATCTCTTAACCTGAGCACCTCCCTCGCCACCCTCTCTTGGTTCAACCAGCTCCCATATGCCCTACCAGAGCCCACAAGTTTTAACACTTCATTCTTAACCCATGAAGGAACCTCAGAGGGGTTTCGCAACGCGTAAGGAGTGCCTGGTAACGGTATGAAATAATGAATACGAATCCTTCCGCCCTTCTTAACCACCTCCTTCATATGAGCTAAGGTTAAACGGAGATCCTCAGGCGTTTCATCAGGCAGTCCTAGAATATAGTCGACATCCACTGAAAAACCCGTCTTGACGAGATCATCAACAGCCCTTACTACGTCCTCTGAGGTGTGGCCTCTATTGATTTTCACCAGCGACTCGTCTGAGCCTGATTGAGCACCTATGTTGACCCTTTCATTACTCACATGACTTTTCAGGAATCTAGCCACCTCCTCGTCAATATGCTCAGGCCTCATCTCCGAGGGAAAAGTCCCGAAGTATATCCTACCACCCCTCTTCTTCAGGAGACTTAGCCTCTCAACTAGGTTGAAGACATCACCACTTATTCTAGATGGGGCGTTGCATCCATATGAGAGGGCGTCGGGGGATATGAATCTAAGGTCCCTAATCCCCCTGTCAAGGAGTAAGCCACACCACCTCAAAACATCGTCTACACTCCTGTGCCTGACTTTAGTTGAATGAATGTAACTGACTTGACAATACCTACATGAATGGAAGCAGCCTCTTGACAGCTCTATTGGGTTGAACAATCCTAACGAAGGTGAGAAAGGCGGGTATTTGTTGATGTCCTTAACAAACCCTCTTCCGTTGAGGAAGAACCTGTCGGAATTAATGTAGAATAATCCAGGGACTGCGGACGGGTCTAATTTCCCAAATCCTAACTCAACCACCTGCGGTAATACTTCCTCCACTTCACCTACGAACGCGTAGCTAAACCCTAGAGATAACACCGTACCAAAGGGATCTCCAGTCGCGTGGGGGCCTCCACCAACACTCGCGATTCCCAGCATCTTCAACTTCTCGTTTACGTGAATAAGTCTCCTGTAAATAGATGGCAACTCAGTAGTCAGTAGGGTCTGCATGTAAAAGACTTTTGAGTACCTATCCTTCAACTCGCTAACTGTCTGAAGCACATTCTCCAGATCAACTAAGTAGAAATCAACTTCATCAACCAGACCGTGAGACTCAGCCGCCCCAAGGATCACGTGAACACTATATTTTACGCTGGACCAATACCCAAGCACTACGGCATAGTTTTTCAACGCGTCCACCGCTTGACGGAGGTCACTTACATCAGTGATTCAGCATCTTTTATTTAGGCACTCAAGATTTTTAAGTATTGGGAGCGGGTTGGGTTTAATTGCATGTCGAAGCGTTGGAGCTTCCGAGTGATGTAATAAATGCTTTGAAGGCAAGGGGTATAACAGAGCTTACACCCCCTCAGGCAGAGGCCGTTAGGAGAGGTTTACTCAAGGGAGCCTCGCTAGTGGTTGTAGCGCCTACTGCGAGCGGCAAGACTTTGGTCGGAGAGCTCTCGCTAATTAATTCCTGGATCAATGGCGGTAAAGGGGTCTACGTGACCCCATTGAAAGCTTTGGCTGAGGAGAAGTTCGAGGAGTTCAGACTATGGGAACGGTTAGGAGTTAAGGTTGGCATTACGACCGGTGATTACGATGAGCCCGGTGAGGAGTTAAAACGTTATGACTGGATAGTCGCTACTTATGAGAGAATGGATTCCATCTTCAGGCTGAAGCCTTCATGGTTAAATAACTTGCAGACCATAGTGATCGATGAACTACATATGGTGGGTGATGAGGAGAGGGGATTCATTGTTGAGTTAATTGCGGTTAGGTCGCTCCTCAGCAAATTACAGTTGGTAGGGCTTTCCGCGACAGTGGGTAAACCTCAGGTACTAAGCGAGTGGCTGGATTCAGAGCTCGTTGTTAGTGACTGGCGCCCAGTTAAACTAATTGAGGGTTTCTATTTATCTAGAAAAAACGTCATAGTATTCTCGGACGGGCGTTTAGAGGAGGTTCATAAAAAGTTCACATTACCACAGCACTGCTATATGAAGGCTGTCGACGAGAACTATCAACTCTTGGTTTTTGTGCAGGCTCGAAGAAGGGCTGAGGAGATGTCTTTAAAGTTAGCTACGTTGAATGCGGAGAACATCCCTGACGCCAGAGAGTTGGTCGATGAGCTAGAGTCTTCCGACGCACCGAGATCTGAGATTGAGTCACTCTCTAGAGTGATTGTTAAGGGACTTGCATATCATCACGCCGGACTTTCACTGTCTTCGAGGAGAATAGTGGAGAAAGGGTTTAGAGACAGAGTTCTCAGGGCAGTCATCGCCACCCCGACCCTCTCAGCAGGCATAAACCTCCCGGCCAGGAGGGTTTTGGTTTACACACGAAGGTTTGAAGGATTCATCAAACCTATTACGGTTGCTGAGTTTAAGCAGATGGCCGGCAGAGCGGGTAGGCCGCAGTACGACCCATATGGTGAGGCTATAGTTGCTGACGTGACTTCGGAGGAGGAGGGATGGAATTATGTCCTAGGGAAGCCAGAGCCCGTTAAGTCGACCCTCCTCCAGGATAGGGCCGTTAGGATTAACATGCTTGCGTTGATAGCGTCTGGAGATGCCAGAACACCTGATGACTTAATCAGCATACTTGGGAGGACGCTTGCAGGGTTCCTCCTCGGAAGCAGTACGATTACCTATGCGGTGAGCTATGGATTGAAAACACTTAAGGAGGAGAAAATGATTGAAGATAGTGGCGGGTTATTAAGAGCTACTAAACTAGGGGCAACGGTCTCGAGGCTCTATATAGACCCTCTGACGGCAGTCATCATAACCAACGACCTAGGGAAGTTAGTTACTGCTAGGCCTCTGTACTACCTAACACTGATAGCGCTAACCCCCGACTTCAGTAAGGTAAGGGTGACAAACTATAGAATGTTTTCAGAGGAGGCCCGTGCATCACTTAAGATGGGACTAGTTCCAGAACCGCCGGGGGGAATCGAGGAAATAGGGTACTATGACTGGTTGAGAGCCTACAAGGTAGGGCGAGTGCTTAACGCATGGATTGAGGAAATGCCGGAGGATGAGATAATAAGCAGGTATGGTGTCGGATCAGGTGACTTGCGAGTCCTAGTTGAAACTGGCGAGTGGCTAACATACGCGGCGTCAAGGGTGTGTGACGTGGTAGGACTTAAGGAGCACTCCAAGAGACTTGACCTACTCAGCGTGAGGGTAGGTAGCGGAGTTAAAGAGGAGCTGGCTGACCTAGTTAGGGTTAAAGGTGTCGGCAGGGTTAGAGCTAGATCCCTCTTTGAGAACGGTATCAAGACTGTTGAAGACCTAGCCTCGGCAGATCCGACTAGATTAGCTAATCTCAGAGGCTTTGGCCATAAAGTAGCACGTGAAGTAGTTGAGGAGGCTAGAAAGCTCATTAAGTTCAAGAACTCAGCACGGTAAATAATTTGCTTAGGTTTATCTCAGCTATAGTGGCAGGTACGTAGATGTTTAGGCTAGTTAGGATCTCAGGACATGCTTCACCGACCACCCCTACAATCTCGTCCTTAACCACAACTTCCGCCGACCTACCCCTTATAAAGGACTTCCTAGAGCTTCTCCTTAACTCATAGTTAACTCCGATGACCGTCATAAGTGATTTAAGCACGATGAGTCCGTCAGTTAGGGTGTACTCATCTCCGGCTAAACCGTATGCAAGCATCTTAACGTACGTCGGACGTGCATCGCCAGACAGTTTAACTACATCACCTACTTCAAAAATTCCGAAAGACCTTCTCTTAGTGCTATTAACCCGGATGGACATAAGTAGCGTCGGCGTCAAGGAATTCCTGACCGCCGAGTATATCTTCATTTTAGGATTCTTCAGCTTGACGAAATCCTCCTCGCTGATGAGACCCAGCACATCAGGGTCTGTGAGCATGAAGTTCATGACCTCCTGAAGCCCTAGCCCCAGCAGTATCTCCCTTACGTAGTCAGCAAACCTCTCCAACGGGTTGACACTTCCGAAATGCGGTGATGGGGTGATCCCACCGCCTAACTCGTTGTACCCATAAGCAATGGCTATGTCTTCTATGACGTCAACGTATGATAGGACGTCTATCCTGAACGGGGAAACCTCAACTACGATCTCCTTGGCATCAAAATGCAATACATTGTATCCCATCAGCTCTAGAAGTTTTGAATCCCCCTTCGCAAGGGGGTCGATACCTAGTAGCGACTTTATTGAATCCTTCTCAACCCTTATCTGCGCGCTCTCCAGCAAAGGACTTACCGAGTAAGTTGAGCCTCCCTTGATAAGCACTTTCTTAATTACCGGGTTTCTAGATCTCTCACTAACGGACGTAGTGACGAGATTTAATATCTTCATCATAAGGTGTGGTTCGGTGCCGGTGACATCTATCACTATTCTTCGAGTGTTCTCAGTCACCTTGTTGTCCTCGGGATTAAGTATTGGCGGAAAACCCATCACCTGTCCTTCTGAATCCACCAACAGTGGGTATCGGCCCCTGCGTACTAAGTGAGCGTATTTAACCCCCTTTTCCGTCTTAGTCAGAACTTCCTCAAGACTCATTATACTGTCATATCCTAAAGGTCTGTACCTGGCAGTTTCCACCTCAACATACTTAACTGGTAACTTTATTTTATCAAGATCATAAAGGCCTATGGCGGCTAACTCTCGATCCCCGCAGTAGCTGGTATGCAGCTTCTCTTGTAATTGAAAGAGCTGCCTCACCGACTCTTCATCAAGGTCTAGGTTCTCTACTATTGCGAAGTACGCATAAGGTCTGTAGGAAGGCGCGTTTCTGACATCTAAGTAAGTGCCTGAGTCCTCTACCACATATTTAATCGGCTTTCTAGCTCCTTTAAGAAGACCTATGGCTCTCCCTAAACCCTCAGCTGAGAAGAGATCGGGCCTATCGTGGCTTGCATCATATACCACCGTGTCCCCCCTGACCTCCTCCACTTCAGCCTTCAGGAGTTCAAGGTGTTTTCCCAGATCCTCTAGCGTGAGAGGGGTTTTAGCCACCCTCTCCACATCCCATAACTTGACCTCTACTTTAGGCATTTCTAAGCATCACCTCAGGTATTTTAGTTGCTTCTATCACGTCCAGGTCGTTTGAGTAAAGATCTCTTATGTCATCAACTCCTAGAACTATCATCGCTAACCTGTCTATGCCTATACCCCATGCAGCTACTTTATAGGTTGTCGGTAACGCGACGCTGGCAAGCACTTCAGGTCTGAACATGCCTCCAGGGAAGACCTCCACCCATCCTAACTTAGGATGCCTCACAAAACCCTCCACGCTAGGTTCCGTGAACGGGAAGTATGCGGGCTTAAATCGCACTTCCTTCATACCTAGGCGGCTCGCAAGTTCTTTGAAGAACCCGAGTAGCTCTCTAAATGTGACCTCCTTACCCACAATTATACCCTCCAGTTGGTGAAACTCCATCAGATGTGTTGGATCTGGGGTGTCAGGCCTGAAAACCCTGTCGAACGAGAAGACTCTATACTCACCAGCGCCCCTTTCATATATGGTCCTCATTGAGACCGGGGTTGTATGAGTTCTTAGCACCGGAGTTGCCGCCACTTCACTCCTCCAGTTATATCTCAAGACCTCCTCATGAACTTTCTTAGTTCTCTCAAGTACGTCCTTCTCACTGACCGGCAACTCCACGTTCTCTACATAATACACATCGGATTCCTTCCTTGCTGGATGATGTTGAGGCACGAATAAGGCGTCGAAATTCCATAACGAGCTCTCTAGGTAGGGTCCTTTAACCTCCTCGAACCCCATCCCTATAAGGATTTCTTTAATGTACATCATGAACTGTGTGTAGGGATGCCTTAGTCTCGGAGTGCGTTTGGGCACATCAACACCTAGATCGAACTCTTTTATTATGGCGGTCCTCCAAGAGCCTGACATTAGCATCTCCGAGGTAAGATTAGTTATGAGGTGCCCCTCAATTATTTTGCCTTCACTTAATAGTCTAAGGAGGTTCTG
The DNA here is from genome assembly GCA_038727705.1 of Zestosphaera sp. Classification (NCBI taxonomy): domain Archaea; kingdom Thermoproteati; phylum Thermoproteota; class Thermoprotei; order Desulfurococcales; family Desulfurococcaceae; genus Zestosphaera; species Zestosphaera sp. The sequence goes on along the minus strand of JAVYVJ010000001.1, from coordinate 605,083 downwards.
TGTTGGGTGAACCTTAATCTCTCTAACTTCATCAACCTCCACGATCCTCCTGTGTTTAAGGAGCACTACCCACTTAGGCACCTCCTCATAGATTACAGGCTTCACATGCCTCCTCATCAACTCTTTTATCTGGAGCGATTCTGAGGAAAGGCTTTCAACACCCCCGTTAACCAGCGTTATTAATCCTTTCTCGAGTTTCACTAGCCTATGCTTACGCAACTGACCTAAAGCGGCCTTGACCTCATCCTCGTTAAGCCCTAACTTCCTCAGATCCTCCAGGGGGGCACTCCCTCCACGCATCTGCAGGTGCTTTAGAAGCCGTTCCTCAGGGAGGCCTTCCTCAAGGTACTTGAGACCTAGGTTACTTAGCTTGATAGAGTAGCTTACACGTCTCTCCAACCTAACTAAAGACTTACTTTCGAGCTCCGCCAGGTCCCGCATAAGGTCTGACTCTCTGAGGCCGAGCATGTTGCCTACTTTAGTAACGGTTAACGCTTCCTCAGACGTAGCTAGACATTGGATTAACCTATACTGCCTCGGCGGCAGCACTATGTTCTCAGTCATCGCTTACACCGCTACTTGAGTATATGGAGGATAAGATAATTAAATTATTTAGCGTATCAGGATATAGTCGGGGATGCAATGACGTTCATTGAGGCTTATCCCAAGCAGCGTGAAGGAGTGCTGATGTGGTTTCCTGTCGCGATAGCCGAGTTCAATGAATGCAGAACTCGTGGTGAAAGGCTGGTGATTGAGTGCTATCTAAGTCACGTTCTCAAGAACCCATTGCTGAGATTCCTTACAATAAGGAGACTTGACAAGAATACAAAAGTTCTCACATACCCTACTATTGAGGTAGTGAAACTTAAGCATGAGGGTTGCAGTGAGTATGAATTGCTTAGAGACGCTGAGAAGGTCGAGTCAATATTGAGTGACAGTGAGGAGGCTAGAAAGTTCTTCAGCGACTTGATATCAAGACCGGAGGACTCAGAGCGAGGCAAGTCTAGGAGATGGTGGGCTCCTACACTATTCAGACCTCCTAGAATCGACACGCAGGAGGTGTTATTAAGAAGTAATATAGCAATACTGAAGGAGATACTGGCTAATCTTTGCCTGGATAGACGAATAAAACCTTCCTCCTGGACCCCTTCTTACATCCTGCTAAGGCTTGACGTCAACGCCGGTCGAGTCAGTATAGTGGAGAGGGATAGGGAGGAGACGTCCAACATATATTCGAAGCTGATGATGCGTGATGAGATAAGAAACTCCATAGGGCGGTAGGGCAATGCCCTCACTTACTACTAGGTTTTTGACAGTTCGTACAGTAGGTGACGTGCCTCAGGTAGGATGAGTTGGCTCATGGCAGTCTCAACAGCGTCAGGGGAGCCCGGAACGACGAATATCAATGCACTGCCGACTACGCAGGCGAAACTCCTTGATGCCATGGCTGCCGAACCGTGTTTCAGGAATGACAGGTACCTGAAAAGCTCTCCAAAGCCAGGCATGTCTTTCACGCAGTAACCTCTTAAACTCTCAACGCTTACATCCCTAGGACTTATTCCAGTACCTCCAGTAACTAGGATTACGTTGCACTCACTAAGTAGGCTCGTTAAAGCTTTCTTAATCTCCTCCCCGTCATTTGGAACTACTAACCTGTTTACGAGGGGAACACCATGTTCCACGCAAAGCCTCTCGACCGTTGGGGAGATCACGTCCTTCTTTAACCCCATACGTATTGAGTTGCTTGTGATCAGTAAACATAGCTTGACCTCAACTCTTGAGGACTCCCTCCTGTGCTCCTCCACCGGCATATCTGACTAGGCCTCCTAGCGTGTTAGCCCTTCTTAGAGAGTTCCAGATATTTCTCCACTATGTCGTATCCATGTCTAGATCTAAACCTCTCCCGCCCTTCTGGAGTGATGTTCAGTGGGGTCCATCTAGGTGTGAAGACCACGTCAACGTGGAGATCCTTAACTCCTTCAATCAAAAGCACTTTTTTATATACCTCGTAAAGTAAGTGCTTGCCGACCGGGCATCCCGGAGCTGTAAAGGTCATCCTGATCCTGACCACTCCAGCATCATCCACTGAGACATCGTATATTAGGCCGAGGTTCCATACGTCGATTTCCACCTCGGGATCCTCTACCTCCTTCAATGCCTTAATGACCCTATCTTTAACCTCATCCACCATTAGGGTGAACCTAGGTATCATAACGATTCCGTGTTATTTAAGTCGATAGGATTTCTTCGCTTCCTCTACATAGCTCAGCACACTCTTTAAACTTATTCCAAAGCTTAACATGGCCAGCAGAAACAACGGGTACTCACCTAGCACTATAAACACTCTAGTGAGGACGCTAAGGAGCGCCGCCACACCCCTGTCAGTGCCTACTAACGTCAAAACACCTGTTTGCGTTAGCTCGTAAATCCCGACATTTCCAGGCGTGACTACTGGAAGAAGCCACATGATCATGTATATAGAGTCGAATCCTAGCACCAGTTGCCACACATTGAGGGAGACCCCGATAAGCAGAGAGAGGGAGTATCCATGAAGTACATTAGCAAGTCTCTCCAGTATTGAGAGCGAGGTAGCTAACAGAATCAGGTCATGACGTGTCGCAAGCTTGAGGAACTCGTTGTTGTACTCCTCGTGAAACCTTAGCTCACCTCTCTTCCCTGAAGTTCTGAGAACCCTGTTTACTAGCGATTCAAGTTTCCTGCTTCTGGGAAGTGCCAAGAGGGCTACGTTAATTATTAGTAGTGCAACGGCAGGCATCACAAGAATCATGGCACGGGGTAACGAGACGTGGAGACCTACTAACGCGACGACCATGAAGAAAGTCATCGTTAGAGTGGTCACAACTCTGTGGGAGGCTATGCCCAGTATTGTCCTGCTTGACGCAAGTGAAGTGTACCTGTTCAGGAGTGCGAACTTAGTTACTTCCGTGATCCCTCCTATAGGGACTATCAGCTCGGTGAAGATAGATATGTAGGTTATCTTCAAAACGTCGCTCAGGGCAATCCCTCCAAACATTTTCACTAGAACATAGAAGGTCAGCGCATGTAGGGTGACCGATGCCATCCTAGAGGTCAGAGCTAGTAAGGCGTATCCTAGACTCTTCCTTCGCAACAGGATATCATAGACGAAGCTTATATCACTGAGGTACATGACTAGAAACAGTATTGTATATGATATGAGAGCGACCGCTAACGCCAGCAGTAGTGCTTTACGCATCGCGACCATACGTTAACCCTTACTAAGAGTAGATTAGCCCATTAAGAAAATATAAGCATGCGAACACACAATCCGCCCTACCTTAAGCCCGAGGATGCAGTATATTAGACAATTGATTAATCAAGACTTAAACAATAAAAGAAGTGACCCCCATATTATTCAGGGTGGTAAGGATGCCAGCCCTTAAGGAATGGAGGCTCTATATCCCTCGATTCTCCGTTAGCGTTAACGGTGCGAGACTGCCCTCACCCTATAGGGATGAGGATGAGATAACAATGGCGTATGAGACGCTCAACAGACTGAGCATTAATGACGGTAGCTCCTTTGTTTTCGTCTACGATGGCAAGAAGGATGTGGATTTTCACGTGGTCCTTGATCTGATAGGAAGAAGCGACGCTCCTATAGTGACCTTTAAGTCATTCAGTGAGGGATTAGCATATAGCATCAGAAACACGCCCTCCGTCCTCACGGCCGTCAGCGCCGACCCCCCTGCGGGGTCAGTGACTTTAACTCTGAACAGCAAAGGGAAGACCCTCATATCTAGGTATGAGTTGAAGAAGGAGTTCCTGGGCTTCTTAAAGACCGAGATCACTGACGAGAGAGCGTTAAGTGAGTTGATAGTTGAAGCCTCAACATCCACCACGTCCCGGATACTCACGAAACTCTCTAAGTCTAGGAGGGTTAGGAACGGTCAAGTCAGGGTGGTTAGTGGGTTTGTAAATAATCCAAGACTACTTGATAGAGTACTAGCTTCGCTCAAGCTTAAGAGTGCTGACTCCTCAGTGGCTGAGGAAATTAGGAAGTCGGGTTATAAAGGGAGTCTCGGCACGGCCCTTGCCCTGGTTAAGGTGGCTGAGAGGTGCAACGATGGTGAGAAGCTCGTTTTCGTCGGTGGATCCATATCTGAGGGCATTATCATACTGTATATGAAATGCTCCGGTGGCTAACTTGAGGAGAGTCTACGTGGCTGGAGTAGGGATGACTAGAGTAGGAAGGCACATGAATGTGGCATTGAGGGACTTGGGCGGGTTAGCGGCCCTCGAAGCTATAGAGGATGCAGGCAACGAAAAGCCTGAGGCAATAGTGGTCGGCAACATGCTAAGTAGTCTTGTGGAGCAGGAGAGCCTCGCATCCCTTATAGGGGATCACGTAGGTTTGAGGGGGGTCAGCGGCTTTAAGGTGGAGGGGGCGTGTGGATCTGGGGGCGCCGCCATAATGGCAGGGTACTCCCTAGTGGCTTCAGGCCTCTTCAGGAAAGTGCTTGTAGTCGGTGTTGAGAAACTCTTTGAGAGACCTTCAAGCGATGTGATCAGGGGTCTGGCCTATGCAGCTGACGCTGATTATGAACTGATATATGGAGTTACCTTCTCAGGACTTAACGCATTGATTATGAGATACTACATGGAGAGGCATGGTGTTAAGTATGAGGAGATCGCACAGTGGTCTGTGCTCATGCATGAGAATGCATCCCAAAACCCCTTCGCCCAATTAAGAAATAGAATTACATTAGAGGACGTCATGAACTCCCCCATCATAGCCGAGCCAATAAGACTCTACGATGCATGCCCTCTCAGTGATGGGGCGGCTGCAGCATACCTGGTCAGTGAGGACTTCAGGAAGATCAACGACTCGCCAGTAGTGATTGCGGGTGTAGGCAACGCTATAGATAGTACTGACCTATCCTCAAGAATAGAACTTGATGACATGCTTGCTTCAAGGATTTCTTTAGGGAATGCTATGAAGATGGCTAACATTGAAGTTAGGGATGTAGATGTAGCTGAAATTCACGACGCATATACGATCACAGCCGCGTTAAGCATAGAGTCAATAGGATTTGCAAACAGGGGT